>JACOUA010000215.1 GCA_016178075.1 Acidobacteriota bacterium
GATGATTGCGTACACGCTCGATTTCTCCTTGAAGAAACCACCAGTATACCACGACCTGAGGCAGCTTCGGGGGGAGCCGGCGCCGGGTAGTGGGTCAGTTTGGGACTCGCCCTGTTCGGCCGCGCGGAAAAACACGCCTTCGGCATCGCGTTCAGCGACCCGCGCAGGTCAAGTTCTGACCTGCGCGGCAGTCTGGCCTGCGGCGCGTTTTTCCAGAACCGTTCGCGCGCGGGCCTCAACCCGGGGTCCCGACGCGCGTTCTCCAGCGCGTTGGGGTGGAAGCGGGGCTTCACACCAAACTGACCCACTACCTGTTCTCGCCATCTGCGGACGCGGCGCGGCCCCCCGCGATGGGCGCCGCCGGCCGCTACGAGAAGCTGCCTGAGGTCGTGGTATACTGGTGGTTTCTTCGAGGAGAAATCGAGCGTGTACGCAATCATCCAGAGCGGCGGGCGTCAGGTGAAGGTCGCGCCGGGTCTCCTGGTGGAGGTCGACCGGTTCGAGGCCAAGCCGGGCGATCAGATCAGCATCGATCGGGTGTTGTTCGTGGAGCGCGACGGCGGAGAGATCCTCGCGGGCGCCCCGTTCGTAGCGAACGCGAAGGTGCTCGGGGTCGTCGACGGCGAGGCCCGCGGGCCAAAGATCCGCGTTTTCAGGAAAAAGCGGCGAAAGGGGTTCCGGCGGACGAAGGGCCACCGGTCCACGCTGGTGCGGATTCGGATCACGGATATACAGGTGTAGTCTTCAGTTCTCCGTTTTCAGGTCTCAGTTCTCGGGTATCAGCGTGGACCTGAGAATCTGAAGCTGAAAACTGACAACTGAAAACCGATAACTGTTCTTATGGCTCACAAAAAAGGTCAGGGCAGCTCCAGGAACGGACGCGACAGCAACTCGCAGCGCTTGGGCGTGAAGCGGTTCGACGGCAACATCGTGCCGGGCGGATCGATCCTCGTCCGCCAGCACGGGCGGCGCTTCAAGCCGGGGCTCAATGTTGGCCGAGGCAAGGATGACACGCTCTTCGCCAAGATCGCGGGACGCGTGCGCTTCGAGAATCACGGCGCGCGTGGCCGCGTGATCGCGATTGAGCGGATCGGGCCAGAGACCTAAGTTCCCAGTTTTCATGTTCGTCGACGAAGTCGACATCCGCGTGAGCGCCGGCGACGGCGGCCGCGGCTGCATGAGCTTCCGTCGCGAGAAGTTCGTGCCGCGCGGCGGGCCGGATGGCGGCGACGGCGGCACCGGCGGCTCGGTCTACATCGTCGCGAGCGCCCACCTCAACACGCTCGTCACCTACCGGTTCCATCCCGAGTTCCACGCCGCTCGCGGCACCCACGGTCAGGGATCCAACCGTACCGGCCACGACGGTGACGATTTGGTCCTCGAGGTGCCGATCGGGACCGTGGTCTACGAGCGTGCGGAGGCCTCGGAGGCCGACCCGGGAGCTCTGCGGCTCGTCGGCGACCTGGCCCGGGCCGATCAGCGGCCCCTCGTGGCGCGCGGCGGGCACGGCGGGCGCGGCAATGCGCGCTTTGCGACGTCAACCAACCGGGCTCCGCGCCGCGCCGAGCCAGGACTGGAGGGCGAGCGCAAGACGCTGGCCCTGCAGCTCAAGTTGATTGCCGACGTCGGCCTGGTCGGATTTCCGAATGCCGGAAAGTCCACGCTCATCTCGCGCGTCTCTTCGGCGCATCCCAAGATCGCCGACTATCCGTTCACGACACTCACGCCCCACCTCGGCGTCGTGAGCCTGTCCGACGACCGGAGCTTCGTCATGGCCGACGTGCCCGGACTGATCAAAGGCGCGCATGCGGGACAGGGGCTCGGCGATCGGTTCCTCAGGCACGTCGAACGCACCAAGCTCTTGGTTCACCTCGTCGACGTCTCGGGCGCGTCCGGCCGCGACGCGGTTGCTGATTTCGAGACCATCCGCCGTGAGCTGTCGCTCTTCGACGAGGCGCTCGTGCGAAAGCCGCAGCTGGGTGTGGCGAATAAGATCGACGCCCTGGACGATCCGGCGTTGCTGCCCCGTCTCGAACGGCGGATGCGGGATTTTTCGATTCCGCTGTTCCCGATCTCGGCGGTCACAGGCCAGGGCGTCCCCGCGCTCCTTGAAGCCATCTGGTCCGCGCTGGACGCCGCCAAAGCGAAGACGACCGAGGACGCGCTCGTGGCAGGGACCACGTCCTTCGAATGACGCCGAGGCTCGTCGGCCTTCTCGGCGGCACGTTCGATCCGATTCACATCGGCCACTTGAAGGCGGCTCGAGCGGCCCTGGATGTCCTGGGACTGTCCGAGGTCCTGCTGATCCCCGCCCATCATCCGCCGCACCGCGATACCGAGCCGGTGGCGTCTCCGTATCATCGCTTCGCGATGGTGGCGCTCGCCGTATCCGAGACTCCGGGCCTCGTTGCCTCGGACCTCGACATGGGAACGGCCGGGCCTTCGTACACGTCAACGACCTTACGGCGTCTTCACTCGCTCGGACTGTCGGCGTTGCAGATTTTCTTCATCACCGGGCTCGATGCCTTTGCAGAAATTGCCACCTGGAAGGACTATCCGGGGCTCTTCGATCTAAGCCACTTCGTCGTCGTGGACCGGCCGGAGGTCGACGCGCTGTCCCCGGAGGCGTTCGCGGGCCGGTTCCCGGCGCTGGCGCACAGGGTGTGGCCGCTGGGCAACGCTCCGGGGGTGGAGGGCGCAATCCGTCGGCCCGTGCCCGATCTCGCGAACGCGGAACATCCCTGGGTGTTCCGGCTGGCTGCCGATACGCCGAATGTCTCGTCGACCGAGATCCGACGGCGCTTGAGCGCCGGCGATCGAATTGACGGTCTCGTCCCGGAGGCCGTGGCGCGGCACATCGCGCGCCATGGCCTCTATCAGGCCGCTGAATGATTCGGCCTGAAACGCAGAACCTAGCTGCCATGTTCCAGCAGCCTGCTCACGGTAGGTTGTTTGCATGACCCATTCGACACGTGAGAAGCCCGTGCCCGCGTCCGATAGCGCGGTGCCGGGACCGCTCGGGCGCGCCATCGAAGCGGCGCGAGACAAGAAGGCGGTCGATCTGGTCGCGCTCGATTTGCGATCGATTGAGGCGTTCACCGATTTCTTCTTCATCTGTTCGGGACAGAACCCCCGGCAGATCAAAGCGATCGCCGATGCCATCGAGGAGGCTCTGGAGCGAAGCGGCATCCGGCCCTCACACGTCGAGGGCTACGATCGCGCGGAGTGGATCCTCATCGACTGCTTCGACTTCGTCTTCCACGTCTTCACGCCGGACACGCGGCGGTTCTATGATCTCGAGCGTCTCTGGGGCAGTGCCGCGCGGCTCGACCTCCCGGACGTACCTCCCCGCGCTCCGTAGTAGGAACGTCTCAGCTGAATCGGCGCCACCCGAATGGCGGGCGGCATGCTCCCGATTCACGTGATTCAGGCGACGAGCCGCGGTGTTCGATCGGCCCTCGATGGCCTGCTCGCGCTGCTGCTTGCGCCGCGCTGCGCGGCGTGTGAGGCCCTGCTCAGCCGTCCGCTCGACGGCGCGGTGTGCGAGGGATGTTGGGAGCGGATCCGGCTGATCACCCCGCCGGCGTGCCGGCTGTGCGGCGACCCGCTTCCCTCCTGGCGGACGGCGACGCTGGAGAATGGCACTTGCCCCCGATGCCGGCGAGCGCCAGGGCACATCGATCGTGGTGGATCGGCCGGCCACTACGAGGGCGCTCTCCGATCGATCGTTCATGCGCTGAAGTACGAAGGCCGCCGCTCGATTGCTCCCGATCTCGCGGCCCTCATGCGATCGCGGTGCCGCGATCTGCTGCTCGACGCCGATGCGATCGTGCCGGTGCCCCTCCACGCGCGACGGCTGCGGGCTCGCGGCTTCAACCAGGCCGAAGAGATCGCGCGCCATCTCGAGCTGCCGGTGATGGCCTGTCTTTGGCGACAACGGGATACCCAGCCCCAAAACGAGCTGCCGGCGTCGCGCCGGCACCGCAACGTCCGAGACGCGTTCGGCTTGAAAGAAACCCGCGCCGGCGCGTGGCGGCGAGGTCGATGGGGACAGCCATGCGCCGACTCCCCCTCAATCGCCGGCAAGCGCCTCGTCCTCGTGGACGATGTGAGCACGACGGGCGCGACGCTGCAGGAGTGCGCCCGCATGTTGAAACTGGGAGGGGCGCGAGAGGTGCGGGCCGTTACGGCGGCCAGAGTCGTGCGCTCACGGCCGTGAGGATGTCGGCCGCGACCTCGCCGCGGTCGCGATCGCCGTCAATCCGCACCCAGCCAGCCGTCGACGCTTGACGGTGATAGCTTTCGCGGGCGCGCGCCAGCATGGCCAGGTCCCGCTCGTAGCGATCGCGGTCCGCGGCCTTTCGGGCCAGCGCGGCCTCGGGCGTGATGTCGAGCAGGATCGTCAGGGTGGGCTGCGGCAGGAAGCGCTGAATGTCGAGCAGCCAGGCCGCGTCGAGGCCGTACGCCTCGCCGTAGGCCACGCTCGACGCGAGGTATCGGTCGCACAAGACGACCAGCCCGCCCTCGACCCACCGAATCAGATCCGGTTTGCGCTCGTACCGGTTGGCCACGTACAGGAGTTGCATGACCTCCGGCGTGTAGTCGCGCTCGCCTTGCAGCGCCCGCGCCAGCTCTTCGCCAATCGATGTCGAGTAGTCCGGGAAGGAGACAATCCGCGCCTTCCTCCCTTCTTCCTTCAACCGATCCCGGAGAAGTTGTGCCTGCGTTTCCTTCCCGCTCTGATCCAGCCCTTCGAACGCGATCAAGACGCCGGTCGTGGCCATTCATCCTTCCTGTCCGACTTCCGACCTCCGACTTCCGACTTCCGACCTCCGACTTCCGACTTCCGACTTCTGACTTCAGACTTGTGACGTCTTATTGCTCGAGCGCCATCTGATCTTCGATGCTCTGGCGGCGCCGGATGACTCGCCAGGCGCTGGATTCTACCAGCACCTCCGGCGGCAGCGGCCGGCGGTTGTAGTTGGAAGCCATGACGAAGCCATAGGCGCCGGCATCGCGGATAACGAGGAGGTCGCCCACCGACAGCCGCGGCAGCAGGCGATCGGCCCCCAGCGTGTCGCTGGTTTCGCACACCGGTCCGACGACGTCGCACGGCGCGAGCTGGGTTGTTGGCCCCGACTCGCGCGCCGGCTCGATCCGGTGGAACGCGCCGTACAGCGCCGGCCGCAGGAGCTCCGTCATGCTGGCGTCGACGACCACGAAACGCTTCCCGCCGTGCTGCTCTTTGGCGTCGATCACGCGCGCCACCAGAACGCCGGCGGGGCCGAGCAGGACGCGGCCAGGCTCCACGAGCAGCTGCAGCGGCGAATGACGAAGCTCGTCGACCAACGTCGCGCCATACGCGTCCAGGCTAGGGACGGTCGATCCGTCGTACGAAATCGCCAGCCCTCCTCCCACGTCGACGTGCTCGAGCACGATTCCGGCGTGTCGCAGCTCCCGCGCCATGCCCGCGACCAGGGCGGCAGCGCGGCGCAGAGGCTCGAGCGAGGCGATCTGGGACCCGATATGGACGTGAAGGCCCGCGGGCTCCAGCGCCGGACGGCGCCCGAGGGTCCCGACGAGGGCCATCGCCTCCGCGGGCGCCATTCCGAACTTCGTGGTCCGCATTCCCGTCGAAATGTGCGGATGACTCTCGGGATCGATGTCGGGGTTCACGCGCAGCGAGACGCGCGCGCGCGTGCCGAGCCGCATGGCGGTCTGCTCGACGCGTTGCAGCTCGCCCGCGGACTCGACATTCAGGCTCTTGACCCCAAGGGCCACGGCGCGCTCGAGCTCCTCGGCGGTCTTGCCGACGCCACTGAACACGATGGCGGTTGGCAAGAAGCCCGCCCGGAGCGCGACGTCGATCTCGCCGGCCGAGTTCGCGTCGGCCGCGCTGCCCAGGCCGCGGAGCAGACGCAGAATCGCGAGCGTCGACTGCGCCTTCAGCGCGTAGTGGATGGTGTGTGGATGATCCGCCAGGGCCCGATCGAGGCTGGTATACGCATCACAAATGGCGCGGGCGCTGTACAGATAGAAAGGTGTCCCGACTTCACGCGCGATCTCCACGACCTCGACGCCGTCGCAGACGAAGACGCCGTCCTGATAATAGAATGGGACGTTCATGGCAGCCGATCTCCACGCCGCCGAGCCGATCGAGGCGCTAATCGAACGGTGCCTCCGCGGAAATCAGGCGGCATGGGAGACCATCGTCCGCCAGCACTGGCGGAAGGTGTTCAACGTCGCGTACAAATTCGTCGGCAAGCACGACGAAGCGGAAGATCTGACGCAGGACATCTTCCTCAAGATCTTCCGGTCGCTGGAGACCTTCGATCGCCGTGCCAACTTTCAGACCTGGCTGATCAGCGTCAGCCGGAACCTGTGCATAGATTACTACCGCAGCGTCCGGCGCGAGCGGGAGACGATCGACCGTGACATCAATCCGGATGATCTGTCGCCGACGTCGAAAGACCTCGGGCCGCATCGTCGGCTGGAGCGGCTCGACCTGGCGTCCGAGCTGCGGACCGCGCTGCAGACGCTGCCGCCGGCGCTCCGGTCGGCCGTGCTGATGCGCGACATTCAGGATCTGTCGTATCAGGAGATCGCCGATCGGCTGAAGCTGCCGGAAGGCACGGTCAAGTCGCGGATCAACCGGGGCCGCAAGGAGCTGGCGCGGCAGCTCCGCCGTCTGCGCGATCAGAGCGATCGCCAGACCGCCGAGCGCAGGCGGCTCGCCGCCGCGCAGGCCATCGAGGAACGGGAAGCGGAGAGCTGAAAGCTGACAGCCAATGGAGCCTTTGACATGAATCTTTCAACCGACCGATCCCAGGGTGTCGCCATCGTACGGGTGGGTGAGAAGCGGCTCATGTACCCGCTCCTGCCCGATTTCTCGAGCGCCGTCGCCTCGCTCATCACGACCGGCGAGCGCAAGCTGGTCATCGACCTCTCGTCGGTCAACTACGTCGACAGCGCGACGATCGGGTGTCTGATGGACCTGTACCGCCAGGCCGCGGCGGCCGGCGGCACGCTGAAGCTCTCGGGCGTCCAGAAGCGCGTCGAGACAATGCTCACCATGACGGGCGCGCAGAACTTCCTGGAAATCCATGCCGACGAGCCGAGCGCCGTCAAGAGCTTCGGGAGCCAATAGCAATGCGGACCATCAAGACCACGACCGGCGCCGAGATCCCGCTCGACGGCGACCTGCTGACCGTGCTCGAGACGCTCTTTCGAGAGCTGACGGGCAAGCACGAGCTCACGCGCTCGTACGAGGACGTCATGCACGAGATCCAGCACCTCATCGATCAGATGGACGAAGAGGAACGGCGGCGGTATCTCACCGAGAGCCTCTTCCTGAACAGCGTCACCTACGAGAACGAGCGGCTTGGCGCGTACATGAAGAAGCTGGCCGGGAAATAGAAAGATCTGGTGATCTGTTGATCTGGTGATGTGTTGATTGATCCGGCATCGGGCAGATCAATCCAATCAACAGATCAACCAATCACCCAATCAACAAATTCTTCTTGTGTCGCTGAACTATCTCGCGACCCGCTTCCAGTGCACCTGGCCCTGGACGACCCTCGTCATGCTGTGCGACGGCCGGATCGTCTGCGGCTGCGCGGATCCGTACGCGAAGCGGGTCCTCGGTGACACGCGGACCGGCACCCTCGCCTCGATCTGGAACGGCGCCACGATTTCGACGTTGCGCCAGAATCTCAACACCGGCGGCTCGGCGTTCTGCGGCGATTGCCCGTTGAAACTGCCGCTCGGCGCCGATCAGGCGCCCGCCGCCCGGTCGCTCGATGCGGGAATGCTCCCCTCTCGCCTGTACATCGAGTGCACGGCCGCCTGCAACATCTCCTGTTTCGAAGCCTGCTGCGCCCCCGAGACCGGGATCACGCGCACGCGGCAGGCCGGGATGCTGAACGTCGATCTGTTCAAGCGCGTGGTGGACGAGGCCGGGCCCTCGCTCGTCCGCATCGACTTCTTCAACTACGGCGAGGCGTTCCTCCACAAGCGGGCAGTGGAGATGTGCGAGTACATCAAAACGCGCTTCCCGCACATCTATCTCTACACGAGCACGAACGGTCTGGCGTTCAACGACGCGACCGCCGGGACGCTCGTTCACTCCGGCATCGACGAGGTGACGTTCTCGATCGACGGGGCGACCGAGGCCAGCTACGCGACGTACCGCCAGCGCGGCAAGCTGAGCCTGGCGCTCCAGAACCTTCGCGTGATGGTGGAAGAGAAACACCGAGCCGGACGGGACGTGCCGTTCCTCAACTGGCGCTACATCCTGTTCACGTGGAACGACAGCGACGAGGAGATGGCGCTCGCACGCACGATCGCCGCCGACCTTGGCGTGGACCGTTTGTGCTGGGAGATCACCGATCACCCCGAACAGGGGTTCTCCCGACGGTTCCTGGCCGGCACGCCCGAGATCGCCTCGATCAGACACGAGACCTGGGACGACAACAATCTCGGGAACGCCATTCCCGGCGCCACACCGCGCGCTCGTATCGACGTTCTGACGCCACTCTCGCCGGTTCCTGCGCTGCCGATCCTGGCGCGGCGCCGCGGGCGCGTCTCGGTCCGGACGAGAGTCCACAATCTGTCTACGCGGCCGTTCCCGGCGCAGGCCAGCTACGGCCGGCGGCTCGTGCGTCTCGGCGCCCAGCTCCACGAGGCCACCGGACGCCTGCTGGAACGCGATTACGCGCGCGCCTGGCTGCCGGCGACCCTCCAGGCGGGCGCCGCCGCCGACGTCGCGATTGAGCTCGACGCGCCGCCGGCCGGCGGCCGTTATTTGCTGAAGTTCGACCTCGTGAGCGAGGGGATCGACTGGTTCGAGAAGTGCGGCTCGCCGACCACCACCAAGGCGCTCTGGGTGTACTAGCCTCAAATGCTGCAGCAAGCGGGCTCAGGATGCCGCAAGGGGTGTAGAGCGGTGGATGTGCGGCATCAGAGGGATCGACGTGTCCCGTATGCGGTTCAAAGAAACCCTGAGCAAGTCCTCCGACTGTTCTGAGAGCTGAGAGCTGACAGCTGGGAGCTGAGAGCCGCTCCGAGCCGTGGCCGAGCTTTTGCTCCTCGGGCATCGGGGTCCCGTGTTCGTGATTGCACACAGTTGCGGGGTGACATGCGTGGGCTCGTAACGTATTGGACCGGCATCTGGGATCCGGGACGCGAGGCGGTGTCCGGCCAGGTGGAGGCGCTGCGGCGCGGCGGCCGGCGCGGAATCGTGGTGTCGTACTCGCGCGGTCAGGGATCGAAGCTGCTTTTCAAAGAGGGCGTCGTCAGATTGTCGCGGCGCCAGTACCCGTCGCTCCGCGCGCTGGCGATGCTGCTGGAGCCGCTCGGCCGCGTCACGCACGTGGTTGGGGGCCTCGGGGACTGGCACCTGCTCCGAAGCCTCGGACGACGGCCCGTGCTCCTGACGGTGGCGGTGCCGGGCGGCATCGAGCCGTCCGACTTTGTCGGCAAGGTAAGCCTCTTCGCCGCCGAAAGCGAAACACTCCGGAATGACCTTGTCACAATAGGCGTCCCGCCGGATCGGATTCGGATCGTCTACCCGGGCATCGACCTCGCTCGTTTTTCGCCCTCGCCCCTGCCGGCTGCCGGCCCGTTTAGACTCCTGTTCGCCAGCACGCCAAGCAACGTGCGGGAGCTTCAGGTTCGCGGCATCCCGCTCCTCGCCGAGCTCGCGCGCGCCGTGCCGGACGTCGAGATCGTCGTCCTCTGGCGGCGATGGGGCAATGAGCAGGCGGCCCGCGAAGCACTCGAGCGGCTGAGCCCACCGCGTAACTTCGAGATCGTCTTTCGGGACGCGGCCGATATGGCGGCCGAGTACCGGCGATGCCACGCGGTAGCCTGCTGCTACGCCGCGGGATTCGGCAAGTCGTGCCCCAACTCAATCGTGGAGGCGTTGGCGTGCGGCCGACCGGCGCTCGTGACCTCAACGGTCGGGATCTCCGGCCTGATCGGCCGCGCCTCAGCCGGTGTCGTCACAGAACGGACGCTCGACGAGCTCGTCGGCGGTCTAGCCGAACTCAGGCGCCGGAACGAGGAGCTGTCACGAAACGCGCGCGCGCTAGCCGTCTCGCAGTTCGACGTCAACGTGTTCCGTGCTCGGTATCAGGCGCTCTACGAGGAGCTCGCAGGCTGTTGTCAGCCATCAGCCTTCAGCTGTCAGCTCGCAGCGACCGTGCTTGATGACGCCGCGGCACGGCCTTCTCCTCATCTGACGGCTCACGCCGGGAGCTGACAGCTGCGAGCTGAAAACCCAATCTCGGGCGCGGCGGGAGCCGCGCTACCTGGTAGACCAGAAACTCCCCCTGCAGCAGAACCAGGAGGAGGGTGGGAGGCTAGTGTCCCACTAGTTCGCCGCCGTCGCGGCGTTGTTGACCGGCACCTGAACGCGCGCGCCCACGACCGCGTCCTTCGCCGCCAGCTCGATGAGCCGCCAGGCGTCGGTCTCTTCGAGGATCTTCGCCGCGAACGCCGTATGCAGCGCGTGGCCGGCGCGGTGCGCGACCAGGTGGCCGATGACCGGATGACCCACGAGCGCGAGGTCCCCGATCGCGTCGAGGATCTTGTGCCGCACGAATTCGTCCTCGAACCGCAGAGGGTTGTTCAGCACGCCCGTCTCACCGAGCACGACCGCGTTCTCGAGCGACCCGCCCAGCGCCAGGCCGTTCTGACGCATCGTTTCGACCTCCTTGAGGAAGCCGAAGGTCCGTGCCGGCGCGATCTCTTCGACGAAGCTTTCCTCGGTCACGCGGATCGTTCGGGACTGATGCCGCAAGAGCGGGTGATCGAAGCTGATGCTGTAGGTGACCCTGAACTGTTCCGACGGATAGAGCGAAATCCGCTTGTCACCGTGCGCCAGCGAAATCGGACGGACGACCTTGAGATAGCGGCGGCGCGCCGTGAGCCGCTTCACGCCCGCCTCTTGAATCAGGTACACGAACGGCGCGGCGCTGCCGTCCATGATCGGCACCTCGGGAAAATCCAGCTCGACGACCACGTTGTCGACCGCCATGCTGACCAGGGCTGCCAGCAGATGCTCGATTGTCTCGACCGAGCCTTCGTCGCGAGTCAAGCCCGTCGCATACTGAATGGAGGCGAGATTCGTGACCGTCGCCGGAATCTCCAGGCCGCCGAGGTCCGTTCGGCGGAACCGGATGCCGGCGTCGGCCGGCGCCGGTTTCAACGAAAGGGTGACTTTGTCGCCAGAGTGGAGGCCAATACCGGCGCACGTGATCGGCCGGCGTAGTGTGCGTTGGACGTCCATCAGCCTCTCGAAATGACCGGTAGCGTCTCCCGGCGAGCTTGCGCTCGCGCGGATCAATGCCGGGCGGCGAAAAGCAAACGACATGCCGCCTGAGGGTTACGCGACACCAATCAACCGAAGAGGCTCATTCGGCAGGACTTGGTCGACGTCGGCAGGTGTCCGGCCCGCCCGCGAAAACCCGGCGTCTGTAGTAGCTCAGCCACATCCAGCACCGGTCGGTGTGTGGCCATGTTACCACAGCCGTTTGTCTCGGCCGCTCGCACGCAAGGCTTCACCCACGCGGTTCACGCCGACTTCGCGCCGCGCAGCGACTCGCCCGCCGCGCGGCGTCGGCCCGGCGCCAACACGTCGGCGAGGAACTGTCCGGTGAACGACTTCCTCACTCGCGCCACGGCTTCAGGGGGCCCTTCCGCGACGACGCGTCCGCCGGCGTCCCCGCCTTCGGGTCCGAGATCGATGACGTGATCGGCGCACTTCACGACATCGAGGTTGTGCTCGATCACCACGACGGTGTTGCCCTGATCGACGAGCTTGTTCAAGACGTCCAGCAGCTTCCGCGTGTCCTCGAAATGCAGCCCCGTCGTCGGCTCGTCGAGGATGTAGAGCGTGCGGCCGGTTCCCCGCCGCGACAGCTCCTTCGCCAGCTTCACCCGCTGCGCCTCGCCGCCGCTGAGGGTCGTCGCCGACTGGCCGAGCTCGATGTAGCCGAGACCGACGTCCTGCAGGGTCCGGAGCTTGTTGGCCATTGAGGGAAAGTTCTCGAGAATCGGCAGCGCCTGGTCGACGGTGAGATCGAGGACGTCGGCGATCGATTTGCCTCGGTATCTGATCTCGAGCGTCTCGCGGTTGTAGCGGCGCCCCTTGCATTCCTCGCACGTGACGTACACGTTGGGAAGAAAGTGCATTTCGATCGCGATGACGCCGTCGCCCTGACAGGCCTCGCATCGCCCGCCCTTCACGTTGAAGGAGAATCGACCGGGACGATAGCCTCGCGCCCGCGCCTCCGGGACCATCGCAAACAGCTCGCGGATGTAGGTAAACAAGGCCGTGTAGGTGGCCGGATTCGATCGCGGCGTCCGGCCAATCGGCGACTGATCGATTTCGATGACCTTGTCGATGAGCTCCGCGCCTTCGATTCGATCGTGCGGGCCGGCCTCGTCCGCGGCCCGATAGAGGGCGCGCGCGAGCGACTTGTAGAGGATGTCGTTGACGAGCGTGGATTTTCCCGATCCGCTCACGCCCGTCACGGCCACGAACGCACCGAGCGGAATCCGGACGTCGACGTTCTTCAGGTTGTTGGCTCGCGCACCCCGGATCACGATCTCGCCCATCAGCGCCGGCCGTCTGGTACGCGGTGTCTCGATCGACCGCTCCCCGCGCAAATACTGTCCCGTGAGCGAGTCGGGCGCCAACCGCAGCTGTTCGGACCGGCCCTGGAAGATCACGCGGCCGCCGTGTTCGCCGGCGCCGGGCCCCAGATCGACAACGTAGTCGGCCGTCCGGATAGTTTCCTCGTCGTGCTCGACGACGATGACCGTGTTGCCCAGATCGCGGAGCCGCTTCAACGTGGCCAGCAGGTGCCGGTTGTCTCGCTGGTGCAGGCCGATCGACGGCTCGTCCAGCACGTACAGCACGCCCATCAGGTTCGACCCGATCTGGGTGGCCAGCCGGATGCGCTGCCCTTCACCGCCCGAGAGCGTCGCGGCGCTGCGATCGAGCGTCAGGTAGCCGACGCCGACGTCGTTCAGGAACCGCAGCCGATCCTGGATCTCCTTGACGATGCGCGACGCGATGAGCGCTTCACGCGCGCTCAATTCCATCTCCGCGAAGACCCGCAAGCCCTCCGAGATCGGAAGCGACACGTACCCGGCGATCCGCCGGCCTTTGACGCGCACGGCGCGGCTCTGGGGCTTCAGCCGCTCGCCGTCGCAGGCCGGGCACGGACGCACGGAGCGGTACGTGTCCAGCGCTTCCTGCTCGACCCACGTGCCCTCTTCGAATCGGCGCCGCAGGTTGGGAATCACGCCCTCGAACCCGCGCCCGTACGGGTCGCGCAAGCGAAGCTTGGCGGCCGCCGCCCGGCCGCCCTCGCCGTTCTGGCGGGGGCCGGAGAGCAGCAGCTCCTGCTGCTTGCGCGGCAGCCGGCCGAACGGCACCGTCAGATCGATGCCGAAGTTCCCGGCGATCGCCTCGAGCGCGTCGCGGACGATTTTACGGTCCGCGCGTCCCCACGGCAGGATGGCGCCGTCGAGAAGCGTCCTGCTGTCGTCCGGGACGACGCGCTTCGGGTCAAAGTCATGGATGGCGCCGAGCCCCTGACAGTCGGGGCAGGCACCGTGCGGCGAGTTGAACGAGAAGGCGCGCGGCGTCATCTCCGGCATGCTGATGCCGCAATGAACGCACGCCAGCCGCCGGGAGAACAACCGGTCGCCGGCGCCGAGCGTGTTGACGATCACGATGTCCTCGGCGAGCGCCAGCGCGATCTCGAGCGATTCGGTCAGCCTCCGCTCGATGCCGGATTTGATGATCAGCCGGTCGACGATGACCTCGATTGTGTGGTTGCGACGGCGCTCCAGCCTGATTTCCTCCTCGAGCGACCGGATCTGTCCATCGATCCGGGCTCGCAGATAGCCGCGGCTCCTGAGCTGCTCGAGCTCCTTCTTGAACTCCCCTTTTCGTCCCCTCACCACGGGCGCGAGCACGTTCACCCGTTCGTCGGACGGGTACAACATCACCCGCTCGACGATTTGCCCCACGCTCTGGGACGAGATCTCTCGAGCGCAGTGATAGCAGTGCGCCACGCCGATGTTGGCAAAGAGGAGCCGGAGATAGTCGTAAATCTCCGTGACGGTGCCGACCGTCGAGCGGGGATTGGAGCCGGTGGTCTTCTGCTCGATCGAAATCGCGGGCGACAATCCGTCGATCAGGTCCACGTCCGGCTTTTCCATCTGTTCGAGGAACTGCCGCGCGTAGGACGATAGCGATTCGACGTATCGCCGCTGCCCCTCCGCGTAGATCGTGTCGAACGCGAGCGACGATTTTCCGGACCCCGATAGGCCCGTGATCACGATGAGCCTGTCGCGCGGGATGTCGACGTCGACGTCCTTGAGGTTGTGGACGCGCGCGCCCCGAACCGAGATCCAGTCGTGGCCCATGCGCTGTGGGGAGTTTTGCGGCTCGATCAAAAGAAACAGTCTAGTGTAGTGTCCAAGAATTAGCTGGACAACCTGGCCGCCGATGCATCCCGCCAGGCTGCGTTGCTCGTCGCTTACATACGCCCGGTATGCGCGCTTCTCGCGCCTTGCCGGGCGGGCGCCTCGACGCCCAGCTTATCCAGCTAATTCTTGGACACTACACTAGCAGTAACAAGCTCCGCCTCCAACCGACGAGGTCAAGAACCCGGAGCTTCGGTACTAGACACGAGGGCCCCGCCCGTCGTCGTCACGCTGACCTGGCCTGGGGATTGGGGGAGCGACCGCGCGTTCAGCAGCATTCAGCTGAGAGCTGAAAGCTGAGAGCCTTACTGAATCACCGTCGCGGCGGCGTCGGTGACCGCTTGATCCGTCACCGTGATGATCGTCATTCCGACCTTTTGATAGATCGTTCCAGTGGTATTGGTGGCAAACGAGCGCGCGCCTGCGCCAGGATTGGGCACGGCGGTCGCGTTGTAGCCTTGGACGACCGCGCCGGCCGCGAGGCCATTGCACGACGCCGGTGCCGTCGCGGCGACACCCTGGCTGCTGCTCATCGTCACGGTGTAGCCGCTCTTCATCACCGAATTCGCACTGCTCAGATCGGGGCTGACGAAGCCGTTGACGCCGGGCGTTCCGCCGGGGCCGCTTCCGAGGTTGGTCAGACTCGGCGAGTAGTATCCGGCGCCGCAGCTCGACGCGAAGCTCGACTGGGCGCCGTTGATCGCACGCAGGGAACCGATCGCGGAGGCCTCGCCTCCTGATTGCTTGGCGCGCATGAGCCCGGGGATCGCGATGGCGGCGATGATGGCGATGACCGCCACGACAATCAGCAGCTCAATAAGCGTAAAGCCGCGCTCGGTTTTCACGATAGCCTCCGATCCAGATGTCGGTTCGCGGCGCTGCCAGCGACAGCGGTGAACGTCAAGAACGCGAGCCTGTTTGCGCCACACTGCACGACATGTTGGCCGTCCCGTGCCCGCCGCGCGTTCCCCGTCGCTCGTCGTGCGTGGTCGAGCGGTGCGAACTGGCGGGAACGTCATCTGGAAGCGGTCGATTCGCCGCCCCGACGAGCGGTCCAGTCATCGACGACGATCGCCCACATCGCATCGTCCAGGCACTCATCACCGAGCAGGAACGAGCGGCGCAGGCGGCCTTCGCGGATGGCGCCGAGCTTGCGGAGCGCCGCCGCGGCGCGGCGGTTGGAGAGGGGCACGCGAGCCTCGAGCCGCTGCACGCCGAGCTGCCCGAAGGCGAACTCCAGCAGCCGTTGCGCGCAACGGTTGAACAAGCCCGTGCCCCAGCAGCTGGAGGCGATGGCAAAACCCCATTCGGCCGTCTGGAAGGTTGGATCGAGGCGCCGGAGCTGGAAGAATCCCGACACGGCTCGGGTCTCATCCGGCTCGACAACGAAGCAGGCGCACTCGCCCGCGGCACGCTGCCGCCGCGACCAATTGATGAACTGCTCGAACTCGCCCACCGTCTGCGGCGGCGGCGGCAGGAATCGGGTGACGTACAGATCCTCGAACATCCGCAGCAGATCCGACGCGTCACGCGGTTCGACTTCCCTCATCCGCAGGGCCTCGCCGCGCAGCGCCGGCAGGCCAGAGAGCAAAGACGGTGGAACGTCCGCCACGAGGGTGGCGTGAGCCACCTCTTCCGGCGCGCGCACGAGCGGAGCCTTGGACACGTAGACCGGTCCGGCCTGTTTGGCGACCCAGTCCTCGCGCACGAGCGCCCAGAGCACCTGGTCGGCGGATTGCCAGCGCGTGATGAAGGACTTCCTCAGAATGCCCTCGACGACAGCGCCGAGCTTCTCGAGGGCACGATTGGCGCGTCCGTTGTGCAGGAGCACGCGGGCTTCGAGGCGGTTGATTTCCGTTTGGCGGAACAGATAGTCGACGACCAGCCGAGCGCTTTTTCCGAAGAGGCGCTGGCCCCAGTAGTCCCTGCCAACCGCAAATCCCCACTCGGCCGTCGTGCCGGACGACTCGCGGGGACGAATCTGAATCAGGCCGACCGGCCGCCCGGGCTCGTTCGGCACGATCGTGAAGCACAAACAGCGGCCCGCCCGCCGCTCGCGCTGGATGCGCGCGATGAACCATTCGAACTGCGGGATGGTCTGGGGCGTGTCGGGCAGAAACCGCGTGACTTCCTCGTGGGCCAGGGCCTCGAGCAGCGGGGACGCGTCCGAGAGTTGTGGCTCTCGGACGACGCACCCGCCGGTCATGAGCACGGGCAGACCATCCCGCCAATTCGCTGCAGGCATGAAGGAGTCGTTGACGGCCGTCGACGTGGACATGAGTTTCATCGGTCGGACATCCAGGACTCGCCTGACACTGAGCAACCGGCGAGCCAGGTCAGGAGGGATCACGATCGCGCATGCCTGCGCAGTTCGCTCACATGGCGTGTCAGGTTTTGGCACGGCCGGAATCGTGCGTCTGTCCCGAATTGCCGCAGCGGTTCGTTTTCTGGCTGTTTCGTCAGGTTCCAAGCGATCGCGTTGTCCTGATTCGAGGCAGGGCCGCGTGATCCAGGCTTTAACAGCCCGTGGTGAAAGTCCCGCGTCGCACCGAGGCGGGCGATGCGCCCGTCTGGCAAGGCGCGACGACCAAGCATATCGGGAATATGTGAGGGAGGAGCAACGCAGCCAGCCCCGGGGTCCCCAACGCGCGTTTCCCAGCCGGGCCGGAGGCCGCACGCAATTGGACGGACGGGAGACTGGTGAGATGTGCAGGTCAGGAAGCGGAGGGGATCGGAGACATCGCCGGCGACGTACCGCCTAGACGATCTTCGACCCCCAGATGATCCGCTTTCTCGAGGCACACGATGATTCGGGTTTCCTGATCATGACTATCCTCAATGGGAAACGTGCGTGATATCGGCCGGGCTAACCGCCTCCGCCAAGGCTACGGCGGTCCGCCGAAGCGTCCCGCGAAGGCGGACGCCGGGCGCTCGATCCGCTCACCGCGCTGTTCCCGCGACCTGGTTGAGCAAGGGCCGATCCAACCGCGAACATGGCACCGAACTGCGCGTGAGCGCTCTCGATTGCCCGTCGCGAATCGGTCTCGCGGACGCAGCCGAGGGGACGCGCTGCCCCGCTTCTGGACATCGGCCGGCTCTTCTTCACCCGTGACCTCAAAATCGGCCCAAAAACTCCGGTTCTCGGGCTGCCTCTTGTCGGGACACGGGTGTCGAAATCGATCACGGAATGAGCCGTCTCTAACGGGGTCTGACGGGCAGCGGCTCCACGCGCGTCGGCTTGAACGCCACAGCGGAGGGGCGCGCGTGGACGTCGGGCACGATCGGGTGCGCCACGGACTCGGCGTCACGAGACGGGCGCAGCCGCTTCTGCACCGCGAGTCGCAGCGTGTGCAGCGTGCGGCCATCCGCGGGCTTGAACGCACACGCCGACCGGAAGGCCCCGCCGCCGGCGTCGGCGAACGAGCTGCGCACGTGTTCCACAATCTCGTCACCTCGTCTCGAGGCGTCATCGAGGACGAGCACCACGACCTCGAACTCTCCGCTGCGGAAAGCGACGTCAGTCGGGCGGAGGGCGCCGCCGACGGCCTGGGCCAGGCGGAAGATGGTCGCGTGAGCGTCGATCGGCCCATGGGCGGGCGGCTCGACCGAGAAGCCGATGAACCCGAACGACCCGTCAAGATGCCGTTCCAGAACCCCGGGCGAGTTGAGCAGGCGATCGAGGCGCCGGGCGTTCGGCAGACCGGTGACAGGGTCCGAGAACTCCACGGCGCGGTTCCACTCGTAGAGCGCCGCCTCCCGAAGCGCCAGGGCAATCTGGCCCGACAACAGCTGGACGCTGCGGCGGTGCGCGTCGGTGAAGGCATTGCGGCGGAACGCATAGAGCGTCATGACGCCGACCAGGCTGCCGCTGACGATGAGCGGCGTGCTCAGCGCGCTCTCGAGCGGCGGGGTGAAGCGCGCCCCGCGATCCTGGAGATCGAAAGTCGGGTCCGAATTCGCGATCGTCTCGCGGTGGGCCGCGACCCAGCCGCTCAGCCCGTCGCCGACCGCCAGACGGATGCCTTCGACGAACTCTTCGCCAAAGCCGGCGGCCTCACAAAGGACGATTTCGTCCCGGTCGGGGTCGTAGCGATAGAACGCGACCAGATTGGCGGGGGTCATGCGCCGCAGGTGGCGCGCAACGATTTCGGCGGCGTCGCCGAACGCCGTGCGGCTCGCCATGCTCTCCCACAGCTCGCAGAGCCACAGCGTCTCGTCCGCCGAGGTCGGGGCCGTCAGCGCGGGCCACGCCTGCTGGCGCCTATCGTGGTCCTCGACCGCCGACCGCGCGATGTGCGAGAGCGCGTGTTGGGAGACACCAGGCGAGAGGACCGTGGCGCCGACTTCTTCATGGACCCGCCTGAACGCGTCGACAACGAGCGGGTCGTACATCCGGCCCTTGCGCTCCTCGATGATCTCGAACGCCTGGGCGTCGGAGAGCGCCGGCCGGTACGGACGATCGGAGGTCAGGGCGTCGAAGCAGTCGACGACCGCCAGGATCCGGGCGCCGATCGGGATGTCGAGTCCCGCCAGCCGATCGGGATAGCCGGTGCCGTCCCAGTTCTCATGGTGGTGGCGGACGATCGGCACGACGGGATAGGGGAACTCGATCGCCGACAGGATGTCGGCGCCCACCGGGGCGTGGAGCTTCATCTTCTCGTACTCCGCGGCGGTCAACTTCCCGGGTTTGTTCAGGATGTGTTCGGGCACCGCGAGCTTGCCCATGTCGTGCAGGAGCGCCGCGGACTCGATCGCCTTGATCTGCGCCTCGTCGTTGACGCCGAGCGCCCGGGCGAGCGCCACGGCGTAGGTCTGGACGCGCCGAATGTGCCCGTGCGTGATTTGGTCCTTGGCGTCGATGGCCATCGCGAGCGTCTCGACGGTCGACAGGTACAGCTTGTTGAGCGCGCCCAGATGGCGCTTGGTGTCCTCGACCCTCGCCATCGACGTCTTGAAGGTCAGATACGTGATCACGAGCAGCGGCAGCACGACGCCCAGGTCGCGGAGCGAGAGATCGCCGCTCTTCAGCACGAGCAGCAGCGCGATCGAGGCGCCGCCGAAGTAGCTCAGGGACAGCCACATGAAATGGGTCCGCCACACGACGTAGGGCGGCGTGCCGGTCTCGGAGGTCACCGCGATTGCGGTGAGGCCGCTATTCAGCAGGAAATACACCGTGCTGAGCAGGCACATCGGGAGGATCAGGGCGCCCGGGCGGATGGTCTGCAGGTCGAGCGGGCCGCCGCCGACCAGCCCCGTGAAGACCTGCGACGCGACCCAGATCGAGACCGCGGGCTCCGCGAGGTTGAACGCGATTCGCTTGAGCTCGCGATTGCGCCGGAAAAATGTGACGACCAGCCCGTCGAGCGCCACCGTGATGGTGGCTGGTGCCGCTCCGTAGAGCAGGACCAGCATGAAGACGAAGGTCTCGGACACGGAGATCGTGGCCGGGATCGCCGGCAGCCTGATCGCGAACGCCCCGCTCGCCACCGTCAGGACCGCAAGCGTCAGCCAGTCGTAGCCGATGGGATGCTTGTCGAGCTGGTACAGCGAGACCGCCGCGACTGCTAGGCCGGCAACGAACACCGTCGCGACGTAGACCCGGCCGAAGACGGCTCGAGGAACCGACGAGGGCGAGGCGAGCGTCATCTCGGACTGCGGCATCTTGACTATCGACGTCCGACTCCCGACTTCTGAGTTCCGACTCCTGACTCTTACCCGGCTATCTGCGCCGGCGCGGCGGACCGCGCGCCATCCGCGCGCGGGGCCGCGCCCTCGCGGGGCTTGAGCTGATAGTCCGCAATCTTGCGGTACAGGGTCTCGCGGCTGATTTGAAGGATCTGGGCCGCCTTCTTCTTGTTCCACCCGACGTGCTCGAGCACGCGCGCGATGTGCGCCTGCTCGACCTCGCGGAGCGACGGCATGGCGCCAGCCGGATCGGCCGATCGAGTGCTGTGCGCGTGCAGGAAGTTCACGTCGGAGACTTCGACGAACCGGCCGCGCGCGGAGATGGCGGCGCGCGACACGGTCGCTTCGAGCTCGCGGATGTTGCCGGGCCAGTGGTACTGCGTCAGCACCTGAAAAGCGGTGGACGAGAACATCAACGCGTCGAGCGGCAGCCCCTGCGCCGCGCAGTAGCGCGCGAGGAAGCGCTGGGCGAGCACCGGGATGTCACCCGGTCGCTCGCGAAGCGACGGCAGCCTGATCGTGAACGCGTTCACCCGGTAGTAGAGATCCTCGCGGAACCGCTCCTGTCCGACGAACAGATCGAGCGGCCGGTGCGTCGCCGAAATCAGGCGGAAGTCGACCTCGACCGCCTGCCGTCCCCCCAGCCGCTCGACGCGCCGATCCTCGAGCACGCGCAGCATCTTGGCCTGGGCCACGAGCGACAGATCCCCGATTTCATCGAGGAACAGCGTGCCGTGGTTCGCCAGCTCGATCCGCCCCGGCTTTCGGTCACTCGCCCCGGTGAATGCGCCTTTCTCGTAGCCGAACACCTCGGATTCGAAGAGCGTGTCGGGAAGCGCGGCGCAGTTGACGGCCTGGAAATTGGCGTCGCGCCGCCGGCTCAGCTCGTGGATCATCCGCGCCGCGACCTCCTTGCCCGATCCGGTCGGTCCGAGCACCAACACCGACAAATCGGTCTTCGATACGGTGCGGATCGACTCGAAGACCAGCAGCATCTTCTCGTCGCGGCCGATCATTTCGCGGAAGCGCTGCACCGACGGCGACTGCTCCTCCGTCGTCAGATCCGGCTGGCCGCGGAGGAAATCGTCGAGCAGCCGCGCCACCAGCGCATCGCCCGGACGCTTCGCCAGATACCGCGCCGGCACTCCGGTGGTCCGCTCCGCCACCCCGGCCGAGACCAGGCCCTGCAGACACGCGTCGGTGTCCAGCCGCATCCGGCCGAATGTCTGCATGAGCGACTCGAGCTCGAACGACTCGCCAGGGCGTGCGTGAAGATAGCGAAGCAGACCCGCTCGCAGGGGTGACTGCACCAGCGTGCGGAAGCGAAGCTGCGTCGGAGAACTCGACCCGTCGCCTGACGGGACGCGGTCGGGCGCCGAGCCCGCGTTCGAGACAAATGAGACGCTGTTCATGGAGTGCACATGGAGGCGCTGTCCTGCACCCTTCGACGAGCTCAGGGTGCCCCGAGCCTTGTCGAGGGGCACGCGGTTCGCGCCAGGGGCCAGGAGCCTGCGTACCAGATATCGGTTGCCCGGGGTTCGATTTCAGGACACCCGGACACGCGCCTGGTTGGGATGAGCAGCTTCGAGCAGCGGAAAGAAGAACGGCTCCGGGCTTCAGCGTTCCCGGAGCGTGCTGTGGCGGACGCCGTAAAGGAAGTAGAACACGAGCCCGATGGCGAGCCAGACGCCGAACCGGACCCACGTCACCCAGGGGAGCTCCAGCATCAAGTATCCGCACATGACGACCGTGAGGAGCGGAACCAGTGGAACCATCGGCGTCCGGAACGGCCGAGCCCGGCTCGGATCGACACGGCGCAGCACGATGATGCCCACCGCGACCAGCACGAAGGCGAACAGTGTCCCGATGTTGGTGAGCTCGACCACTTCGTTGATGTTGGCGATCGCCGCGAAGGCCGCCACGCCGATGCCGGTGAGGATCGTCGTGACGTGGGGCGTGCGGTATCTCGGATGGACCTTGGCCGCCCAGGGCGGCAGCAGCCCGTCGCGGGCCATCGAGAAGAAGATTCGCGGCTGCCCGAGCTGAAACACGACGAGCACCGAGGTCGTGGCGAAGACCGCTCCGAGCGAAATGACGCCCGCCGCCCAGTGCATCCCGAGCGCCGAGAACGCCGTGGCCAGCGGCTCCGCCGTGCCGAGCTGGTCATAGCGCACCAGGCCCGTCAGGACGATCGCCACCAGAATGTAGATCACCGTGCAGACGACGAGGCTCGCGATCATCCCGATCGGCATGTTGCGCTGCGGATCGCGCGTCTCTTCGGCCGCCGTCGACACCGCGTCAAACCCGATATAGGCGAAGAAGATCAACGCCGCCGCCGTCGAGACCCCCTTGAAGCCGTTGGGCGCAAACGGCGTCCAGTTCTCTGGCTTGATGTAAAAAACGCCGACGATCAGAAAGAACGCGATGATGACCAGCTTCAGCACGACCATCGCCGAGTTCAGCCACGCGCTTTCACTGATCCCGATGACCAGCACCCAGGTGACCAGCATGACGATGAGGAATGCCGGGAGATTGAAGATGATCGGCATGCCCGCCAGCTGCGGCGCCACCGTCATCGCGCGCGCCGCCCGCTCGACCGCCAGGCCCAGGTCGGCGATGTTCAGGCCGGCTGCTTGTGACTCGCCCACCTGCTGCAGCGCCTGCGCGGCCGTTCGGTAGTCGACGCCGAGCCAGACGGGAAACTCGATCCCGAGTCCGCGCAGGAGCTCCTGGAAATACCCGGACCAGGAGATCGCCACGGCGACGTTGCCAATCGCGTATTCGATGATCAGATCCCAGCCGATGATCCACGCGACGAGCTCGCCGAGCGTCGCGTAGGCGTAGGTGTAGGCCGATCCGGAGATCGGCACCATCGCGGCGAACTCCGCGTAGCAGAGCGCCGCGAACGCGCAGGCGACAGCCGTCAGGGCGAACGAGAGGACGATTGCCGGTCCCCCGCCGAGATGATCCGCGCCGCCGGCGGCCGCCGTCCCGACCGTCGAGAAGATTCCGGCGCCGATGATCGCGCCAACGCCGAGCAGCGTGAGCTGCACCGGCCCGAGCGCGCGCTTCAATTGCTGTTGGGGGCGCTCGGCTTCGTGGAAGATGCGATCAAGTGACTTGAGCCGGAAAAGAGTCGACATGGAAAGCGTTCAGCTCTCAGCGTTCCGCGCCGGCCTTCTTGTTCTGGCTGACAGCTGAGAGCTGACAGCTGAGAGCGTGAAATGGCGCCGTGAGTATACCAGCGGCGCCTCACGGAAAGAACGGCGCGGGCCTCACATTCACGCCCAGCCGGTAGGCCGTGTCGGCGGATGTGACGACGAGGCCCCCATGCGGGTCGAAGGCCAAACCGATCAGCGAAGACGCGGCGAGCACCAAGTCGGCAACCGAGCCGTGCGCGTCCGGGCGCAGCTTGTACAGGCCGCTGTTTCCTGCCAGCGCGTCGACCACGTAGAGCGAGCCCTGGGCGTCGAAGGCCAGGCCCTGCGGTCTGCCGAACCCGGAATAGGTGATCTCGACGTCCCCATCCGGGCTGATGCGGTAGATGTGATCGCGGGGCGCGAGCGTCGGCGCCGCCACGTGCAGATAGCCGCCCGGGCCCATGGCCAGGTGGAAGGCGGCCACGCTTGGCGGCAGGCTGGCGAACGTGTCCGTGTGCCCGGTCCGCGTGACGCGGAAAATCGTGCCGCTCCGATCGCCTACGTAGAGCGTCCCAGCCGAATCGAACGCCAGGCCACATGGCACGCCAAGCTCCGTGGCGATCGGCTCGATCGTCCCGTCCGAACGGACGCGGTAGATCGTCCCCTCGAAGCGGCTCGAGACGTACAAGTATCCATCCGGGCTCACGGCCAGCGAGGTCGGGTTGACGACCCCTGAGACGAACGCTTCGCGCGCCGCTCCCGGGCCGACCTTGAAGATCGAGGTCGGGACCTGCTCTCCGCGGGATCCGCTGAACGTCAGATACAGGTTGCCGGCCCGATCGAACACCGGACTGTCGACCTGATGGAGTCCGGTCGCGATCTGCAGGCCGACGTCGAGGAGTGCGGTCTCTCCAGGAAGCCCTTCGACCCTGACGGGCAACCGGCCGCCGAGTCCTGATGGCACCTGGATCCCAAGCGACGATCGAGACGCGTACACGATCCGCGCCGGCTCGTCGCCGATGCGGACTTCCGGCAGACGATCCTCGTGCAGCGGGAAATCGGCGCCGCGGATCGTCACCCGGCCGCCTTCGACGGCCCACACGGGCTGGATGGCTTCGAGCAACCCCGCACCTACGCGGGTCAACTTAGGCCCTACGCGTCGTCGAGCTCGACGTTCCAGTAGAGGTAGTCGCGCCAGCTCTCGGGCGTGTGGCGCAACCCGACCGTGATCCGCAGCGCGGGCGCCGACTGCGGCCGACGCGGTTTGCGGATCAGGCTCATGTTGGCTTGGTCAGGCGTGCGACCACCCTTCCGGCGGTTGCAGGGGATGCAGCAGGTGACGATGTTCTCCCAATCCTTGCTGCCGCCTTGCGCCACCGGAATGACGTGGTCGAACGTCAACTCGTTCGAGGCGTAGCCATCGCCGCAGTATTGGCACATGAACTCGTCGCGGGCGTAGATGTTGGCACGAGAAAACGGCACGTAGTCGAACCGCCGTCTGATCTTGATGTAGCGAAGCAGGCGGATGACGGACGGCAGCTTGAAGGTGATCGTCACGCTGCGGATCTCACGGTCGTACACGGAGATGACCTCCACCTTCCCCTGACAGAGAAGCGTGATCGCCTTCTTCCAGTGGACGACTTTGAGCGGCTCGTACGACGCGTTCAGAAGGAGCGTTTGCTCCATATCCCGAGCCATTCTGCAAAATCGGCGCCTCGACTGTCAAGAACCTGGCGGCAGGGCGCAGCTGCGTAACACGTGCCGGAGCATTGATTTAGAGCAAGCGCGCGCAACGCCCCGCTGATCGATCGCGATCCTGCCGCCGATACCGAGGACATGACGGGTCGAGCCACGCGTGGTCTCCAACGATCGATTTCCATCATCTTTCTCACGGCTTCATCGTTGTTCGTCATCACCTGCGGCGCGCACACCCCGCCGCGAGTCACCGGGACCCCGGTTGTTCCCGCGGCGCAAGCTCAGCCGGTGCCGGGACTCCCCGACTGGATGTCCGCGAACGTCATCGACACGGCCATGGCACAGCTGGGCGTGCCGTATCGGAATGGCGGCACCGATCCGGTCGGCTTCGATTGCAGCGGGTTCGTGCAGTTCGTGTACAGCCGCGCCGGGTTCTTCGTGGCGCGCGAGGTCCGACATCAAGTCGAAGGCGGGATGGCGGTCGATGCGGCCGAGGCGCGTCCGGGCGACCTCATCTTCTTCGCGACGAGCGGACGCCGTGCGTCGCACGTCGGGATCGTGCTGGATGAAACCACGTTCATCCACGCACCCAGCTCACAGGGCGTGGTTCGAATCGAGCCAATCAGCGGACGATACTGGCGCGAGCGCTATCTGGGGGTTCGGCGGATGGTGCCGACCGAGCAGGTCGTCAGCCGGTAGGGCCGCTGAAGTCAGCCGTCTCAACCGAACAGGGACAGATTGTGGCGCAGACCTGCGATCTCCGCGGCCTCTGCGGCTTATTTCACCGGCTTGACCATCACGCCGCCAGCTCGCGGCTGGCCGCGCGGCGCGCGCCGCGACGCCGGAACCGGCGGACCACGAGATCCCGCTCCGTATACTCCCGAGGCTGCGTCGGTGCCCTGAGCGGCTCGATTCTGACGTCCGCTCGCTCGCCGCTGACCCGCGGCTGATCGGTCAGCACTTCCATGTAGCGCTGCGGGTATGACGGGAACGTCCTGAAGGTTGTGGCCACGATCTCGCCGTGGCGGGCCTGGAGGCTCGAGAAATCCTCACGGAGGAAGGCGTACAGTTCGGGGTCGGGCCCGCTCGCCAGGTAGTGCTTCACCATGGCGGCCACGTCCTCGTAGAAGCCCGGACCGTGTGAGTGGCGCGCGTAGGTGCCGTCCTCGCGCTCGATTCTGCGGATGCCCGACTCTGCCGGATCGATATGGTAGAGCTCGTGAACGAGCGTATCGAGCTTGGCGAGCCAGGGGTCGGCACCCGGGAAGAATTCGGCTTTGCGAGAGCGCTGGAGCGACTGATCGCAAAAGCGCGGCAGCGCGAACGAGATCAGGTAGGTGATCGCCTGGTTCCCGACCCGCACGATGGGCGATTTCGTGACGAACCATTCGGAACGCCGGGTTACTTCGCCGCTTGTTCGATCGCGCCAGAAATAATAGCCGGGCTCGCTCGGGGGGAGGTTGAGGCAGTGACACGTGGCGAACGCGCCCTCGGCGTCGGAGCGGCCCCACCTCGCGAACACGAGCACCTCATCGAGATCGATGAAGCCCAGCGTCGGCACACGGGCCACGATGTCCCGCATGAGCAGGGAAATCCGGTCAGTGTAGTTGATCATGCGCCAGCCCGGCGGCCACGGGTGACAGCGAGAAAAGAATTCGGGAAAAGAAACCGAGGGTGCGCTGAACTATAGCCAAGCTGCCCCGTCAGCGTCAAGGTGAAGTGTCGCTTCACCCGTCCGCGCTGAGTGTATCGGCTTGGCCGGAGGGCGGCTTCACGGCATGTGCTCGATTTTTCGCACACCTGAGAAGAACGGATTAGCCGGCCGGTACCGGAGCGGAGCTTCCTTAGGCCCCGGAAAGAAATAAAGGTGTCATCTTGGGCGTCGAGGCGCCCGCCCGGCAAGGCGCGAAGAGCGCGCATACCGGGTGTATGTAAGCGATGAGCAACGCAGCCCGGCGGGATGCGTCGGCGTCCAAGATGACACTTTTATTTCTTTCCGGGTCCTCACTGCGGACGTCTCGGCGGCGGAGCTTCGAGCGGAACAGGTTGACCAAAGACGGGCGGCAGACCGGCGATCGGAATAGTCGGGGTCGCGTCGAGCTCGGCAGCCGTCTCGACGATCGGCGGCGGCTCGACCTCTCCCATCCGTCCGAGGACCAACTGCTTGCGACGGGCCAGTCGAGCGGACGGCCGCGCCGGGTTGAGAATGCGGGGATTGATAATCGCGGCCGCGAGGAGCGCGGACTGATCGGCCGTGAGGGTCGAGGCCGGACGCTGGAAATAGGCACGGGACGCGGCCTCGGCGCCGTAGATCCCGTCGCCCCATTCGATCACGTTCAGATACAGCTCGAGGATGCGCCGCTTCGAGAGCTGAGCTTCGAGGCGTCGCGCAATCATCAGCTCCTCGAGCTTGCGAATCGGGTTCTTCGACGGTGACAGATACAGATTCTTCGCGAGCTGCTGTGTCACCGTGCTGGCGCCGCGCGCGAACTCGCGGCGCTCGAGGTTGACCTCGACCGACTCCTTGATCTGCGTGTAGTCGAGCCCGTCGTGCTGCCAGAAGGCGCCGTCCTCGGCGAGGATCACCGCCCGTTTCAGGTGCGGCGAGATCCGGTCGTAGCTGGCCCAGGCGGTGAGCCGATGGCGCGCAATCGCGCGGTCGTTTTCTCCGCGGGCCCGCGCCTCCGCCGCCCGTCGTTCGGTGAAGGCCGTTGTCGTCGGGTTCGACATCCGAAGAACGGACACGTTTGGAAGCGTCAAATAGAGATAGAACGCGACGGCGGCCGCGACAGCCGGAAGAGCCAGCAGGATCCTGAGGACCAGGGAGCGTGACGCGCCGCGGTGAGGCAAAGGGACTCCTTCACAATTCTAATCCCGCGACTCACCTGTGCTGACAGTCGTGGTTCTCGAGTCGGGCCGTGACAAATTGACGGGCGTGGTGCCCGGCGTGACGGGCAGCCTATCCCGCGACGACGATCTTCAGGCGTTCGCCGGGCCGCGGCTGATCGTTCACCGCGTGGTTGTTCATGATCGCCAGCGTGGTGGCCTTGACGATGCCCTCGCCCGCGCGCTGGGCGATCGACTGCCAGGTGTCGCCGGCGCGCGCGACGTAGAGATCGACACGATTCGGACGGATGTCCTCCGCCTCGCGCCGGCTGAGCGCGTGAAACGATCCGAAGCCGCGCTCGAAGAGCCGGCGCACTTGTGGAAAATCGTTCTCCTTCGCCAGCCCCGCGACGAGGTACACCTTGCGGTTGTGCGCGATGTGCGCCACCTCGGCCTGCACGCGGCCGAGCGATTGGACGCTGCCACGATACGTGCCGACGTACGAGTCGAGGCCGTTGATGGTCTCGCGCCCGCCCTGGATCTCGGCGAAGCCGGCCTCGCGCATGTTGGCCCTCGCCGCCTCTTCCACGGATCGGCCGCGCGGATCCTCGACGAGCTGCATCACCATGTAGTATTCGGCGTCGGGCTGCTTCGCGACGACCTGGGTCGGACCGTTGGTGACGTCCCATCCCGCGGGAAACTCGATGGCGAACTGGAGGTCGGGATGGAGGAAGCGACTGCCGCGGACGATCCCCTCTTTCGGATCGTCGCCGTACAGCACGCCGTCCACGCGGCGCAGGTATTCGTCGCGGTCGACGCGGTAGCGCTCCGGTCCGGTCTTCAGTTGAGCGATTGTGGCGCTGACCCGCTCGACGCGGTCCGCCGGCTGCGGGTGCGTCTCGAGCCAGTTCGGCACGCCGCGGCTGTCCGTGGCTTCCTCGACGCGCGCGAGCGTGTTCAGCAGGCCCTCGACGCCCGCCGGATCCCACCCGTTCTTCGCCGAGTACTCGGCGCCGAGCTTGTCGGCCTGCAGCTCGTCGTTACGGCTGTTCTTCAGGAAGAGCACGCTCAGTCCCATTTCGCCGAGCTGTCCGAACGGACGCGCCGCCGGCACGAAGATGCCGAGCCCAAGGAGCGCGAGCTCGCCCCCCGTGGCTCGCGTATACGCCTGAGCCGCGTGCCGCGCCGTGACGTGCCCGATCTCGTGGCCCAGCACGCCCGCCAGCTCCGCTTCGTTATCCAGGTACGGAAGGATGCCGCGTGTGATGTAAACGTATCCGCCCGGCAGCGCGAAGGCGTTGATCGCGGGCGCGTTCACGATCGTGAAATGCCAGGGCAGGTTCGGCCGGTGCGAGTGGCTCGCGAGCTGCGTCCCGATGCGCTGCACGTACTCCCTGAGCGCCGGATCCCCGTACTCGCCCATCGTCTTGATGACCTCGCCGTGCATCTGCTGGCCGATCTCAAGCTCTTGCGCTTCGCTGAGCAGGTTGAACTGCCGCTCTCCCGTGACCGGATTGGTGGCGCACCGAGCCGAGAGCACGGCGGCGGCCAGAACCACCGCTGTTTTCAACGCACGCGGGGAAACTCGATGCGAAGACATCACATCTCCAGTCGCAGCGGCGGGGCCGTTAGCCCGCCGAACTGGGCTGTCCTCTTTGATGGAAAACACAAGCACTCTCTTGTGGAGTTGCAACTCGTGTACCAGGGAAGAAGGCTTATGGCTCAAGGCTCATGGCTTAGTGCCCACTTAGGGAAAAGCTTTTCGTGAGCCCTCAGACTCAAGCCATAAGCCGTTCATGCAGTCGGTTTGCCGCCCTGCCGGTAATAGTCGGACTGAAAACGCTCGATGCGCTCTTTCATCTTCACCGCATCCGACTTCGAGTGGCCGTGGCAGTAGATGGTGCTCGTCCCGCCGGTCGTCTCGATCTCGACGTTCGAGAAGATGAGGCCCGTGACGATCTTGACCGACGCCACGTGCGCGATGTGGATCGAGTGTTCGAGCTTGCCGATCCACTGCGGCGTGTAGTGCACGGCGCTGTGCGGGGTGATCAGCACCTGGGTGGGAAACAGATGATTGCCCTTGCTGAACCGGCTGGCGCGGAAGACGCGGCCGTCGGGCCCGTGCGCGATCGGTCGTCCTTTCCTCCACAGAAAGAGCAGAAGGAGGACGACGATGGCGAGCAGCACGAGCGCCGCGGTCAGTGCGGGGTTCAGCGCGGCTTGATCCGACAGAGCGTCCACAGCGTTCCTCGTGTGCTACGACGCGTTTTCGACCGTGAGCTCCATGAGGATACCGAGCTGGTCGCGGATCGCTTCGATGGCAGCGGCGCCCGGCGGCAGGAGCGGCGGACGGGGATCGCCGCCGACGTAGCCGGCCAGATCGAGCGCGACCTTCAGCCCGGGGATCCCGTGGTCGCTGGTCACGAGCCGGCCGAGCGGCGTGAGCTGGCGTTGCAGCGCGAGCGCTTCGGCGTGTCGGCCCTCCTGCACGAGATCGTACAGCCTCACGCACAGCTCGGGGACGACGCAGGCGAGCGCCAGGATCGCGCCCGCCGCCCCGACGCACAGGCTCGGGTACACGGTCGGCGCCGATCCGCACAAGACTGAGAAGTTTTCCGGCGTGCGCTCGACGAGCTCCGCAATCTGCGCGAGGTCGGGGTTCGACTCCTTCATCCCGACAATGTTCGGATGACGCGCGAGCTCGGAAGCGACCGACGCGGGGAGGCTGACGCCGGTGACCGCGGTGAAGTTGTACAGGATGATCGGGATCGGCGAGGCGTCGGCCACCGCCGTGTAGTGCTTGACGAACACCTCGGATGTCATGCGGCTCTTGTAGAAAGACGGCGTCCGCACGAGCGCGATATCGGCGCCGGCGCCGGCCGCCCGCTCGCTCGCCGCAATCGTCGCCCGCGTCGTCTCGCGTCCGGTTCCGGCCACGAGCACACGATCGCGGGGGACCTCCTCGCGGACGACCGAGATCACCGCGTACGACTCCTCCTCATCGAGAAACGGCGCCTCCCCGTTCGATCCGAGCGCCACCAGGCCCGCGAGCTTCGTGCGCATCCAGCGGCGGGCGTTGCGACGAAGACCCGTGAGGTCCACCTCCTGTCGATCGAACGGCGTCGTGATGGGTGGAAAGACTCCTCGGATTCTCACGCTCACTCCTAGTAACGAAGCTTCGCCGCGCCGAGGCCCGGGTGCGGGGCGGGGGCCGCGCGCGAAGCGTCGTTACTGATTGTATCGCCACGCTGCACGATCAGGTTCACCGACAGCACAACCACGAGCATCGCGAGTGCGGGTGCAAGCACCCATGGGAAGTCCGCCACGGCCGACACATTCGAGGCTTCTTGCAGCATAGTCCCCCACGACGGCACCCTGTCGGGGAACCCGAATCCGACGTAGGACAGCGTCGCCTCCGCCACGAT
>JACOUA010000216.1 GCA_016178075.1 Acidobacteriota bacterium
ATCTCGGGTGGCAGCCGGGTGAACGTCGTCGCCGAGTACGCAAGTGCGGAGGTCGATGCGCGCGCGCCGACGAAGGACGCCGCCGACCGTCTCGTCGCGGCGATGAAGGCGCTGACGCCGAAAACCCCGGGGACGACGGTGACTGTCGTTGGCGGCTTCGGGCGACCACCGCTGGAGCGGTCGGCTCACGTCGTCGAGTTGTACGCGCTCGCGCGATCCGTGGCCGCGGAGATGGGCCATGAGCTGGCAGAGGGCGGCACCGGCGGCGGCTCCGACGGGAATTTCACGGCCGCGCTCGGTGTTCCGACATTAGATGGCCTCGGCGCCGTCGGCGACGGGGCCCATGCGATCGACGAGCATGTCGACGTCGACGCGCTGGCCTGGAGGGCGGCGCTCGTCGCCGGGTTGATTGTCCGGCTCGGCGCGCGGTAAGATCGTTCTATGGGTAATGCGGCCAAGACGGCGTTGCTTCTGGGAGCGCTGAGCGCGCTGCTGCTCGTCATCGGCGACCTGCTCGGCGGATCGAACGGCCTCGCGATCGCCTTCGTCTTCGCGGCGGTCATGAACCTCGGATCGTACTGGTTCTCGGACAAGATCGTCCTCCGGATGTACGGCGCGCAGGAAGTCGGACCGGAGCATCCACTGTCGCAGGTCGTCGCACGGCTGGCGCGGCAGGCCAACATGCCGATGCCGCGCGTCTACGTCATCCCCTCGGCGTCGCCGAACGCGTTTGCGACCGGGCGCGGCCCGAATCACGCCGCCGTCGCCGCGACAGAAGGCATCCTCCGGATGCTCGACGAGCGCGAGCTGGAAGGCGTGTTGGCGCACGAGCTGACGCACGTCCTCAATCGGGACGTCCTCATCAGCTCGGTAGCCGCCACGATCGCCGCTGCGATCATGATGGTCGCTCGCATGGCCCAGTTCGCGGCCCTCTTCGGCGGATCGCGCGACGATCGCGAAGGCAGCAACCCGCTGGCGCTCTTGGCGCTCATCATCGTCGCGCCGCTGGCCGCGATGCTGATTCAGGCCGCCATTTCACGGTCGCGTGAATACGCCGCCGACGCGGGCGGCGCCCGCATTGCGGGCAATCCGTACGGCCTGGCCGACGCCCTCCGGAAGATCGAACGCGCGTCGAAGCAGCTGCCGCTCGACGCCAGCCCCGCGACGGCTCACCTGTTCATCGTCAAGCCGTTTTCAGCCGAAGGACTCCTGGGTCTCTTCAGCACACATCCGCCCACGGAGGCTCGGATCCGCGCGCTGCTTCAGCTTCGCTAAGGGTCCTAAACCGACGAAGACCGTCGGATCCGACCGCCTGCCCCCCCGCATCCCGTAGCGGAGCCCTCGTCGGTCTGCCATCGGCGCGTGTGTGCGGTGTCGGACCACGCCCCAGGGAAGGAAGTACTTGGTGTACACGCCAGAAATACCGCGGTCAGTCCCTAAAGGTCATTAGCCCGACAGTCGAGACAAAAGTTGCCGGGGCTGCGTGAGTTGGCAGCTTCGGCGTGTCCTATCGCGGCACGTTTTTGCATGGATCGTCTTTTGCTCGTGACCCTGGCAGGAGTCGGAGGGTCGTCGTGGAAGACCTCGAACTTGGTCAGAACCGGATGGCGGAATCGGCCCAGCGCGTCGTGGACCGGGCCGTCGACGAGTGCCGCCGGCGTGACCACACGCTGCTGACGAACGAGCACGTCTTCCTGGCGTTCGCCCAGGTCGAGTGGGACACCTTCTCGCTCGTGATGCGAGACCTCGAGCTGAACCCCCATCAGATTCTGCAGTCGCTCGAAGAGCACCTGCGGATGATCCCCACCGCCTCGGGCCGCGACCTGCGCGTCGCGCCGACCACGAAGCTGCTGTTCAAGCTGGCGCTCCATCACGCGACCCGCGCCGGACGTCAGAGCGTCGAGGGGGCCGACCTGTTCTGCGCGGTGTTCGAAGAGAGTCAGGGCATTCCGGTCACCATCATCCGGCGGCACGGCGTCGAGCCCGAGCTGATCGTGGCCCGCATTGCGACCCGGATGCGCGACATCGAGCTCAAGGAAGAGCGCTTGAAGAAGCGCTTCGAGCTGCCGCCGTTCCTGAAACATTTCGCGGTCAATCTGAACCAGCTCGCGCGCTCGGATCGGATCCCGCCGGTGTTCGGGCGCGACCTCGAGATCCAGCAGGTCCTCGAGATTCTCTGCCATCGAGAGCGGGCCAACTCGGTCATGCTCATCGGCGAGCCGGGCGTCGGCAAGACCGCCATCGTCGAAGGCCTCGCGCGCAAGATCGAATTCGAGCCCGAAAGCATTCCGCTCAGGCTGCGGGACTGTCAGATCGTGAACCTGCAAATGAACACGATGGTGGCCGGGACGATGCTCCGCGGGATGTTCGAGGATCGGATCCAGAATGTGATCCGCGAGATCAAGGAGCACCCGACCTTGATCTTGTTCGTCGATGAAGTCCACACCATGATCGGCGCGGGGTCGGCGCTCGGCGCGCCGTCTGACGCGGCCAACGTCTTCAAGTCGGTACTGGCGCGCGGCGAGGTCCGGATGATCGGGGCCACGACGCTGAGCGAGTACAAGGAGTACATCCTGGAGGACGAAGCGCTCGCGCGGCGGTTCCGGACCGTCACGGTCAACGAACCGACGCCGGAGGAGACGCGCCGGATCATCTACGACCTGCGGCCCCGGCTGGAGCGGAACTATTCGGTTCACATCGAAGACGAGGCGATCGAGAAGGTGCTGGAGCTGGCGCCGCGGTATTGCCGCCACCTGCACCAGCCGGACAAAGTGATTGGCTGGCTGGACACGGCGGCGGTGCGGGCCGAGATCGGGCGGCGGTGGGAGGTCACGGCGAGCGACATCGTGTCGGTCATCTCGGACGTGGCGCAGATCCCGAACGACATGGTCTTCCGCGATGTGAACGAGCGCTTCCGGGAGCTCGACGACAAGCTGCAGCGGCGGGTGGTTGGGCAAGCGAACGCGGTCAAGGCGGTCGCGCGGCGGCTCGTGCTGAACAAGGGGCCGCTCAAAGACGGGTTCGATCGGCCGGACGGCGTGCTCCTGTTCCTGGGGCCGACCGGCGTCGGCAAGACCGAGCTGGCGAAAGCGGTCGCGGAGTTCCTGTTCGGCGACGAGCACAAGATGATCCGCGTCGACATGTCCGAATACCAGGACGGCGCGGTGTCGGTGGACAAACTAATCGGGATGCCCCGCGGCATCGTCGGGTCGGAGCGCGGCGGGATCCTCACGAACCAGTTGCGCGACCGTCCGTATTCGGTCGTCCTGCTGGACGAGGTGGAAAAAGCGAGCCCGAGCCTGCTGCATCTCTTTCTCCAGGCGTTCGACGAAGGCTGGCTCACCGACGGCCGCGGCAAGCGCGTGTATCTCAGCGATGCCGTGATCATCATGACGTCGAACATCGGGTCCGAGCACTTCCGGAAGCTGACGAACCCGATGGGCTTTCTCTCGCAACAGGTCGGGGCCTCGCAGGTCCAAAGCGAGGTGCTGCGGGAGCTGGAGCGACGATTCCCGCCGGAGTTCCGCAACCGGATCGACGAGGTCGTGCTGTTCGATCCCCTGAGCCGGGAGAACGTGCGGGAGATTGCGGGTCAGTATCTGGGTCGCGTGCGGAAGACGCTGGAAGAGAGCGGCAAGCGGCTGCAGGTGGAGCCCGCCGCGCTGGAGTCGTTGGTGGACGAGGGCTACAACATGGCGTTCGGCGCGCGCTTCCTGAAGCGCGTCATCGACGAGCGCGTGAAAGTGCCGATCAGCGTCCGCTGGCACGACGGCGATCACTTCATCGTCAAGGTCGAGGCGGGCGAGCTGAAGGTCGAGTGCAGCCCAATACGGCTGGTCGCGGATTCCCACACGGCAATGGCGTGTGGAGCAGTGAATTTGTTGAATGGTTGATTTGTTGATCGGTTGATTGAATCGTCTCGCTAGCTCGAGGAATCAACAAATCAACAGATCAACCAATCAAGAAATCTTCCTATTTATCTCCACGAAAACACAACTTGCTCCGGCGCGGCTGATGCCGTCGCGTCGCCGCCGGTCTTTTCCGCATCCGAGTCCTTCGCGAACTGTCGATCGTTGAGACGATACCGCTGCTGGATCGCCTTCAGCATGCCGTAGACCTGACTGGCGTACTCCTTCCTGGCGTACTTTCCAGGATAGAGACGCGAGTACTTCGGCAGCAAATGCGGGTACTGCCCGGCGAGAAACGACAGGAAGTGATCGCGGGTGCCGCCCTGCAGGTGCAGGAGGTTGGCGCCGATGAAGGCGGCGCCGTGGTCGGCGGCGGCCTTGACCGTGCGTTCGAGCCCGGCGCGGTTCGTGGTGATGCCGGGCACGAGCGGGGCCATCAGGACGCCGGCGCGCACGCCGGCATCGACGAGTTGCCGGACGGCGCGCAGTCGCTGCATCGGGTGCGCGGTGCCGGGTTCGAGCGAATGCCACGCGCCCTCGTCCACGCTCGGGACGCTGAAGCAGACCGTGCAGCTCGTCCGACGTCCGAGCTCCGCCAGGACGTCGCGATCGCGGACAGCCATCGGCCCCTTGGTCACGACGCCCACAGGCGTTCGAGCGTCGCAGAAGGCCTGAAGGGCGCCACGCGTGAGGCGGTACTGACCTTCGATCGGCTGGTACGGATCGGTCGCCGTTCCGAGCGCGACCTGCTCGCGCATCCAGCTCGCGCGAGCCAGCTCGCGACGCAAGACCTCGAGCAGGTTCGTCTTCACGAAAATGATCGACGAGAACTCGTCGCCTGCGCCCAGCTCGAGCTGCGTCTGATACCGACGCGCGAAGCAGTAATGGCACCCGTGCGTGCAGCCGCGGTACGGGTTCAGCGTCCACTTGAACGGCATGCCCTCGACGCGATTGAGCGCCGAGCGGCACGTGACCTCCTGATACGTCGCGGCGTCCCCGCGGCGCACGGCGTCCGGCAAGGCCGCCACGCCCCCTTCTTTGACGAGGCGCGCGATCGTGCGGGTCGTTGGTTTTTCCTGGCCTCGCCAGAGCAGCAGAGGAGTAGCAGTCACACAGTGCTTAAAAGACGAGGGAATCCTTGTTGGTTCGCCATATGTTCGCTCCACATTCTGCCAGGGCTATCGGGGCTGGTCAAGGGACTCCTACGATACTCCTACGCGTCTTGACCAAACCGCGATCCACGGAATTCCCAGGAACAAGTACGGCTGCCATTCAGGGTCCCGAGTCACCTTTATTTCCCTGCGGCTACTCAGTTGGGGAAAGGGAGGTCGTACGATGCCCCAGCTGATGAGGGTAACAGGACTGGTAGTGGGAGTGACGCTCGGGTGCACGGCGCTGGCCGGAGGATGGCCGGCGTCCGCATCGCAGACCACGGACCGAACGCGGGCATTCAGCGTCCGTGTGACAGGCACCGGCAACCAGCCGATGATCCTGATTCCGGGTTTGCTCTCTTCAGGAGACGTGTGGGACAGCGTGGTCGAGCATTTCTCGCCGCGCTATCGCCTTCACGTGCTCACGATTGCCGGCTTTGCGGACGTGACGGCGGTCGAAGGCCCCCTGCTGCCGCGCGTGCGGGACGAGCTCATTGCCTACATGCGGAAAGAGAACCTGGACCGACCGGTCCTCGTTGGCCACAGCCTGGGTGCGTTTGTGGCTCTCTGGGTCGCGAGCGTCGTGCCCAATGCCGTTGGGCCGATCGTCGCGGTGGATGGCGTGCCGTTCATGCCCGCGCTGATGAACCCGTCTGCGACCGTGGCTGGCGTGAAGACCCAGGCGGAGCAGATGCGGGCGCTCTACCGATCGATGACACCCGAGCAGCTCGGAGTGCAGACTCGTATGATGCTGCCTCACATGATCAGCGATCAGGCGAACATCGCACGGGCGGCGGACTGGGCGGCCCACTCGGACGCTCGTGCCGCCGGCCAGGCGATGTATGAGCTGATGACGACTGATCTGCGAGAGGAAGTTGCGAACATTCGCTCGGACGTCTTGCTGGTGGCCGCGGCCAAGGCGGTCGCATCGACGCCGGATCGGCTCGAGGCGGCGCAGAAAGCCTACGAAGCCCAGGTCGCTCGCGTGCCGAACCACCGCGTTGTCACGGCAACACAAGCCTTGCACTTCGTCATGCTTGACGATGCGCAGCACTTGCACTCCACCATGGATGCATTTCTCGGGCGCACGCGGCCAGCCAGGCAGGAGAGATAGCATGCCTGCGATGCTCCAGGCCCACGATCTCGAAGCGCTCGTTGCGGCCGCCGCCTCGGGAGACGCTGAGGCATTCGCGCACGTGATCGGCGCCACGAGCGGTCTCGTGACGTCGATTGCCCTGGCGATCGTTCGCGATGTCGATATGAGTCAGGACATCGCGCAGGATGTATTCCTGTCGGCCTGGCGTGACTTGCAGAAGCTCCGCAACCCGGGGAGCTTCCTCCCATGGCTACGCCAGATCACGCGCAACCGGGCCCATCACGTCCTCCGAGGGCGAATGCGTGCCCGCCGGTGGATGATGCAGCTCCCGGACGATCGTCAAGTCGAAGCGATCGTTGACGGCCGGGCCGGCGTGGCCGAACGTCTGCTGGCGAATGAAGAGCGCGAAATTCTGCGTGAGGCGCTGGCGGCGCTCCCGGACGAGACGCGAGAGGTGCTGACCCTCTATTACCGCGAAGGACAGTCGGTCGCTCAAGTCGCCGAGCTTCTTGACCTGAGCGAGGACGCGGTCAAGAAACGTCTGTCACGCGCGCGCGCAACACTTCGCGGCACCCTGCTGCAGCGGCTTGGCGACACGCTTGGGGCCACGGCGCCCGGCGCCACATTCGCAGCGGCGGTGATGGCGGCGCTCCCGCTGGCCGCGCCGGTCACGACTTCAGCCATCACGGTTACGGCGTCGAAGGCGGCCGGGACCGGGGGAGTCGCAGCCGGTAGCTTCTGGGCATGGCTCGTTTGGCTCTTCACGGCGGTGGCTGCGGTCTTCGTGACGGCGATTGTGGGTGTCCTCGGCGTCGTACTTGGTGGTCGGGTCCTGTCAGGCCAAGCGCATGATGACCAGGAGAGGCGGGCACTTCGCCGCTTCAAGTACGCGGGCGTTGCTACCGTCATCGTCACCGCAATCGGGTTCGAAGTGCGGTCTCGAGTGACGCAGAGTGACTGGCCGGATCTCCTCGTTTTCGCCGGCTTCACGCTGGCCCTCGCAACGCTCCACTTCGTCTGGCTTCCGCGGATTCTGAGACGCCGCTTCGAGGCTGAGATGCGTGAAAACCCGATACGCGCGCTCGCGGAGCGCCGACGCGAGCGGCGTGGCACGATCATCGGCTGGACGCTTGGTCTCGGCGGCGCGTGGGTGGGGCTCGTTCTGAAACTGTGGCTCTGACGCCGGTTGGACAGATCAAGGTGTTTTGGTCCTGGTTTTCCACCCTGCCGGAACGCTGAACAACGCGTCCGGGATGTTGTCGGTCGCGAGGGCCGTCGCCGCCGTGTAGCGGGTACCACTGGCGATCTTGTTGGCGAAGGCAATCATGGCGCCGGTTCCATCTGCCGCTCGCGCGAATGTCAGGTACTCTTCGAGGCCGGGACCGCTCCTGGCAATCCACGCGGAGCCGCGGAGCGAGAACAGCACCTGCGACTTGGGTCCTATGGGTGCGGTAATCACGAACGTGTATTCCTCGCAGGGTTCGCCGAGCAGCTCTTTCGATCGCCCCGTTGCCGTGAGCTCTGTCATCACGCGATGGCTCGGAAGTTTCAGTTCCACGGCTGACGCAACCTGGGCTGCCGGCAGCAGTTCGGCGCGCTTCTTTCCCGGGTCGAGGACAATGATCTGGCCGGCCCCCGCATCGTAAATGGTGGTCTGATGTTTGGTGCCGTGGCTAGCGTCGATCCTCATCGACAGCCCCCTCACGAAGATGGATCGCTCGATCTCAGGCTTGGTGTCACCAGCGTTGTTCAAGACGATCTCCCTGATCGTGACGTCGGCGGAGAGCGGGGCCTGACCGAACGAAACGAGCATCAGCAGCGCAGCGAGCGATCGGAGGCATGTCATGGATCACCCTCATGGGAAAAGTCCTTCCATTTCAGCCAGGTTTCCGGATGGGCGCGGACCTCGCGCTCCAGGACGGCCGCGAGTGCAGCCGTCAGCTGCCGTACATGGTCCGTGTCTCGTTTGGCGGGTTCCGTCACCTGAGCGGCATGATATCGACCTCGGCGGCGCTGCGGCTGTGTGTCCGACCGATTCCATCGCGGACCGCATCGAGCGTGGGCCCTTTTTTGAGCAACCGAATCGATTCGACGCCGGCTTGCGACGTCTGAAGCATTCTGCCGGTGTCGCGGCGAACGACGAGGTAGTGGTGCCCCGAGTGTCTGACCGCCACAGAAAACAGCTGGAGACGTGGAGCCACGCCTCGTCGACTTCGTCGTTTCCGACCACTCCGTACCACCATTGGTGTGCGATCTCGTGCACGTCGATCCCCGATCCAGGCAAAGTCTCGAACGCGGGACGCGCGCCACCGCGACGTCTCCGTGTCGTCGTGGTTGTCGATCCGCTCGACTCTCGCGCCGGTTGCGCCGATCGCGATGTCCTTTGGGACGGTGATGGAGACGTCGTAGTCGGCGACGTCGCTGTGGAATTCGCCGAGGCCGCGTCGGTCGTCCGCGTGCCAGCCCTGATCATCGATCACCGCAATCTTGGGGAACCAGGCGCCGATGACGAAGTTGCCTTTGTCGACAGCGAGACGGTCGCGATAGCTCGGGATCCGAACATCGAAGCTCAGGTCTACGCTCACCGACTGTCGAGCGTGGAGCGGGACGCTAAGTGGAATGCGCAACACTGTCTCCGCGATGGTGAAGTCCGCAGGCTTGCCGTCGATGCGCACGTCCCGAACGGTAATCGAGCCGCTGCGATCGGGGGACAGAAGTGCGGTCAGCGGCCATTTTTAGCCTACTACTTCGTGAGTTTCTCGACGCTGGCGCTCTTCATCGCGGCGGCGATTTCCTCGGCGAGTTTACGGACATAATCCTGGCCGCTCGGCCATCGTCGCCTCGAAGGGAAGTTGCGGCCCCAGACGCGGCGGCCATTTCGGTCCATCAACTCCATCTCGGCGTACGCGCGCGAGTGACCGTCGACGACCGGTGTGGTCAGCGTGCCCGACAGAATCGCATCCGCATCACGCTCGTCGGCCACGACCGCGAAACCCGCCTTCAACAAGTCGTCGACCAACAACTTGCGGAACCGAACCGCCTCGTGGTCCTGGCCCACCGGCATCACGTGGATCTTTTGTATCGGTGCGATCGGCGAGGGAGTCTGTGGACCGAGGCTGACGGCGACAACGAACAGGCCGGCGGCGAGTTGGGGTGTCATGGTTCATCCTCCGTGCGCCGGCTAAACCGGCGAGGTGTAGTGAATGAAAGAGTCATACGGTGAAGGAGTAGCGACCCACACCGCCCCCGAGTCATGCGGAGCGGCCTGCAAGGACCGCGTCGAAGCGTTGACAGGGGT
>JACOUA010000217.1 GCA_016178075.1 Acidobacteriota bacterium
CCGCCCATGCGGCATGAGGACGCGATCGACCACCACGTCGAAGACGCGACCGCGGTAGACGGTTCTGGTGGACTTCAGGATGCCGAGGGTGTCAGGCATAAAGAATTGCGGATTGCGGATTGCGGATTGCGGATTTGGGATTGGGGATTGACGATTGATTGACGATGGTCGATTGTGGATTGTCGAGTCAAGGACGATTGACGAATCCTGCAAATCGTCCTTCACTCAACAATCGACAACTGGCAATCGCCAACAATCCGCAATCCACGTTCGCCAATCGACAATTCCTACGCCAGTTCTTCTAACACTCGGCTCAGATCCCCCGGCAGCGGGCTCGTGAACTCCATCCGACGACCGTCGCGCGGGTGGGTGAAGGCCAGCCGCGCCGCGTGCAGAAACGGGCGCTCGAGGTGGGCGAGCGGGCGATGGTCGGCCGCCAGGTGTCGACGAATCCCGCCGTACAGCGGGTCGCCGACAACAGGGTGGCCGATGGAGCTGAGATGCACGCGAATCTGATGGGTCCGTCCGGTCGCGATCGCGACGTGCGCGAGCGTCACGCCGCGCAGGCGTTGCGCTTTCGTGATGCGGGTGACGGCCGATCGCGCCCGCCGCGCGCGGGCCGACATCAAGGCCCGGTGTGAGGGATCGCGGCCGATCGGCGTGTCGATGCGGCGGCCGGCGTGGACGATGCCCCAGACGAGCGCGATGTACTCCTTCTCGACCTCGCGATCCTGAAACTGGCGCGACAGCTCGACATGAGAAGCGTCGCTCTTCGCCACGACCATCAGGCCCGACGTGCCGCGGTCGAGGCGGTGCACGATCCCGGGACGCTCTTCGCCGCCGATCCCGCTCAAGTCACGCACGCGATGGAGCAGCGCGTGCACCAGCGTGCCGCGAACGTTGCCGACGCCGGGATGCACGACCAAGCCGGCGGGCTTGTCCAGGACGAGCAGGTCGGCGTCTTCATACAGGATCGCGAGCGGCAGATCCTCGGGAACGAGCGTCGTGGGCACCATGGCAGGGATCTCGACCGTGACGACCTCTCCCGCTTTCACTGGCGTGTTGGGACGAAGCGCGCGTGTCCCGATCCGGACCTGACCGTTTTTGATGAGCTTCTGGATCTGCGATCGGGAGTGGTTGGGGACCAGGCCGACCAGAAAATGATCGAGCCTCGCCCCGGAGCTGTCCTCCGGCACAACCAGCTCAAGAAACTCGCTCATGAAAGTTCTCAGTCGTCAGTTCTCAGTTATCAGTTGAAGATCACGCCAAACTGAAAACTGATAACTGAAAACTGATAACTCTGTCTACGCCGCGCGCCGGACGGGCGCGCGCCGCGTCGTGGCCGGCGGCTTGGCTGGCCGCCGCGCCAGCCAGACCAGCATCACAATGCTGATCGGGATGATGAGCACCGAGATGAACTGTGATGTCGAGTAGCCCCAGATCATGCCGCGTTCGTCTCCTCGATAGAACTCGATCACGAAGCGCGAGATCGCATACAGCAGGAGGTATCCCCAGAACGTGCGGCCTTCGTAGTGGCGCCACTTGCGATCGGCGACGAGCAGCAGAATCAGGATGAGGAACTCGGCGCCGGCTTCGTAGAGCTGTGTGGGATGCAGTCGAACGTTCAGCGGCGTGCCGGCGTTGCTGGCGGCGAACGGATCGGTGAAGGTAATGCCCCACGGCTTCGTCGTCTGGATGCCGTAGCAGCAGCCCGCCAGGAGACAGCCGAGCCGGCCGACGACGTGCCCGAGCGCAATCCCCGGCGCCATGACGTCGGAGGTCGTCCACACCGGCAACTTGTGCCGCCACATGTACCAGAAGCCGATCCCAACCGCGAGGATCAAGCCGCCGTAGAACACCCCGCCCGATCGGAACAGGGAGAACAGCTCGCGCGGGTTCTTCGTGAAGTAGTCCCAGTCGACGACGAGCAGCATGAGCTTGGCGCCGACGAGGGCGCTGATGATGATGTAGATGCCCAGGTCGAGAATCCGCTCGGAATCGAGGCCGCGCTGTCTGGCCCGCATCATGGCCAGCTTCAACCCGAGCAGGTACGCCGCGGCGAGCATGACGCCGTAGCTGTAGACCGTCACCCATCCCAGCTCAAACAGTCTCGGATACATTCCTCTCCTGTAGCAGCATGTCGAGCATCATCAGGACGACCCCGACCGTAATCGCCGAGTCGGCGACATTGAACGCCCAGAAGTGATGCTCGCCCCAGTACACGTCCACGAAGTCGACCACGTATCCGTGGAGCAGCCGATCAATCAGATTGCCCACCGCGCCTCCGAGCACGAGCGCCAGCGCGAGGCGCGCGATCTTCTGGTGCGGGGCGAGGCGGGCCGAGTACATCGCGATCCCGATGAGCGCGAGCGCCGCGATGAGCGCCAGGATGCTGGTCTTGAAGGGGAACTCGGCCGCGTTGAACAGCCCGAAAGCCGCACCCGTGTTCTGCACGTGCGTGAAATCGATGAACCCCCTGATGATCGGCACGCTGCCGTGGACCGGCAGTCCCGCGCTGACGATGGCTTTCGTGATCTGGTCGAGCGCGACGATCGCCGCCGAGATCCAGAACTCGGTCTTCCGCCAGAGCGAGTCCATCGGGGCTGTCGTGGAAGCGCTGTGCTCGATCACGCGGCCTGGTCCGGCGCCTCGAGCGCGTCGGCGCAGCGGAGGCAGATGCCCGCCTTGTCGGCGTCGCGGGTGAGCTCGGTCACGTAGCGCCAGCAGCGATCGCACCGCTCGCCTCGGGCGCGGTGGACGTCGACGACAGGGACCTGCTCCAAGGCCGCGCCGCCGGATGCCCGGCGCTCGACCGACACCTCCGAGACGATGAAGAGCATCGGCAGCTGCTGCAGGTATTGGTCGAGGAGCGCGGCGTCGGCGTCGGAAGCCCGCACATGCACGCGAGCCGCGAGCGAGTTGCCGAAGACTTTTTCCTTCCGCTGCTGTTCGAGCGCGCGGTTCACGATCTCCCTGATGTCGATGAGCCGTTGCCACCGATCCATCAGCGGGCCGTCCACGAGCGCCTCGAGATCGTCGGGATACACTGCCAGGTGGACCGATTCTTCCCGCGACCCCGGAAGAAACCGCCAGAGCTCCTCCGCCGTGACCGGCAGGATCGGCGCGATCACCCGCGCGAGGCCGTCAGCGATCACATACATCGCCGTCTGTGCCGACCGCCGAGGGTCGGCCCGCGGGGCCAGGGTGTAGAGACGGTCCTTCGAGACGTCGACGTAGAACGCGCTCAGGTCGACGGTCAGCAGCGAGTTCACCGTGTGGAAAAACGTCGGAAACTCGTACCGCTCGTAGGCCTTCACGATCCGGAGGGCTGCCTCCGCGTACCGGGACAGCGCATAGCGATCGACCTCTTCGAGACGGTCGACCGGCAGTCGATCGGTCGTCGGGTCGAAGTCGTACAGGTTCGCGACGAGGATGCGGCACGTGTTCCGGATCTTCCGGTACGCCTCGACGACGCGCGCGAGGATCTCGGGTCCGATCCGGACCTCCTCGCGGTAGTCGACCATCGCCGCCCAGAGCCGCAGGATCTCCGCGCCGCTTTGGGCGATGACCTCCTCCGGCTCGACGCTGTTGCCGAGCGACTTCGACATCTTGCGGCCTTGTTCGTCGACAACGAACCCGTGGGTGATGACCTGCCGGAAGGGCGCCGTGCCGCGGCCGCCGACACCGACGAGCAGCGAGCTCTGGAACCAGCCGCGGTATTGATCGCTGCCTTCCAGATAGACGTTAGCCGGCCAGTCGAGCTCGGGATGACGCGCGAGCACCGCCTCGTGGCTCGAGCCCGAATCGAACCAGACGTCGAGAATGTCCTGCTCCTTGGCGAAGGCTCGGCCGCCGCAGCGCGGGCAGGCCAGCCCAGCCGGCACGAAGTGTTCGACAGGCCGCTCGTACCAGGAATCCGCGCCTGCGCGTTCGAACAGCCCGGCCGCGCGCTCGACGAGGTCATCGGTCAGGATCGCCTCGCCGCACGCGGTACAGTCGACCGCGGGAATCGGGACGCCCCACTGACGCTGGCGCGAGATGCACCAGTCGGGGCGGCCGGCCAGCATGTTTCGCAGACGCTCTTCACCCCAGGCCGGGAACCACTCGACGCGGGCCGCGGCCTCGAGCGCGCGCTGGCGAAACCCGTTGGCGTCCATCCGGATGAACCACTGCGAGGTGGCGAGAAAAATGACCGGGTTGTGGCAGCGCCAGCAGTGCGGGTACGGATGTTGGAAGTTCGCGCGGTGCCACAGCCGCCCCCGCGCCGCGAGCTCTTCCTCGATGCGGGGATTCGCGTCGAAGACGCCCTGCCCCCCGAAGAGCTCGACGTCCTCGTCGAAGTGGCCCCCCGGGCCGACAGGCGCATAGATGTCCAGCCCGTACTGGACGCCGGTGTTGAAGTCGTCCGCGCCGTGCCCCGGCGCCGTGTGGACGACGCCCGTTCCCTGATCCAGGGTGACGTACGCGCCGAGCACGCCCAGCGAGTCGCGGTTGTACAAAGGATGCCGGAACCACAGGTGCTCGAGCGCCCGGCCCTGCACCCGGGCCAGCGGCGGCCCGAACGGCCGACCGATCACGGTTCCCACTTGGTCCGCGAGCGCCTCGGCCACGAGCGTAATGGTCTTGCCGACCCGATGGAACCCGTACCAGGCATCAGGGTGAAAGGCCAGCGCAAGATTCGACGGAATCGTCCACGGCGTCGTCGTCCAGATGAGGGCGGAGATCGGATCGATGACGCTGCTGAGCTTCAGCACGCGAGACCAGAGCTCGGCGCGGCTGCCGTCGGCAAGCGGGAACTCCACGTAGATCGACGGGGACGCGAGATTCTCGTACTCAACCTCGGCCTCGGCGAGCGCCGTGCGGCAGTGGATGCACCAGTGCACGGGCTTCTTACCTTTGTAGACCATGCCTTGCTGCACGAAGCGGCCGAGCGCCCGCACAATCGCCGCCTGATACGGAAAGTTCATGGTCAGGTACGGATGGTCCCAGGCCCCCATGACGGCGAGACGCTTGAAGCCCTCACGCTGGACGTCGACGAATCGCTCGGCGTACGTGCGGCATTCGCGGCGGAACTCCGCGGGGCCAAGCGAGCCCTTGCGTGGTCCGAGCTCGCGATCCACCTGCAGCTCGATCGGCAGGCCGTGACAATCCCACCCGGGGACGTACGGCGCGTCGAAACCTGCCTGACTGCGCGAGCGGACGACGAAATCCTTGAGGATCTTGTTGATCGCCGTGCCCAGATGGATCGGACCGTTCGCGTAGGGTGGGCCGTCGTGGAGCACGAACTTCCGTGCGCCGCGGCGATGCGCGCGCAACCGGGCGTACAGATTCATCTCGGCCCATCGCGCGATGGTTGCCGGCTCAGCCGACTGAAGATTGGCCTTCATCGGGAAGCCGGTACGCGGGAGATTCAGCGTCTCCTTCCAGTTCGCTTTCTCGGCAGCCATGTCAGAAAAGTCGCGACAAGGGAAAATGTCGAGGTGATACCCGTCTCTTATTCATTGTAGTGCATAGTCGCGAAGCCGCGCTCATTCGGCCACCGACGCGATCGCTGTGGAGGCGGAGCGTCGTTCCTTATAATGGAAGGCTATGGCTGTGACGGCGAAGCCGGCCGACGAGCACGCGGTGCGCGAAGCGTTGCTCGACAACGGCTTGAAGGTGCTGGTGAAAGAGGTCCACACCGCGCCGCTCGTGTCGGTCTGGTGCTGGTACAAGGTGGGGTCGCGCGACGAGGTGCCGGGTATCAGCGGCGTGGCTCACTGGGTCGAACACATGAACTTCAAGGGGACGACCAACATCCCCCGCGACCAGGTGAAGGGCATCATCGAACGGTTCGGCGGTGCCTGGAACGGCTACACCTGGATCGATGAGACCACGTATCTCGAAACCGCGACCCGCGACGCCCTCGATCAGATGTTGTTCATCGAGGCCGAGCGGATGGCGAACTGTCTGTATCACGACGAGGATTGCGAGTCAGAGCGAACCGTCATCATCTCGGAGCTGCAGGGCGGGGAGAACGATCCCGATCAATTGCTGGACATCGAGGTGACGGCGGCGGCCTTCAAGGCGCACCCGTACGGGAACCCGACGATCGGCTGGATCGGCGACCTGCGATCGATGACGCGCGACGATCTCTACGGGTTCTATCGACGGCACTACATCCCCAACAACGCCACGCTGGTCGTGGTCGGCGATGTGGAAACCGACGCGGCGCTTCAGGCCGTCGAGCGGCGGTTTGGCTCGATCGCGCCCGGTCCCGTGCCGAGGCGGACCGCCATCCTCGAGCCCGACCAGCTCGGCGAGCGTCGCGTGTCGATCGAACGGGGAGGGACGACGGCGTATCTCAAGCTGGCCTATCACGCGCCCGCGGCGGCCGACACGGATTTCGCGCCCATGTTGCTGCTCGATGCCATCCTGACCGGCGCGAAAGGCGTGAACTTGTGGGCGAGCTTCCGATCGCTTCCGCCGCAGCGAAGCGCGCGTCTGTATCGGGCGCTCGTGGAGCGTCGTCTGGCCTCGTCCGTGAGCGGCGCTCTCATGCCCACGCGCGAGCCGTTTCTCTACACCGTGTCCGTCACAGTGTCGGAAGGCACGCCGATGGAAGCGGTCGAGCAGGCCGCGCTCGACGTGCTTGCGCGGGTGATCGAAGCGGGCATCACGCCCGAAGAGCTGCGCAAATCGAAGAACCAGCTCTACGCCCGCATGATGTTCGAGAACGACAGCGTGACCAACATCGCGCACCAGCTCGGCTATTTCGAGTCGATCTCGGCGGCAGACGTCTTCGAATCACTGGCGGCCCGCATCAAAGCTGTCACCGTGGATGACGTGACGCGGGTCGCCACCCAGTACCTGCGACCGTCGAACCGAACCGTGGGTTGGTTTCGTCCCAGTGTGTCGGGATCCTCGCGATGACGACGGCGGTGCAGAGAGGATTGGCGCCCGTCAAGCGAGTACTCGCGAATGGCCTGACCGTCATCGCGAAAGCATCGAAGGCGACGCCCGCCGTGACCATCAACGCCGGCGTGCGGGGCGGAAGCGCGTGCGATCCCGACGACCTCATCGGTCTGTCGTATCTCGCGTCCCGTGTCCTCGACCGCGGGGCGGAGGGCTGGACCGCCGAAGCGATCGCCGAAGACCTCGACAATCGCGGCGTGTCGCTTCAGATGTCGGTCAACCGCCATCTGGTGATGCTCGTCACGACCTGCCTGGTGGAGGATTTCGAGCCGGTGCTTCGGCTGGTGGGGGATATCCTGATGCGGCCCACGTTTCCGCCGGCCGAGATCGACACGCGCCGCGTGGAGATCGTCACGGCGATCCGCCAGGACGAAGACAATCCCGCGGTCATGGCGACCGAAGGGGTGATGAGCCTGCTCTATCCAGGGCACCCGTACGGCCGGCGAAGCAAGGGAACGATCGAATCGATCGAGGCGATCGATCGGGCCGCATTGAGCCGGTTTCACCGCGAGCGCTTTGGGCCCGACAACGCCTCGCTCGTCGTGGTCGGGGACGTGGAACCGGAGCGGGCGGTCGACACCGCGAGTCGCGTCTTCGGCGAGTGGGTCGTGGCGGCGATGCCCGAGCCGCTGCTTGCCCCGGCTCCGTTGTCGAACCGCCGCCGGGGGCTGGTGCGGCCGATGATGAACAAGGCGCAAGCTGACATCGCCTATGGCTTCACGACGGTCGCCCGACGCGATCCCGCTTACTACCCGCTGTGGATCATGAACACGATGCTCGGACAGTACGCGCTCGGCGGGCGGCTGGGCGACACGATTCGCGAACGGCAGGGGATGGCGTACTACGCTTTCAGCACTGTCGATCCCGGTGTGGTCGAGGGGCCGCTCACCATCAGAGTCGGCGTGAGCCCGGACAACGTCGATCGCGCGCTGGAGGCGATCGACGCCGAGGTTGCCCGTATGGCGGACGTCGGCCTCACGCCCGAGGAGCTCGAGGACGGCAAACGATTCCTGGTCGGATCGCTCCCGCGGACGCTCGAAACCAACCCCGCAATCGCATCGTTTCTTCAAGGCGCCCAATACTTCGGGCTCGGTCTCGACCTCGATCTCCGGCTGCCCGATCTGTTCAACGAAGTGACGCTGGACGAGGTGCGCGAGGTCGCGAGCAAGCTGCTGGCCCCCGAGCGCGCGGCCGTGGCGATCGCCGGACCCTATCGAGACGACGGAATCGCAGCCCCGAGCGCATGATTCGCGCGGTCTACTTCGACGTCGATTTCACCCTGATCTATCCGGGCCCGACCTTCCAGGGCGAGGGCTACCAGCGATTCTGCGCGAAATACGGCATCGAGGTCGATCCGGCTGCGTTCGGGCGGGCCGTCGCCAGCGCGTCCTCGATCCTCGATCGGGCGCAGGACCATTTCTACGATCCCCAGATCTTCGTCGACTACACCAGCCACATCATCAAGCAGATGGGCGGGCACGGTCCGGGCGTGACGATCTGTGCCCGTGAGATCTACGAGGAGTGGGCGGCCTGCCAGCACTTTTCCCTGTATGACGACGTGCCGGACGTCCTGCGGACGCTTCATGCCGCCGGCTTGCGGCTGGGGCTCATCTCGAACACGCACCGCTCGCTCGCCGCGTTCCAGAACCACTTCGAGCTGGAAGGTCTCATCTCGGCCGCCCTCTCATCGTCCGAACACGGCTACATGAAACCGCACCCGAGCATCTTCGAGGCGGCGCTCAGATTGCTCGATGTGGCGCCCGAAGAGGCCGTGATGGTGGGCGACAGCCTCAGGCAGGATGTCGACGGCGCGCGCCGCATTGGGATGCGCGGGGTGCTGGTGCGCCGATCGGCGGGCATGTCGAATTCAAGGAGCGGCCCGGTCCCGACGCTCGAATCGGCGAGAGACGGGGTGCCGGTGATCGCGAGCTTGACCGAACTGCCACCGCTCATCCTGAGTCTTGACAAGACTGAGGTGAGAAGTGAGAAGTAGTTTCAGCTTTCAGCTCAGCTTCGCTTCGTGCGCTTGGCGAACAGGCCCGGCCAGCAGGTACGCTCCCCGCCGCGCTTCACCATCGAGGAAGAAATCGACGGCTCGATAGCCGCGACCAAAATACGTGACGAAGATCTCGCGCGTGGCGGACCGCCAGTCGCGCGCCGCGGCCGGCTCCGCGGCCTGCATCTCGCTGAACCCCACAGGAATGTGTACGAGCAATTCCGGCGCCTGGACGGACAGGTCGATGTCCCGGCAGGCCAGCCAGTGTCCCCGAACCTCGAGCTGGTTCACGCTGATGGCTCGGGGTGTCACCGGCCGCGGACGCCCGCCCGAGAGGCGGGCCACGACCCGCGGGTCGCGGATCCACCACTGCGCGATGAGCCGATCGGTCGGCGTGCCGCGGTGGAGGGGGCTGCTCGAGTCCCCGTAGATGTTCTCGGCGTAGTCTTCGACCACGACTCCCAGATGTGAGAGATTCAGGTGGGCGTTGGCGGCCTGCATCGGGTCGAACGTCCACTCGATCAGATCGAGACCCATGTCAAGCGTCCGGTCGCGCTGTGCGAGCTTCAGCCGGCGGCCAAGCCCGGCGCGCCGCCACGCGTCGGCGACGCCGAGCATGTGCGACCACTGGGTCGCGCGCCCGTTCTTCAGGGCCGCCAGCGAGTAGACAAAGCCCACCATCTCGCCGGTCGGCGCAAACGCCCCGATCAGGATGCCGCCGCGCTTGGCCGTGACGATGAGGATTGGGACGGGCACGATGTCGAGCGAATCGGTGTAGCCCCAGACCGTCCGCTCCAGCCCGACGACTTTCTGGCAGTCGTCGACCGTCCGGAGGTCACGGAGCACGATATCGGTTACTGTCATCTTTAGCCTGCCACCGCTCGCTCATCGATCGCGGCGCTCGGTAGATGCAACGATCCGCTTTCAGCGGCATGTTGTTCTAGTGTACGAGTGCTAGAAATGGAAATCTTTCCTGGAGCGTTCCATCTTCCGGCGTATCTCGATTCGGATTGTCAACGCGAGCTCGTCGCGGTGTGCCGCTCGCTCTGGCAGGGGACGCCGGGGCCGTTCGTGCCCACCGTTCGAGGCGGCGCGAAGATGCGGATCCAGATGCTCTGCCTGGGCCGGCACTGGAACGCCCTGACGTACGGCTACGAG
>JACOUA010000191.1 GCA_016178075.1 Acidobacteriota bacterium
GCCAGACGCGTCATGGAGGCCGTGCGCCTGGCAGTCGGTCAGATTGGCGCGTCCGGCCAAGCGCTACGGGCGAACGACGCGAACATCTCCGGCCAAGCCGAAGAAGGACACCAGACACGCCCTCCGGATTCACCGGGCACGCGCAATAAGCCCACCAGCGAATAGACCCAGCGACTTACCGTACGTCGATCCATGCCTGTGTCACGGCGACATGGCAGGCGCGACATAACAGGCGAAGATTCGAGAGTCCGCATTCTCCCCCGCCGTCTGCGACCGGCACGATGTGATCGACCTCCCACCGAGGCTCCGCCGATCGCCATTCGCGCCAAACCTGGCGCGACCGCGTCCTGGGCTTGCTCCTCTTCCAGTTCCGAAAAGCCTTCAGCAGATCGACGAGGCAGCGCTGACACACGCCGCGATCGCGCTTCCAGATCAGGCGACGCGCGTAGCTGATGTCGCTGCGGATACGCCACTCGTGCACGCAGGCGTCGCCGCAAAACGTGCGGCGTGGCGGCGTGACCGGGGTGCGGCACCACCGGCAAATCGCGCGCCCCTCCCTATCGCGATCGGGTTTGCCCCAGGTGTCTGCGCCGACGCTGCGATGTCTCAGGTGGCTCATGCCGTCGGGTTGCGCATGAGAGAGGTTTCCGACCTCAAAGAAGCCGGATGACGGTGAATCCCTCCGCTTCGGCCGCGTCGGAGAGACCGCCGTCCGCGCCGATGAAGGCTCGACCGCGGGGACGCTGCTGACACCAGACGTGAGCCGCCGCGAGTTGAAGCGCGTCTGCCGCTCGAAGCCTATGGATGCCGAGCAGACGTTCCGCCAGATCTCGCACTTCATCGGTGGGCTGGATCTCGGCCCAGGCTCGCCGGAGCCGGTTCAAGCGATCCAACGCCTGCTGCCTGCCCTCCTTGCTGAGGGCGTTCTCCCGCCGGAGCCGAACGAGCGAACTGACCGCTTCCACAGACGTCGCCCACCAGGTGACTTGGCGTCCATAGACGCGCGCCGTCATGTGCGCCCGGTCGCGGCGAGGCTGGAAACAACACAACGGCACGATCGCGCTCGTATCCCAAAAGGCGGCCTTCGGCGTCGGCTTCGGCGGTCGTCGTTTAACGCTCACGACGCTCCTGGTCGAGCGCGCGTCGCAACGCGCGCGATGAAACCCGTGGCGCCGGGAGATCCCAGAACGACTCGTCGAGCTGACCCTCGCCGAGGCGGACCTTTCCCACCGCCGCCAGCGCCAGAAGCTCCTCGTCCTCGCTCGCATAGGCGCCGATCGGGACAATTCGGGCCACCGGCGTGTGTCGATCGCGGACCAAGATCTCCTGGCCCTCGCGCACCGAAGTCAAATACAGGCTCAGGCGATTCTTCAGCTCTGCAATATTCACGCTCTTGGCCATCGTCTTATGTCCATTCTGTCATATTATGATAGCTATTATAGCTACGACCGGCGATGTCTGGATAGCTCATTTCCTACCCTACCCATCCTACCCATCCCACCCGCCCTACCCACCCGACCCATCTGACCCACCCGACGCAATGATCGGCAGCGTGATGAAGGACGGAAGCGTTGCGGAGCGAAACACCTTGTGCGTCGCCTTCTGATAATCCGAATCCTTCGCGTGATAAATGTCGACGAACGTCTGCGGGTTGCGATCGAACATCGGGAACCACGAACTCTGAATCTGCACCATCACGCGATGGCCCTTCAGGAACGTGTGGTACTTGTCGCCCAGCGTGAAGGTCAGCTTCGTCGGCTGGTTCGGGACCATCGGCTCGGGGTGGCTCAGGCTTCTCCGAAACTTCGCGCGTTGGATATCGCCCGCCAGCAGCATCTGAAACCCACCCATCCGCACGGTCCGTGGATTCGGCTTCGGATCCGGCGCATTCCCCGGATACACATCAATCACCTTCACCACCCAGTCGCCGTCGGTGTTGGTCGTGGAAACGTTCAGCGTGACGTCGATCGGACCGGCGATCGTGAGATCCTCGGTGAGCGGCTCCGTCTCGTAGACGAGCACATCGGGACGATTCCAGACGAACCGCTGATCCTCGACCATGAACACGTGCCCTTCTGTGGTCGTGATCTCTGCGGTGTAAGGCACCGGCTTCCGCGGATCGCTCTCGTACGCGTCGTGCGCGCTCGAGGACGAGCCGGCGGGCGCGTTGAACGACAAACGTCCGTCTGCCTGCAGATAGATCGGTCGAGGCTGTGTGGACTTCGGCGGCCAATGATCGTACTCGTGCCAGCGGTTCGCGCCCGTCTCGAACACGATCGCGTCGGCCAGACGCAGATCACCCTTGTCCTTCAAATAGTGATTGAAAAACGGCAGCTCGATCCGAGTCCGAAAATACTCGGCGGTCTTCGATCCAAAGTTGATGTTGCCGAGCACGTCGCCGTCGCTCCGCGCCCACCCGCCGTGCAGCCACGGCCCCACGACAAGGGTCGTCTTGTTGGACGGGTTCTTCTCCTTGAGCGCCCGATACATCCTGAACGGGCCGTAGAAATCCTGCGCATCGAACCAGGTCGCGACAATGAGGACCGGATGCGTGATGTTGACGAGATCCTTCGGCACGTTGCGCGCCTGCCAGTAGTCGTCGTACGTGCCGTGCGCCATGTGGTCGTTCCAGGTGGGCACGTGGTCGGCGAAGTACTTCTGCGCGTTGGCCGCCGCACCGAGCTCGAGGAAGAAGCGATAGCCGTCCGGCGTGCCGTAATCGAAGCGTTCGACCGGCGCGCCCGACGGTCCGGAGCGCGCACGCGCGTTGGTCGACATCCAATTGAACCCGTACATCAGTTGATACGCGCCGCCGGAGTGATAGTCGTCACCGAGGAACTGATCCTGCGGCGGCGCCTGCGGGGATGATGCCTTCAGCGCCGGATGCGCATCGATCATCCCCATCGAGACTTCCCATCCACCCCACGAGATGCCCCACTGACCGACCCGGCCGTTGGTGTTCGGCACGTTCTTCACGAGCCAGTCGATCGTGTCCCACGTGTCGGTGCTCTCGTTCGGGCCGTTCGACCCCTTCACGTATGGGACGTGATGGATGAATTCGCCTTCCGACTTGAACTTTCCGCGGGTGTCCTGGTAGACGAAGATGTAGCCCTCTTTCGCGAACTCGTTGTTGGGACCGACGACGGTTCGATAGGCGTCAGGTCCGTACGGCGCGATGCCGTACGCGGTCCGCGTCATCAGGATCGGGTAGCGCTGAGACGTGTCTTTCGGCGCATAGATGATCGTGAAGAGCTTCACGCCATCGCGCATCGGGATGGCAACTTCGCGCTTGACGTAATGGGCTTTGACGTCGAACGCCTGCTGTTGCCCAAGGGATATAGCTCCCGACGAAATCGCGAGGAACAGAGCTGCGATGCTGATGGGTTTCATGACGACCGGATTGTAGCGCGCCGAAGTAGAATTGCCACGAAGCTAAAGCTTCGTACCACGACTGACAAACGAAGCGAAAGCCTCGTACCACGACTGCATATGTCTTTGAAAGGCTACCGCGAGAAGCGCAACTTCGCGACCACACCCGAGCCACCCCCCAAGGAAAAACCCAGCCGGACCGGCCGCCTGTTCTGCGTCCAGAAACATCTCGCCACACAGCTCCACTATGACTTGCGGCTCGAACACAGCGGCGTGCTGCTGTCATGGGCGGTGCCGAAAGGACCGTCACTCGATCCATCCGTGAAGCGGCTCGCGATGCACGTCGAAGATCATCCGGTCGACTACGGATCGTTCGAAGGGGTCATTCCCGAAGGCTATGGCGCGGGGATCGTCATGCTCTGGGACACCGGCACCTGGGAGCCCGAATCGGAGGACGTGGACGCCGCGCTGAAGAAGGGCGACCTGAAGCTGCGTCTGAGCGGGTACAAGCTGAAGGGATCGTGGGTGCTGGTCCGGACCCGTGGGTATCAGAGCAACAGCTGGCTGCTCATCAAACATCACGACGAGTGGGCGGGTGAGCTCGATATCACGGAGTTCGCGCCGAACAGCGTGAAGAGCGGCGGCGATTTCGCGGACATCCTGGCGTCGGAGAAGCCCGAGTTCTGGATGTCGTCGCGGCCCGGCCGCCCACCCCAACGCGCTGGGAAACGCGCGTTGGGGACCCCGGGCCGCGGCGGCGAATCAGGCGCGATGCTGCAGCGGATCGTCGAGCGCGCCCTCGCGTTGCGGGCGGAGCGCGAGAGCAAGACGAAACGCAAGGCCACAACACCAGCGCCTCGGAAGAAATCACCACAGAGAACACAGAGCCCACAGAGAAAAAGACATTAGGATCCCTCTGTGCTCTCCGTGCGCTCTGTGGTGATCCCGTGACGCCACGGCAGCCGCTCCATTGGGAGTTTCAAACGGGGTCTCGCAAGATGCCATCCTTGAGCCGGCGCAGCCCCATGTGGCTCGTAGCCCTGTCCTTGTGTCTACGTTTGGCTCTTACGCCGCCGCTCGAGGCCGAGCAGATGCCGGTAAAGACGTACACGATGGCCAATGGTCTGGCACACGACCAGGTCGAACGGATCGTGCGGGACTCGCGCGGTCTTCTCTGGTTCTGCACGCTGGACGGGTTGAGTCGCTTCGATGGCTATCGGTTCACGACCTATTCGACGAAGGACGGGCTCGCGTTCTCGTACGTGAACGACCTCATCGAGAGCCGCCGCGGCGTGTACTGGATAGCGACCGATGCCGGCGGCGTGAGCCGATTCGACCCGGCCGCGCGCGTCGGAAACCGCACGCGGTTCACGACGTTCAACTTGGGACTGGATCGCGCGTCGATTCCGCGGTCAACGCTCTGGTGGAAGATCACCGGGGGCACATCTGGGCCGCGACGGCGGGAACTCTCTTTCGATTGGATCCTCGCGATCCAGCCGGTACCTTCCAACGAATCGACCTTGGCCTCGAGCCAAATCGCCCCGAGGACCTCATGGCTCTGCTCGAAGACGCGGAGCGCAATCTCTGGATCGCCTCTTCGACCGACTTGATGAGACGGAGGCCGGACGGACACGTCGACCATTACCGGCTGCACCCGGACCGGCCGATGGACTACGTGTGGGCGCTGATGAAGGACAGCCGGGAGCGAATCTGGGTCGCCCATCAGTTCGGCCTGCTCGTCTTCAATGCGGCGCCCGCCTCGGGCTCGATCACTGACGCGCGAACCCCGAGAACGTTGTCGGATCGCTCCCTTGCTGCTGCGGCCTCGACGACGGGAGCTCGGCGATTCTGAGGTCCCGGGGCTCGAACTCGAGCCCGGGCAAACCCCAATCGAGATCGGCTTTTTCGCTGTGAACTTTGCCGCGGACGAGTCGTTGCGCTACCAGTTCAAGATCGAGGGCTACCAGGGTGACTGGAGCGCGCCCAGCGAGCAGCGGATCATTGCGGTCAGCGTGGCACCGGGCCGTTACCGCGTGCTGGTGCGCGCGGTCCGCGACGGCGTGCCTTCCGATCGACCCGCGTCCGTGTCGTTCACGGTCTCGCTGCCGGTCTGGCAGCGCTGGTGGTTCGTCAGCCTGCTCGCTTTCGAGACAAGGACTCGCTCGTGCTGCACGTCACCGACAACGGAAAGGGATTTGATCGGACGCGGGCGAGCGAGGGACACGGACTGACCAGCATGGCCAGGCGGGCCAGCGCCATCGGAGGCCATCTCGAGGTGACCTCCGCACCCGGCAGCGAAGGTCACGGCACCAGCCTGACCCTCACGATGCCGCTGGCCCGTCGCCGGCCGATCTGGCGGCCACACGCCGCGCCCTGACGCTGCTCCGGCGGGCGCGAGCGCCTGTGGGACCGAGCTTCAGCTTCGTCAAGCAGCCGGCTCCTGAAACGAAGCTAAAGCTTCGTCCCACCTGAGGCTCACGCTTCGTCCCACCTGCCCGGCGCTTCTCTATCCCACGATTCGATGGCGCAACGCCTTCGCGATGGCCTCGGCTTTCGAATGGACGTGCAGCTTTCCGTAGATGCTGCGCATATGGAAACAAATCGTGTGGACGCTGACGTCGAGGAGCGCCGCCGCCGTCTTGTAGTTGTGCCCCTCCACCAGGAGCCCGAGGAGCCGCACTTCATGGGGGGTGAGTAGGTAGGTAACACGACGCGCCCGGACGGGCGGGCCTGTTGCTCTACGGGTCGACGAGCGGCATCTGGGTCCGGGTGACGCCGAGCGGACCGGGCACCTTCGCCTACGTGAACGGAACCTTCGGCAGCGGCCTCAGTCTGCTGACCGCGCGGCCTCGAACCTGGTAAACATCCGTCACACGC
>JACOUA010000192.1 GCA_016178075.1 Acidobacteriota bacterium
GTGACGCTGATCGACTGGAACGGCAACGAGTATCGGATTACGCGGAAGCCGATTGCGCTCTGTCGGTGTGGAGGGTCGGCGACGAAGCCGTTCTGCGACGGAACGCACGCGAGAATCGGATTTCGGGCGGCCGAGGCCGCAACGGGAATTGAACAATCTGGTGATTTGAAATCTGGTAATTGAGTGATCCCTCAGTTCTTCATCATTCATTCCTGGCCGGTCCTGGCGGAGGCCCTTCCACCGGCACTCCCTCGCCTTGCGGCTTCAATGCCGTCACGCCCATCAGCTCCCGCAGCTCGTCGCCCTCGATGACTTCCTTCTCCAGCAGGCGGTGGGAGAGCGACTCGAGCACCTCGCGGCGGTCGCTCAGGACGCGGCGCGCCAGGGCGTGCGCCTCCTCGACGATGCGTTTGACCTCGATGTCGATCTCCTGCGCCGTCTCCTCGCTGTAAGGCCCGCGCTCGGCAGGAAAGGGAAGGTCGAGGAAGCGCGTCGTCCGGTGGTGGCCGTTGTAGCTGACGGCGCCCAGGCTGTCGCTCATCCCGAACTCGGTCACCATGGAGCGCGCGATGTCGCTCGCGCGCATCAGATCGTTCTGCGCGCCGGTCGAGATCTCTCCGAGCGCAATCTCCTCTGCCGTGCGGCCGGCGAGCAGCACCGCGAGCTGATGCCGCAGATCGGTCCTCGTCATCAAGTAACGATCTTCGAGCGGGAGCTGCATCGTGTAGCCGAGCGCGCCGAAGCCTCGCTGCACGATGGAGATCTTGTGGACCGGGTCGAGCCCGGGGAGGGCGGTCGCCACAATCGCGTGGCCCGACTCGTGATAGGCCACGATCTGCCGCTCCTTGTGGCTCATCACGCGCTTCTTCTCGAGCCCGGCAATCACCCGATCGATCGCCTCGTCGAAGTCTCCCGGCCCGACGTTCGACTTGTTCTTCCGCGCGGCGAGCAGCGCCGCCTCGTTCACGAGATTGGCGAGGTCCGCGCCGGCGAAGCCGGCCGTGCGGGCGGCAATGACCTTGAGGTCGACGTCCGGCGCGACCTTCACGCCGCGCGTGTGGATGCGGAGGATCGCTTCACGCCCGCGCACATCGGGCTTGTCGACGAGGATCTGGCGATCGAAGCGGCCGGGGCGGAGGAGGGCGGGATCCAGAACTTCCGCACGGTTCGTGGCGCCCATGATGATGACGCCTTTGCGCGAATCGAATCCGTCCATCTCCGCCAGGAGCTGGTTGAGCGTCTGTTCGCGCTCCTCGTGGCTGCCGATTGGGCTCTGCACCCGGACCTTCCCGATCGCGTCGAGCTCGTCGATGAAGACGATGCACGGCGCCTTGGCCTCCGCCTGCTGGAAGAGATCGCGGACGCGGGCGGCGCCGACGCCAACGAACATCTCGACGAACTCGGACCCGCTCAGGCTGAAGAACGGCACCTTCGCTTCGCCGGCCACGGCGCGCGCCAAAAGCGTCTTCCCCGTGCCCGGCGGGCCGACCAGGAGCACGCCCTTCGGGATGCGGCCGCCGAGGTTCGTGTACTTTTTCGGGTTCCGCAGGAACTCGACGATCTCCTTCAGCTCCTCCTCGGCCTCGTCCACGCCCGCCACATCCGCGAAGCTCACCTTCACATCGTCTTCGGCGTAGATCTTGCCGCGGCTCCGGGCGAACGACATGACGCCGCCTTCGGGTCCGCCCATCCGCCGGAAGAAGAAGCTGAAGAGCGCGAGGAGGAAGACGACCGGCAGGATCCAGCCGAGGACCTCGGGCAGCCACTTGCTGACGGTTTCGCCCGTGAAGTTGACGCCGTGCGCTTCCAGTTCCTCGACGAGCTTCGGATCGTCGACGCGGGTGGTCGTGAAGGTGTCCGACGCGCGGCCGTCCCTCATCGACGGCGCTTTCAGCTTGAGGTGAACCGTGCTCTCGCCGATCGTGACGTCCTTGACCTGATCCTTGCGGACGAGCTCCTTGAAGTCGCTGTAGGGAATCGGCCGGCCGCTCGGCGCCAGAAAATACGCCTGCACCAGGCCGAGCAGGAGCAGAAATCCGAGCACGTACCACACCGACGAGGTGGGGCGCGGCGCAGGCGTCAGCGGCCTGCGGTCGCCAGGCCGCCCCGAGCGGGGTTTCGAGAACCGGGAGGTCTTCTTGTCAGCCATCTCTATCTCGACGATCGGCCCTTGGCGCCGCCGACCGCGGCTTCCCGTTTGTCGAAGCGTAGACCGTCGCCGGCCGCGGCCTCGATCACCACAGTGTCACCCTCTTGGAACTCGCCCTGCAACACTTTCATGGCCAGCGGATCGAGCAGGCGGCGCTGGATGGTCCGCTTGAGGGGCCGGGCGCCGTACACCGGATCGTACCCCTCTGCGACCAGCCGCTGCTTGGCGCGGTCCGTCAGCGCGATCGTCAGCTTCCGCTCTTCGAGCCGTCTCGTCAGGCTCTGGAGCTGGATGTCGATGATCGCCTTGATATCCTCGCGTCCGAGCGGATGGAAGAAGACGATCTCGTCGATGCGGTTCAGGAACTCGGGCCGAAAATGCTCCCGAAGAGCGTCCAGCATGATCCGGCGCGTGCCTTCGTCGATGACCGTCTCGCCCCGCTGCGCGCGCTCGGCCAAGACGTGGCTGCCGAGATTCGACGTCATGATGACCGACGCGTTCTTGAAGTCCACCGTCCGTCCCTTTCCATCCGTCAGTCGCCCATCGTCGAGGAGCTGGAGCAGCACGTTGAGGACTTCAGGGTGCGCCTTTTCGATCTCGTCGAACAGCACCACGCAGTACGGCCGCCGCCGGACCGCCTCGGTGAGCTGGCCGGCCTCCTCGTAGCCAACATAGCCCGGAGGCGCGCCGATCATCCTGGAGACCGTGTGCTTCTCCTGGTACTCGGACATGTCGATCCGGATCATCGCCTGCTCGCTGTCGAAGAGGAACTCGGCGAGCGCCCGCGCAAGCTCTGTCTTTCCGACCCCGGTCGGACCGAGAAAGATGAAGCTGCCGAGCGGCCGGTTGGGATCCTGCAGGCCCGCCCGCGCGCGCCGGATGGCGTTCGCCACGGCCGTGACGGCCTGATCTTGTCCGACCACCCGCTTGTGCAGCCGCTCCTCCATGTGGACGAGCTTCTGCAGCTCGCCCTCCATCAGCCGGCTGACCGGAATACTGGTCCACTTGCTGACGACTTCGGCGATATCCTCCTCGTCGACCTGCTCCTTCAGCATGCGCTGTGACTGCTGGAGCTGGGCGAGACGGCTCTCTTCTTCCTTGATCCTGCGCTCCAGGTCGGGGACCCGGCCGTACTGAAGCTCCGACGCTTTCGTGTAGTCGCCCTGCCTCTGCACGCGCTCGATGTCCTGACGCAGCGTCTCGTGATCCTCTCTCAGCTTCCTGATGCTCTGGATTGCCGCCTTTTCCTGTTGCCAGTGCGCGGCGAGCCGCCCGCGCGTCTCCTTCAGGTCGGCCAGCTCACGCTCGAGCTTGGCGAGCCGTTCTTTCGACGCCTTGTCCTTCTCCTTCCTCAGGGCCTCGGCCTCAATCTCGAGCTGCATGATGCGCCGCTCGACCTCGTCCAGTTCGGCCGGCATCGAATCGATCTCCATCCGCAGCCGGGACGCGGCCTCATCGACGAGATCGATCGCCTTGTCCGGCAGGAACCGGTCGGAGATGTAGCGGTTCGACAGGATCGCGGCGGCCACGAGCGCGGAGTCCTTGATCTTGACGCCGTGGTGGATTTCGTACCGCTCGCGCAGGCCGCGCAGGATGCTGATGGTGTCCTCGACTGTCGGCTCGCCCACCAGCACGGGCTGGAATCGCCGCTCGAGCGCCGCGTCCTTCTCGATGTGCTTGCGGTACTCGTCCAGGGTCGTCGCTCCGATCGTATGGAGCTCGCCGCGCGCGAGCATCGGCTTGAGCATGTTCGAGGCGTCGATGGCACCCTCGGCGGCGCCGGCGCCGACGACCGTATGGAGCTCGTCGATGAACAGGACGATCTGACCGTCCGACTCGGTGATCTCCTTCAGCACCGCCTTGAGCCGATCCTCGAATTCCCCGCGGAATTTTGCTCCCGCGACGAGCGAACCCATGTCGAGCGCGACGATGCGCTTGTTTTTCAGGCCCTCCGGCACGTCACCGCGAACGATCCGCTGCGCGAGCCCCTCGACGATGGCGGTCTTGCCGACGCCGGGCTCGCCGATGAGCACGGGGTTGTTCTTCGTCCGGCGTGAGAGCACCTGGATGACGCGCCGCACTTCCTCGTCGCGGCCGATGACGGGATCGAGCTTGCCTTTGCGCGCGAGCTCCGTCAGGTCCCGGCCGTAGCGTTCGAGCGCCTGGTACTTGCCTTCAGGGTTTTGATCGGTCACGCGCTGGCTGCCGCGGACCGTTGTCAGGGCCTCGAAGACGCGGTCCCGGCTGACGCCGCGCTCCTGCAGCAGCCGCACCGCGTCGGCGCGGCCCGTCTCGGACACGATGCCGATGAGCAGGTGTTCGGTGCTGACGTACTCGTCCTTCAGGCGCTCGGCTTCGGCCTGCGCTGCGGTCAACACGTTCCGCAACCGCGGCGAGAGCGTCGGGGCCGCGCCGCCGTACGCGGTCGGAAGCTTGCTGAGCGAGGTCCGGATGGCCTGGGCCAACTCCTGCGGGGCGGCGTTCATCTTTCGCAGGAGCTCCGGCACGACGCCCTCAGGTTGCTCGGTCAGTGTCAGGAGCACATGCTCCGGCTCGACCTGCGGATGGTTCATCTGCTCGGCGAGCTGCTGCGCGCCGAGGACCGCTTCTTGGGCTTTTTCCGTGAAACGATTGAGGTTCATAAACAGTTATCAGTTGTCAGTTATCAGTTGTCAGTAGCGAGTTCCCGTTCGAGCTCTTGAACTGAGAACTGAAAACTGAGAACTGAAAACTCCTATGCCGCCGAGTGTTTCGTTCCCTCGATTCGCGCCAGAGCCTCGTAGTGCGATCGTTCCTCCGGGGAAAGGTCGCGCGGCACCTGGATGTCGACGATGGCGTACAAGTCGCCCGCGTCGCCCGACTTGCCGAGGACCGGCATCCCGTGGCCCTTCAGACGGAACACCTGACCGTTCGGCGTGGCCGGCGGGATCTTCAGCTTGAGCGTGCGACCGTGCGGCGTCGCCAGGACGGCTTCGCCGCCCAGCACGGCGGTGGTAATCGGGACCGGCACGCGCACGTGCAGGTCGCGTCCCTTGAGCTCGAACCGCTCGTGTGGGCGGATGCGAATCCGCAGGTACAGGTCCCCCGACCCGGATTGCCCCGGCTCGCCCTCGCCGGCGATGCGCACGCGCGAGCCGGTGACGACGCCGGCCGGAATCCGGACGTCGACGGTGCGGGTGTGCCCGTCGTACTTGATCGACAGCCGCCGCATGGCGCCTTGATACGCTTCATCGAGCGACAGCTCGATGGCCTCCTCCACGTCGCTGCCGCGACGCGGGCGCGCGCTCCGCCCGCCGCGCGTGCGTCGGCCCGGTTCGCCGCCGCCGAAGAAGGTGTGGAAGAAGTCCGAGAACGGATCCTCGTTGCCGAAGATCCGGTGCATCTCTTCTTCCGTCATGGTCCGGAAGCCGCCGCCCGGGCCGCCCGCGCCGAAGTTGAACGTCCAGGCGCCCTCGCCTCCGAAGGGCGCGCCGCCCGTCTGCTGTGACTGCTCGTACATCCGCCAGTTCGCGCCCAGCTCGTCGTAGCGCCGGCGCTTGTCCGGATCGCCGAGCACTTCGTAGGCCTCGTTGATCTCCTTGAAGCGCCCCTCGGCCGTCTTGTCGCCGGGGTTCACGTCCGGGTGATGCTTGCGGGCGAGCTTCCGGTACGCTTGCTTGATCTCCTTCTCGCTGGCGGCTTTCGGCATCCCGAGAATGCCGTAATAGTCCTTGAAGTCCATTATTCAGTCCGCGGTGGGGCCCCACCCCCACCGCCTGCCACGGCTCGCTCACGCTCGCCGCGCTGACTCGTCACAACGATCCGTTCAGTGCGGCAACCTGGGCCCCACCTCCACACGCCGCCGCTTGTCCGCCGAAGCTCGAAGAGCGTAGGCGGGTCGCTTACGCTCCGGATCTTGATTGCCACGCCTGTCTTCAAACTTGGTTCATCACAGCCCCAGCATCTCGCTCAGGCGATCGAGCTCCTGAAAAAGCTGCCGCCGGCGATCCTGGCGCTCCTCACGGGCGAGCGTGCGCAAACGCTCGACCGAATCCGCAATCGTCAGCAGGCGTTGGACGCCGGCCAGGTTGATCCCCAGCTCGTCGACGAGGTGCTTGATGACGCGGAGCCGCTCCAGCTCCTCGCCGGAGTAGACGCGCATGCTGCCGATCGTGCGGGTCGGCCGCACCAGTCCCAGTCGCTCGTACTTCCTCAGCGTCTGCGGGTGCATGCCGAGCTCCCGCGCCGCCATGCTGATGAGGTACAGATCGGAGCGAGCGTGCATCATCTGAAAGTATGAGGCTTGATATGAGCCGTGTCAAGGTCATGAGTCGGGCCGTAGCATGGCTAGGTGGCCGGGGCTTCCAGGCGCGGCGACCCGATTTCGGGCCCCGACGCGAGATGAGGCATACTGCGAAGCTATTCAGATCGCGGACCTTCTCACCGTCCTGGCGCTCATCGCGCTCGAAGGGCTCCTCAGCGCCGACAACGCGCTCGTGATGGCCGTGATGGTGCTCGGCCTGCCCGAGCGCCGCCGCAAGCAGGCCCTTCGCTACGGGCTCATCGGTGGCTTCGTCCTTCGAACGGCCGCGACGCTGCTCGCGGTCTACCTGATTCAAGTGGCGTGGGTGAAGCTGTTTGGCGGGCTGTACCTGCTCTATCTGACGTACCAGCACTTTTCCGGCGGCGAACATGGCGGGGATCGCCGAACGCCTCCCAAGGCGCGCCCGTGGCTGGGCATGAGCGCGTTCTGGGCGACGGTCGTCAGGGTCGAGCTGGTCAACCTCGCGTTCTCGATTGATTCGATTCTTGTCGCCGTCGCGATGTCGCCGAAAACCTGGGTGGTGCTGACCGGAGGAATTCTCGGGATCGTGGCGCTGAGGCTCGTCGTCGGCCAGCTGCTCACGCTCATCGAGCGCTATCCGGCGCTCGTCGACGGCGCGTTCGTCATCATCGCGTGGGTGGGGATCAAGCTGATCATCGAATACCTCCATCGCATCGAGGTGGTCCACTTCGAGATCCCGCAGTGGGTGTCACTGACCCTCATCGCCCTCATCTTCGCGGTCGCGTACGTGTATGCGCGTCGCGAAGAGCGGAAACGTCCGGCCCCGCTCGAGGAGAAGGCTAGGGAGCTGTTGGAGGAGCAAAGAAATGCGGATTGAGGATTGATTGTCGATCTACGAGTAGGGGGAATTGACGAATCAAGGACGATTTGTCGGAATTGACCGGAATTCGACGGAATTCCTTTCAATCGTCCTTCATTCGACAATACACCGCAGTCGCCAACCGACAATCAATCGCCAATCGCTAATCGCCAATCCGCAATTCTCCTAGCCCCCCCTGGTGTGCATCTCCAGATGTGGATTCGCGCGCAACGCGCTCACGGGCACGAAGGGACGACGGTCGCGCACGGTGAGGCGGGTCTCGGCGCCCCGATCCGTCCGCCCTTGCCACACCGATTCGACGAGCGCGGCGATGTCGGCGAGCGACCGTCCGTCGCGCAATGGACGACGAAGATCGATGCCCGCCGAGGCGTAGAGACACAAGTACCACATGCCGTCGGCCGTCACGCGGCTCCGATCGCACGACCGGCAGAACGGATCCGTCGTCGAGGAGATGATGCCGAAAGTGGTGCCGTCGGCGAGGCGAAAGCGATCGGCAGGCGCTGAAGTCTCTTCGGCGACCGGTTCGACAAGACCGCGGGCACGGGCGATCCGGTCGAGGATTTCGGGCCGGCTGACGACCTTGTCCATCGACCAGTGGGTGGCGCCGCCCACGTCCATGTACTCGATGTACCGCAGTTCGGCGCCTTCGGCCCGCGCGAACTCCAGCAGGCTCACGATCTCGTCGTCGTTGACCCCGCGAATCACGACGGTGTCGAGCTTGAGCGAGCCGAAGGTCTCGCGCGCGGCCCGAATGCCCGACAACACCGAGTCGAGCGCGTCTTGCCGAGTCAGCGCTTTGAAACGATCGGGCCGGAGCGTGTCGAGGCTCACCGTGACGCGGTGAAGACCGGCCCGCCTGAGCGCGCCCGCATGCCCGGCCAGCAGGATCCCATTCGTCGTCATCGCAAGGTCGCGAAGCGCGGGCTTCGCCGAGAGCAACGAGACGAGCGTCGGGAGGTCCCGCCGAAGGAGCGGCTCGCCGCCTGTCAGCCGAACCTTGTCGACGCCGCATCCGGTGAAGGCATCGACGAGCCGGCTCATCTCCTCGAAGTGCAGCAGATCTTCGCGCGGCAGCCAGACGTACTCCTCTTCCGGCATGCAGTACTGGCAGCGAAGGTTGCAGCGATCCGTGACCGAGAGACGGAGATTCCGAAGCGGTCGACCCAGCCGATCGAGCGGCGTCATCGGAGGAGGCCCATTACCAGGGAACAAGCGTGAGGCGTCGGGATCGCCCGGGCAGGAAGGGATGCGCCGTGATTTGGCCGTCGAACGAAGGGCTCCATCGTCCGGGGATGACCACGCCGCACGAGGGGCACGCGCCGGACCGAGTCAGATGGTACGCGCGAATGAGGTATCCGTAACGTTCGATGAGCAGCTCCCCGCAGTCCGGGCAATACGTGTTCTCGAGAGTTTCCACACGACCGGGGAGATTGCCGGCGTAGACGAACTTCAACCCGGCATCTTTCGCGATCGCTGCGGCGCGGATCAGCATATCGGCCGTAGTGGCCGGCGTCTCGCTCATCTTGTAGTCCGCGTGAAACGCCGTGACGTGCCACGGGATGTCGGGTGACACGCCGGAGACGAATTCGGTCAGGCGCTTCAGTTCGTCATCGGAGTCGTTGAATCCCGCAATGAGGAGCGTGACGATCTCCATCCAGAAGCGCATCTCGTGCAGGCGCTTGATTGTGTCGAGAATCGGAGCGATCCGGCCGCCAAGCTCCCGGTAGTGTCGATCGTCGAAGCTCTTGAGATCGACTTTATAGAGATCGACCCAGGGCCGCAGGTATTCCAGCACGCGGGGCGTGCCGTTGCCGTTGGAGACGAAGCCGGTGACGAGTCCCGCTTCCTTGGCCTTCTTGAAAATCTCCACCGCCCATTCGCTCGTGATGAGCGGCTCGTTGTACGTGCTGACGATCATCTTCGCGCCGAGGCCCACGGCCTGGTCCACCAGCTCCTCGGGCGTTTCCGCGAGGGGAGGCGCGACCGCCCGCGGATCGCGCACCGCCTGGGACGTGACCCAGTTCTGGCAGTAGCCGCAATGCAGGTCGCAGCCCAGCATCCCGAAGCTGAAGGCCAGCCCGCCCGGATGCGCGTGGAAGAATGGCTTCTTCTCGACCGGGTCACACTGCACGCCGCCGACATAGCCCCAGGGGACCAGCAGGCGGCCATCGCGATTCAACCGAACCTTGCACACGCCCACCGCTCCAGGCGGAATCCGGCAGTCGTGGCCGCACGCATAGCAGTGCACCCACTGCCGATCCTGCTGGTCGTAGAGCTGACCCTCGCGCGTTTCTTCGGCGAGGATCTCCGCGAGAGCGGGCATAATGCATTTGTAGCGCGCGGGCGAAGCAAATGCAAATTACACGGAGGAGGTGACCGTGCGGCGTTTGGTTCTCGCGCTCGCGACGATCGTGCTCGTCCTGTCGGCAATGGCCGGAACGAGCGCGCAAAAGCAGCCGCGCGTCGTCGATCTGGGGCATCCGCTCACGGAAGACTCGCCCAGCTGGACGGGCGAGAAGGTGTACGTTCGAACGGGAACCGGTGACGCCGCTAGAGACGGCATCGCGATGGGGAAGATCGCCACCGACGAGCACTTCGGCACGCATCTCGACGCGCCGGCGCACTTCTCGGCGACGGGATGGACGACGGAGAAGATCCCTGTCGAGCGTCTGCTGAGGCCGGCGGTTTGTCTGAACGTGGCCGCGCAGGCCGAGCACGATGAGAATTACCGCGTCACGGTCCAGGATGTTCAAACGTGGGAGCGCGAACACGGCACGATCCCGCGCGATTCGCTCGTCCTCGTCGCGACCGGATGGGACGCCCGCTGGGCGCAGCCGCGGCGCTACATGAACGAGCGAAACGGCGTGAAGCACTTCCCGGGGCTTTCGGTGGCGGCCGCGAAGCTGCTGGTCGAACGCGGCGTCGCCGGAATCGCGATCGACAGCCCGAGCGTCGACTACGGGCCTTCCGAGAAATACGAAGTCCATCGCACCACGATGCCTCGCAACATCTATCACGTGGAGAATGCGACCGGCCTGACGAAGCTCCCGCCCGGGGGCTTCACGGTGATCGTGGCGCCGATCAATATCGCCGGGGGCAGCGGAGGACCCACGCGAATCTTTGCGTTGTTGAACTAGCGGCCAGCAGACCTGAACCCGCCTTGGTGAACCCCACAACCACGCCGCGCTTGACGGCCGCCGATCTGCGACAGCTTCCCCGGAACGTCTGGCTGCTCGGGTGGACGAGCCTGTTCACCGACATGTCCTCCGAGATGATCTACCCGCTCTTGCCCCTCTTCCTGACGCGAGTCATCGGGGCCGGAGCGGTGTCGCTCGGGATCATCGAGGGGGCGGCGGAGGCGGCCAACAGCATCCTGAAGATCCTGTCCGGCCGGTTGTCCGATCGATCGACGTCCCGCCGATGGATCGTGATGGCGGGCTATTCGATCTCGTCCCTCGTCCGGCCCCTGATGACGTTCGCGCAGTCCTGGCCACAGGTGTTCATGGTCAGGATCGCCGACCGCGTGGGGAAAGGCGTCCGCGGCGCGCCCCGCGACGCGATGCTGGCGACGTGGGCGCGGCAGGAGAGTCGCGGGCTCGTCTACGGCTTTCATCGGGCGATGGACCACACCGGCGCGATTGCCGGGCCACTCCTGGCGTCGGTCTTCCTCGCCCTCTCTGCGGGCGACTATCGCACGCTCTTCAGCCTGACGATTGCGCCGGGGGCGATCGCGGTGCTTCTGCTGTTCTTCGTGTCCGAAGGCGCGCGACCGGGCCACGCGATCGCCGGTGCCGCTCAGGAGCGGCTGTTCGGCGGCTGGTCAAAGCTCCCCGCACGCTTCTACCGCTTCCTCATCGTCCTCGTGATCTTCACGCTCGGAAATTCGAGCGACGCGTTTCTGCTGCTTCGCCTCACCGACGTGGGGCTCGCACCCGCCTGGGTGCCGATTGTCTGGGCGGCGCTGCACGTCGTGAAGGCCACGAGCTCGCTGTACGGCGGGAGCCTGTCGGATCGCTGGAACCGCCGGGGCGTGATTGCGCTCGGGTGGGGCATCTATGCGGCCACGTACGCCGGGTTCGCGACGATCGATTCGATCGGGCCGCTCCTGGTGTGCTTCCTCATCTATGGCCTGCACTATGGTCTCGTCGAGGGCACCGAACGCGCCCTGATTGCCGATCTGACGTCGGAAGAGATGCGGGGCACCGCGTTCGGGGTCTACAACGCCGTGGTCGGGATCGGCGCGCTGGCGGCGAGCGCGATGTTCGGGTTGATCTGGACCGTCGTCGGTCCGGCGTACGCGTTCGCTGCGGGTGCCGTGCTCGCGCTGGCGGCGACGGCGATGCTCTTCGGCGTCGTGCCGCGGAAGGTATAATTGATCTCTTCGATGCGTCGCATTCTGGTCACCAATGACGATGGGGTGTTATCCGAGGGGTTGAAGGCGCTGGCGGCCGCGCTGGCGCCGCTGGGCGAGATCACGATCGTGGCGCCCGTCAAGGAGGCGAGCGCGATCGGACACGCCCTCACACTGCACCATCCGCTGCGGCTCGAGCAGGCCGGCGATCGAATCTTTACCGTCGACGGCACGCCGACCGATTGCGTGAACCTGGCGGTCGCCGTCGTGTATCGCGGGCTTCCCGATCTCGTCGTCGCCGGCATCAACAAGGGCTTCAACCTCGGAGACGACATCACGTATTCGGGGACGGTGTCGGGCGCGCTCGAGGGGGCGCTGCTCGGCGTGCCCGCCATCGCGGTGTCGCTCGCGCGGTCGAGGCACGGGTACGACTTCCGGCAGTCGGCCTCCACTGCCGTGACGCTGTCGGAATCGGTGCTGCGCAAAGGGCTCCCGCCGCGCACGTTTCTCAACGTGAACGTCCCGCGCCTCAAAGCGAAGGGCCTGCGGGTGACCGTGCAGGCGAAGCGGAATCACGTCACGTCGATCAGCGAGCGTCACGATCCGAAGGGGAAGGCGTACTACTGGGTCGAGGAAGGCCAGGACGAATGGGAGCCGCACGATCGGTCCGACTATCAAGCCATCCGCGACGGTTATGTGTCCGTCACGCCGCTCCATCCGGACATGACGGCGCATTTCGCCCTGGAGTACCTCGAAGAGCTGTCGCTCGGTACGGAGGCTGAGGTAAAATAACCGTCTCGCCCGGTCGGGGCGTGGCTCAGCCTGGTAGAGCACTCGGTTCGGGAGGAAGTAACCGAGTGCACTGAATGACTGAGCGTTGAGAACGTCGGGAAGTGGCTCAGCCTGGTAGAGCGCCCGGTTCGGGACCGGGAGGCCGCGGGTTCGAATCCCGCCTTCCCGACCAATCCCCTTGACGCGTCGACTCGCCTGACGAAACGCGCTGCAGGGCGCGACACACTCCTTCGAATTCTGGGAGCCGCGCCATCTGCGGCGCGAGCCGCGCGCTCCAGAGCTTCTTCAGGCGTGGCTCCTTCTTCCGGAACTCCTCGACGACGCTTTCGATCGTTCGGCCGCGGAACTCGAGCTTGCGCTGGATCGCCGCCCTCAACTCACTGACGTCGACATGGCGTTGGCTCGTCAGGGACCACGCATCGTGGAGATCGCGCGGCGTGTTGCGCGGCCCGGTCTCCGAGGGCGACGATTTTCTCCACGGCGATCTTGTCTAGTGAATACGCCTCCACGATCGCTCCATCTGGCAGGTCCTCGTACTCATCGCGGCCACGGACGACCGCGCGCGCCAGCGTCGTGGACGAGCAGTGCCGATTCTGCCCCGGAACCGCCGACGATTGATTTCTTCCCCTGAGTACGGCCCGTCGCGGTTCGGGATAAACTGTTCGGCTCCCGAATTGCCAGAGATGTCGCTCATGATGCTCACAGGAGGTGCCCTATGACGTAGCGGAGGAGAGACGCATGCGACATGACATGGCCAAGGTTGTCACCGAGCGCCCCCGGAGGGGTCACGGGAACTCGAGCAAGAAGTGGGGGCGCCGGCTGAACGCGAGCGAATTTGGCCTCGACGATCACGGCCCAACCCGCGCACCGATCGGGCGTCGCCGCCAGTACGGCTCGAACTGGAAGGAGTTCTCGGACCTGCTCGGGCCGCTGCGCCGGTATCTGCGTAAGCAGGTTGGGCGTCCCTGGAACAAGGTCTGGTCGGAGATCACGCAGAATCTCGATAGTCGTTCCCTGACCGGCCAGCACATCTTCGATCACATTCGCTGGGAGGTTGAGCAGAGACCCTGGATTGACGAGAAGGGCCGCCTGTACCGCAAGCTGGAATGGGGCACGATCGAGTTGGTCGATGGGCTTTACGTGCATCCCGTCACGCGGCTTCTTTGCTACAAGCCGAAACGGTCACTCGGATCCCGCGGGGGACCATTCCTGAAGGCACAGACGGCGCTCCGGGCGTTTGGCATCTCGGCGTCGACTGCCGCGGACATCCGGCGTTACCGCGTCGATCGCGAACGTGTCTGGGAGTGCCGGGGGGCCGGCTGGTTCATCCACGTGTACCGGGATGTGCCGGAGCGCCTCGTTCGAGTGATCACGCGCAGCGATGGACGCGAAGTGGGAATCTATGGCCCGGCGCACTACGAGCGCGTGGCCACCAAGCAGGCGAGCAAGAAGGAGATTCGAATCGCTGCCGGGCTCTTGCAGCGAGACCCTCTCGCAGCAGCTTACAAGTGAGACTTCGGCCGCCGGCCGACATGAGTGTGCTCGCGGCTGGGCGCGCGGGCTCCTCCGCATGACACGAATCGGAGAGCCGGCGGTCGGACAAAAGCTCCCCATCTCCTGTTCCAATGGCTGCACAAGGTAACGCAATCAGTTACTATCTGCAGGCATCGCACCAGTCTTAGTCATTGCTTGCAAAAAGTAACCATAAGCGTTATATTTTGCGAGTATCGTATGCGTGCCGGAGCCTCGTTTCTCGCCGACCTTGCCTCGCGTGGGAGGCACCACTTCACGACGGCGGAAGCGCGCGCATCGCTTCATATCTCTCTGACGGCTGTCCGGGCGGTTCTACGCCGCATGAAGGCTCGTGGAGAAATTGCGGATCCACATCAAGGCTTCCACGTCATCGTGCCACCCGAGTACCGGCGGCTCGGGTGCCTGCCGGCTGAGCAGTTCGTTCCGCAGCTCATGAATCATCTCCACGAGCCCTACTACGTGGCGCTCCTCAGCGCCGCGGAGTTCCATGGCGCAGCACATCAGCGGCCGCAAGTCTTCCAGGTGATGATGAGGAAGAATCGGAGGCCGCTCCGGTGTGGCGAGGTTCGCGTCGAGTTCGTTGCGCGCAAGGACCTCGAACGCATGCCGATGATTGCGAAAAACACGCCTCGCGGCATCGTGCGCATCTCATCGCCCGAAGCCACGGCCTTGGAGCTCGTCGGTTACGCGGACCGCTGCGGGGGGCTTGACAATGTCGCCTCGGTGATTGGCGAGCTCGTCGATGTCATCGACGTCGCGAAGTTGTCCGAAGTGGCGCGCTTGTGTCCGGTCGCCTGGGCGCAGCGCCTCGGGTATCTCCTGGACCTGACGGACCATGCCCGTATGGCCGATGCGCTTGCCGAGCACGTGCGATCACGCGCGACGCTCGTCGCGCCGCTGGTCCGAAGCCGGTCGCGCGCGCGCGCGCCGCGAGACGAACGCTGGAAGCTCGCCATCAACGCGACCGTGGAGCCAGAGGTGTGATCCCCAAGGACTACATCACGGAGTGGCGGGAGCACGCACCGTGGGTGCAAGACGCACAGGTCGAGCAAGACTTGGTGATCAGTCGCGCGCTCGTCGAGATCTTCAGTGTTCCCGAGCTGGAACAACGGCTCGCCTTCCGTGGCGGCACAGCGCTGTTCAAGTTGCACCTGCGCCCGGCGGCCCGCTACTCCGAGGACATCGACCTCGTTCAGATCACAGGCGGTCCGATCGGTGACACGTTCGACGCGCTCCGGGCCGTGCTGGACTCCTGGCTCGGCACGCCACGACGAGTGATCAAGGAAGATCGCGTGAATCTGGTCTACAGGTTCCAATCCGAGGGTGAGCCCGCCAGGCCCATGCGCCTCAAGATCGAGATCAACTCGCGGGAGCATTTCAGCGAACACGAGCACGTACGACATCCATTCGAGGTGCGCTCGCGGTGGTGGGGCGGAGGTGCCGACATCAGGACGTTCACGCTGGAGGAGCTCCTCAGCACCAAAATGCGCGCGCTCTACCAACGGAAGAAGGGACGGGACCTCTTCGATCTCTGGTTCGCGCTCCAGCACGGCGCAGACCCGGCGCGGATCACGGCCTGCTTCGCACGCTACATGCGTGAGGCAGGGCACAGGGTCACACGTGCGCAGTTCGAGCGAAATCTGACAGCCAAGATTGAGGACACCGTCTTCATCGCGGACATGACGCCGTTGCTCCGAGCTGGGGCTGCATGGGATCTACACGAGGCGGCAGCAGTGGTCTCGGCGGAACTCCTGGCGAGGTTGCCTGAATGACCGACATGGCGCACTGAGCGTGGCCCATCAAGCGATTGGGGGATTGGGGTGCCAGGACAAGGGGGAAACGATCGGTTGCCCATGAAACGGTACCCCCAAGTGCGCGCCGAGGATCTTCGTCGTTTGCCGGGTTTGTCGCACAGGGCCTTGGCAGCTCTGGTGGCCGCACAACCGACGACGGTCCGTGAGGCCCTCAGGATTCCAGGCGTCGGAAGGAAGACTACGCGGTGGCTCTTGGCACTTGGCCTGGTCGAGGATCCTGACGAAATGCAGCGTGGGTGTGGTGCCCAGGCTGAAATGGAATCTTCTCGAACTCGTCCCGCTTCGCGACAGCGGTGATGGCCGGAAAGGCTCCGGCGATGATCGAGCAGCGCAGCGGTCCCGTCGTGAACGTCTCGTCCGGAGCCGGACAACTCTCGTCGATGGGCACGTACGCGCCGGCGTGACGAACTTGCCAGGCCTCGGACGGAATCGGAAACCGCCCGTCCGTGATCCGAGGGGAAGCGCGACGATACTCACGTACGCAAACGATCGGGAGCTCGGTGAAATGGTTACCCGGTTTTTGAAGTAGTTACCCTGTGGTTACCCGACCTCAAAAAGACGCATTTTTCCTGATAAAATAACCCATGCACCCTCGGTTCGGGACCGAGGGGTCGCTGGTTCAAATCCAGTCGCCCCGACCACATTTTTCCTAGCGAATCTGCACGCCTCAGTCTGGCTGACCGCTCGGTTCGTTTCAGGAACGGTTCGGAAACCGAGTGACCGGTGGACTGGATTCGAACCGCCAGACTGTACTTTGCGAGAGATGTTCGAGATTTCGTCGATAGGGGTCTCGACATTGCGCAGAAAAGTACTACCCTGACACTACCCGTGGGCGCACAGCCCGCGGCTGGCGTGCCCTACAGAGGGTTTTGTTGATCCCGTCCCGACGACGATGCGATCATAGCGGCGACAGCCCAGGTGATCGCATCCGCGGATCAGGACCCGCCTCTTCTCAATCAGCGCTCCTCGTCGGAGCAGAAGATCGCGCTGTTCCGTTCGCTCTTCTGCGGGCGGGAGGACGTGTACCCGCGTCGGTTCGAGAGCCGGAAGACGGGGAAGTCCGGCTACGCGCCCGCGTGCGCCAATGAGTGGGTGCGCGGCATCTGCGAAAAGCCGCGGATCAAGTGCGCGGAGTGTCCGCATCGTCGCTTCCTACCCATCACGGACGAAGTGATTCGGTGGCACCTGTCCGGACGCGACGATGCTGGCCAGCCCTTTGTGGCCGGCGTCTATCCGATGCTCCTGGACGAGACGTGCTTCTTCCTGGCCGTCGATTTCGACAAGGGCGGTTGGCTCGAGGATGCGACCGCGTTCATTGAGGCGTGCCGCCGGATGGATCTTTCGGCGGCACTGGAGCGCTCACGTTCCGGGCGCGGCGGTCACGTGTGGCTGTTCTTCGAAGAGGCTGTGCCCGCTGCGCTCGCGAGAAAACTCGGCTCCTACATCCTGACCGAGACAATGGAACGTCGGCCCGACATCGGTTTCGATTCGTACGACCGGTTCTTCCCCAATCAAGACACGTTGCCGCACGGTGGATTCGGCAATCTAATCGCGTTGCCGCTGCAGAAGCACCGGCGTGGCGACGGCAACAGCGTCTTCCTAGATGACCACGGCGTTCCGCATCAAGATCAGTGGGCCTTTCTTTCGACGATACGGCGTATTCGACGCGGACACGTCGAAGGCGTCGTGCGGGAAGCCGAGCGACGAGGCCGCATCCTTGGCGTGAACCTTCCACTGGCGGAGGAGGACGACCCTGTGCCGTGGACAGCGCCGCCGTCACGGCGCCGAAAGGAACTGCCGATTGCTGGCGACCTCCCTCCATCGCTCGAGCTAATCCTCGGCAACGAGATCTATATCGGCACGGCTGGTTTGGCTCCGGGTCTTCGAAATCGGTTGCTGCGTGTTGCCGCCTTCCAGAATCCAGAGTTCTATAAGGCGCAGGCCATGCGCCTGGCGACCTACGACAAGCCTCGGATCATCGCCTGTGCTGAGGAGCATCCGCATCACATCGGCTTGCCACGCGGATGTCTGGAGGATGTGGGTCAGGTGCTGCACGCCTTGAACATACGCCCGGTGATCCGCGACGAACGCTACGGCGGACAGCCACTGCACGTGACGTTTCAAGGCGACTTGCGACCGGAGCAAAAGCTCGCGGCCGACGCGATGCTGAAGCACGAAACCGGTGTCCTATCGGCGACGACGGCCTTTGGCAAGACTGTTGTGGCCGCCTGGCTCATCGCGCAGCGTCACGTCAATACGCTGGTGCTCGTGCATCGGCGGCAACTCCTCGACCAGTGGATCGAGCGCCTCGCGACGTTCTTGGACGTACCCGCGAAGTCGATTGGCCGCATCGGCGGTGGCCGAAACAAACCGACCGGGCTGCTCGATGTGGCGGTTATTCAGAGCCTCGTCCACAAGGGCGTCGTAGACGATCACGTCGGCGATTATGGGCAGGTGATCGTGGATGAATGCCATCACCTGTCAGCGCACAGCTTTGAGCAGGTCGTCCGACGTGCAAAGGCTCGGTTCGTCGCGGGTCTCTCCGCAACCGTCACCCGCAAGGATGGGCATCATCCGATTATCTTCATGCAATGCGGTCCCGTGCGGCATCGCGTGGACGCCAAAGCGCAAGCGGCCGCGCGGCCATTCGAGCACACAGTCATCGTCCGTCCGACCGCGTTTCAGTGCAGCAGCAACATAGGTCAAGACACACGAATCGAGTTCCAAGCGCTTTATCAGTTCCTGGTAGACGACGAGGCTCGGAATCGAGGTATCTGCGACGAGGTTGTTCAGGCCGTACGAGACGGCCGATCGCCGCTGGTGCTCACCGAACGGAACGAGCACCTCGATCGTTTCGAGATTGTGCTTTCCACGAGGGTTCCTCACGTCGTGGCCCTTCGAGGTGGAACCGGAAGGAAGCAGCGGCGGGCAGAGGACGAACGGCTGGCGGCCATCCCGGCCGAAGAAGGTCGCGTCATCCTGGCGACCGGCAAATACATCGGCGAGGGATTCGACGATCCGCGGTTGGACACGTTGTTCTTGACGCTGCCAGTCTCATGGCGGGGGACTATTGCGCAGTACGTCGGAAGGCTGCATCGCCTCTATGACGGCAAACGTGAGGTGCGGGTCTACGACTACGCGGACCTCAGTGTGCCGATGTTGGCGCGAATGTTCGATCGCCGGTGCCGCGGCTATGAGGCCGTCGGCTACACGATTGTCGTGCCGGCGAGCGCCATTCCCGGCTGGCCCGCGGACGTAGTATTGCCCGCTGATCCGCTATGGAAACGGGACTACGCTGCCAGTGTGCGTCGGTTGGTTCGCGACGGTGTTGATACGCCGCTCGCGAACTTGTTCCTGACGGCTGCTCGTACGATTCCTGGCGAAGCCGAAGGCGCCAATCGCGCGCGAAGCGCCTCCGAGGCATTCCTCTATCGACGTTTGGAAACCTTGCCGGAGACACGAGGACGATTCCAGGTGAACGCCGACTTGCCGATTGCGTTCGACGGCTGGGGCAGAATGGAAATCGATCTGCTGTGCGCAGATTCGCGGCTCGTCGTTGAGATCGACGGCGCTCAGCATCTTGCGGATCCGGTCGCGTACCGGCGCGATCGACGGAAGGATCAGCTCCTACAAGAGAACGGCTATCTGGTGCTGCGTTTTCTCGCTGAGGATCTCGCCAAGGAACTGGCCGCAGTGCTCGATGCGATTCTGCGCTCGCTGAGCTCGCGCCGAAGCGGAATACCAACCCATACGCTGGGATCAGCCTGACCGTCCAGCCGCTCCGCACGAACGGTGTCCATGTCGTGACCAAGTGCCGTGAGGGCGGGGACCAGGCGCTCGGGCAGATTCTCGTCGAGTTTGATCTTCACCGTTTGACCGGTGTCTCACCCAGCGGCAGATCCTCCTGAGCAGAGGCGGCAGCGAACGCAATGGCGGCCCGAACATCCTCTTCAGACAGCGTGGGGAAGTCGGCAAGAATCTCCGCGGTCGTGGCGCCTTCGGCGAGGCTCGCAAGGACGGTCTTCAGCGTCACCCGCGTCCCTTTCAGGACCGGCTCGCCCCCAACAATCTGTGGATCTCGCACGATGCGCTCTTGGTAGTTCATGGCTACGATCATTTTAGCGCCGCGACGAGGCGTCGTCGATGCGCGGCGGTGGTCGGCGAAGGTGGGCCACTGCCCCCCGTCGAATCACTACCCTGGCACTACCCGACTGCACGAATTTACAAAATCATTCGGAAATCGTATCGCAGACGTTCGGTTCGGGACCGAGGGGTCGCTGGTTCAAATCCAGTCGCCCCGACGACTTTTCCTTCGAAAATCGTCGACTTCAGTCCAGTTGACCACTCGGTTTCCCGGGTGACCGGCGGTTTAAATCACACCCCTCCTCGGTCCCCTTACCCACGTTGTTCGCATTTTAGCCGGTCGCGATCGTGACGGGTTCCGTTGATATAGACTAACGGTATATACCGCTGCGAGGAGCAGATGCAATGACCACGACTGCCAAGCTGTTCCGGAATGGCCGAAGTCAAGCGGTCCGACTACCTCGGGAGTTCAGATTTGAGGGTGACCGCGTTCGGGTGCGCCGAGCGGGCCGCGGCATTCTCGTTGAGCCGATGTTCGCGGACGTCACCGACTGGTTTGCCGAACTCGATCGGTTCGGCGCGGAACCACTCATGGCTGACGGCCGCCGCCAACCGCGCACACCTGTGCGCGAGATCTTCTGATCGTGACGTATCTCCTCGACACGAACGCGTGCATTGCGCTGATCAACGGCATGCCGAAGGATGTCCGCCGGCGATTTCAACGCGCTATTGCCAAAGGGGCAACAATTCTCGTGTCTTCGGTGGTCGCATTCGAGCTGTGGTACGGCGTTGCCAAGAGCCAGCGCAAAGAGGCGAACACGCAGCGGGTGGAAGCGTTCCTGGCTGGACCGCTGGAATGGACACGCTTCGATGAGGAAGACGCTCAAGAGGCGGGACGGGTGCGCGCCGAACTCGAGATCGCCGGAAAGCCGATCGGGGCGTACGACGTGTTGATCGCCGGTCAGGCGCGCCGGCGCGGCGCGACGCTCGTCACCTCAAACGCGGGGGAGTTCGACCGGGTCAAAGGTCTGAAGTGGGAAGATTGGGCGGTTCCTCGCCGTTAAATATCGCGAGCGCCATTCGATGGATCAGAGTTCACGTCTCGTCCATCAGCTCTCCTCGTCGGACGAGAAGATCGCATTGTTCCGCCGCACGGAGGATTTGGCAATCTGATCGCGTTGCCACTGCAGAAGCACCGGCGCGGTGACGGCAACAGCGTCTTCCTTGACGACCTTGAACAGGCGGTCCGTCGGGCGAAGGCTCGATACGTCCTGCGTCTGTCCGCGACGGTCACCCGGAAGGATGGCCATCATCCGATCATCTTCATGCAGTGCGGTTCTGTGCGGCATCGCGTCGACGCTAAGGCGCAGGCGGCCGCACGACCGTTCGAGCACACCGTTATCGTCCGTCCAACTGCGTTTGAGGCTGGCGGCAGCACAGGTACGGACAAACGAATCGAGTTCCAAGCGCTCTACCAACTCTTGGTGGACGACGAGACCCGGAATCGAGTCATCTGCGCCGAGGTCGTTCAAGCCGTACGGGACGGTCGCTCGCCGCTCGTGCTCACCGAACGGAACGAGCACCTCGATCGTTTCGAGAGTGTGCTTTCTGCGAGCACGCGGACCTGAACGTGCCCATGCTGGCGCGAATGTTCGATCGCCGGTGCCGCGGCTACGAGGCTGTCGGCTAGACGATTGTCCTTCCGGCGAGCGCAATTCCGGGCTGGCCGGCAGACGTGACGTTGCCTGCTGATCCACTCTGGAAACGAGACTACGCCGCCAGCGTGCGACGACTCGTTCGGGATGGTGTTGACACGCCCCTCGCGAACTTGTTCGTGACTGCCGCTCGTCCGATTCCACCTGACGTCGAAGGGGCCAATCGCGCGCGAAGCGCGTCCGAGGCTTTCCTCTATCGGCGTCTGGCAACCTTGCCGGAGACGCGGGGACGATTTCAGGTGAACGCCGAACTCCCGATCGCGTTCGACGGCTGGGGCAGGATGGAAGGCGATCTCGTCGACGCCGATTCGCGCCTCGTGGTCGAAGTGGACGGCGCGCAGCACTTAGCGGACCCCGTGGCGTACCGGCGCGATCGACGCAAGGACCGGTTGCTGCACGAGAACGGCTATCTGGTGCTGCGCTATCTCACCGAGGACCTGTCCAAGCTTGATTCGGTGCTCGACGGCGTTCTGCGGGCGCTGAGCGTCCGACGGAAAGCGGCTTCGGTGTAGACGATTCCCATCGCCGCTGTGCCAACGGAGCCGCGCATAGCCCGATTGACGCCATACGCGAAAGGTGGGATAATCCCACCATGATCGTTACGCTCGATTCCAAGCGCCGTCTGACCGTTCCGGCTACCTTGGCGCCGGCATCGCCTGGCGAGTATTTCGACGCGCAGTTCGACGCAGAAGAGGACGCCATCGTGTTTCGACGCCTCGCCGGAAAGGAGGACTGGCTTGCCGTGCTGAAGGACTGTCCTGTCAGCATGGATGACGTGCCTCCCCGACGTCGTGAGATGGCCAGGCGCCCGAAGCTGTGAGTTGGCTGCTCGATACTGACGTCATTTCCCAGCCGGCCAAACGCCGCGGCGATGTGCGGGTCATCGCATGGCTCGAGCAGGAAAAGGATCAGTGCTACACGAGCGCGGTCGTGATCGCGCAACTGGCGTACTGGGTGCGAACGAAAGAAGGACGGCCACGCCAAGCGCTGCAAGCTTGGCTGAGCCGCCTCGTTGATGCCATGCACGGTCGCGTCCATGGGTTCAATGTCTCAGTTGCGCACGTGTGGGCGGAACAGGAGCATCAGCTCGAAAAAGCTGGTCGCCCGATGCCCGTTGAAGACAGCTACATCGCTGCGACAGCGCGGCGGTACGGGCTCACGATTGCGACTGGGAACGAACAA
>JACOUA010000193.1 GCA_016178075.1 Acidobacteriota bacterium
AGGGCCCTCGCACCGAGCGGTGGCTCGAGACGCAACGGGCGCAGCTCCTGGATCGCCCCGAAGAACCCCGCGTTCCTCGTCCCCGTGCAGGCCCTGTCCGTTATCTTTCGCGCGAAGGTGTGTGCCGGGCTTCGCCACGCGGGGTTACTCGACCAGGTACCGCCCGAGATCTGGACGACCCCGTGGGTGGTCCATGCCCAGCCCGCCGGCCGCGGTCAGCGAGTCCTCGACTATCTCGGTCGGTATGTGTTCCGCATCGCCATCGCGAACAGCCGATTGGAAACCATCGACACTGGACCCGTGACGTTTCGCTATCAGGACCATCGGACGCACCAGACGCGCCGCGTCACGCTGCCCGGCGTCGAGTTTCTCGAGCGCTTCCTCCAGCACGTGCTCCCGCGCGGCTGCGCCAAGGTGCGCTCCTACGGGCTCTGGAGCGCCGCGCATCGCGCGGATCGCAGGCGGGCACGGACCCTGTTGACGGCCCGGGCGCTAATCGCCACGCCGCCGCTCCCCGCCTCTTCATCGACGTCCTCACGCGCCGACGTCCCGCGATGTCCCCACTGCCGCGTGGGCACGCTGATCGTCATCGCGGCGCTTCGACCGGCGTGGAGTCGGCCGCCATGAGCTCGCCATGCTGACGCCGCTCCCTGCCACCTCTCTCAACATGCCGATCGGCCGTGCGTGGCGTCGTGTCGCCGATCGCCCGTGCCCTCACGTCCCCAGCGCCGTGGCACGTCCACCTCGCCGCTCACACCCACGCCCACCGCACCGACTGACCTCTTGTGATCGTCCACCCCGGCGACTCACCACATCCGTGACACTCGCTGACACCCGATAAGAACCCCATTCGCAACGCTCGTGCCCGGATTTAGTCCAACCCTGGATTGTGTCGCGGCTGCGCGCGACACGAATCCTTTATTCGTTAGACGGCCTCTCACGAACGGAACCTCCTCGCACATTTCCGCGTGTCGCGACGATATCGCTCGGCGAAGAACGTTGCTCGCAGGAGCAACAAATCCAGACCGCTGCTTGGTACAACCCGTCGAACTTGGCGCCGCCCGCCGCTGGTGTAGATCCTGCGTCGCTCGCCGAACCGACGACTACAGCAGCTCTCTAAACTGCTCGACGGTCAAGCCAGCATCCTGAACGATGCCGCCCATCGTGTACGAATTCACGGGATCGTGCCGCGGAATCGTGACGATTCGCTGGCCGTCGGTCATCACGATGTGCTTTCCCTCTCGCGCGACTCGAAATCCAGCTCTCTGCAAAGCACGTACGGCCTCGCGATGATTGATGCCCGGGATCTTCGGCACGTCAGCCAGCGACCTCGACCTCGCGAACTTCGCCTTCTTTCGTGAGTTCGTCCCGGACTGCCAGGTATTCCCGGATGGCATCTTGGATGTTCGTCAGGGCTTCGTCTTCGGTCTTTCCCTCGGACCAACATCCTGGCAATCCTGGGCACGACACCGCGACGCCCTCCTGGCTTTTCTTCAGCAGTACTTTGTATTTCATTCTGATCTCTCGTTTTACATCTTGGCCGTCTAACGCAATGCGGCTCACCCGCGGCGGCCGCTCACGACTCTTCGAATTAGTGCGGTCGCTGTGCGGCCGCCGTCGGGTGCAGCCGCCCGTTAGGCGCGCCAAGAGAGTTCAAAACACCAGTTCCACCCTGACCGCGGCGACGAATCCATCAGCTCTCAGTATCTCAGGTGGACTACCACGGAGGTTCCCGAAATCCACCTTCGGTCGCCGCAATGAAATATAGCCTGCCGATCCGCCAATCCCCACATGCCGTAGTACCTGCAACATGAGCGCAATTTCGGGTTCCCAGGTGAAGCAGTTAGTGAGTTTCACCTGCTGTGCAGAGCCCTTGACGTCTGCGCTATTGAACGCGTATCCGGCTAAGAACGCGGGTGAAATGCCCAGCCGCCCAACGGACCCGCTGTAGGCGACGCCTCCCAACATACGGGTGAACGTGAACTCGAGGAATCGGCTCTCGGTTTCGAACCGTCCTACAGCCACGGCGCCTGCCCACCCTCGCGCCGGAATGCGAGCGGTTGCTCGAAGCAGACGTGCAGTCTCGAGACCCTGCTCTACGGCGACCACACCAAAGTCAGCCGTGATCGCGGCCCGCGGCTGCGCGACGGCGGAGGGCGCACATGTCAGGATAGCGAACAGAGCGAGAGAGATGTATTTCAAGAGGTCGTCGCCTGGGTCGGACATACGACGCGTCACGCTATCTCTGGTCCGCCTAGACATAATGGCTGTCACGGCTCAGTCGCGACGATCAGTGCACGGTGCTCATTCGACCGCCGCCTACGCAGGCCCCGCAGTTGAGGGGGGCCTGCTTCGGCGGGGACGAGGTGCGCATCAGGCTCAGACCGATCGAGGAGAGCCGAAACCAGATTGACCTCCCCCTCGTGATGTCGTGGATGATGCGGAGTCTCTAAAGCTTCGCAGCGCGCCACACATGAGGAGGTAGGTCATGGTGAAACGTAGCATGTTCGTCGGGCTGGATGTCCACAAAGAAACGATCGACGTGTCCGTCGCTGAGG
>JACOUA010000194.1 GCA_016178075.1 Acidobacteriota bacterium
CCAGATACCTGGTCAGCGCGCCGAGTCCGATCGCGGTCAGCACGATCAGCAGAACGGGCGTGGAGCAACAGATGGCGATCGCAATCGTTCCGGTCACAGCCGCGATGAATCGACCGCGTGCCGAGAACATGGACCTATTTCTCTTCAAGGGCATAACCGAAGAATCGCCATGCCGAGCCCCGCGACGAGAAGCGCCCGGATCCGTCGAACGAGCGCCATCGTCACCCCGGCGGCGGCCGGCAAGCCGATCGCCCGGAACAGGAAGATGTAAGCGCCCTCCGATACGCCCAGTTGTCCAGGAACGAAGAAGAACCCAGCTTTGATGACCTTGACGGCGCCCTCGATGATGAAGGGATCCGCCGCGGCGATCTGGTGGCCGAGCGCTCGGGTGACGACGAGGATTTCGAGCGCGAGCAGCGCGTGGCCCCCCGCCTCGATGAGCAGCACTTCGAGGAGCCGCGTGGGACGATCGTGCAGGAAGGCGACGAGCACGCGTTCCACAGGCTCGAATCGCTTGGCGGCCGAGGAGGCTCGGTCGCCAATGACGCCCGCAGCGCCACGCAGAATCGGGACGATGAGTCCGATGCCGGTCACAGCGGCGAACAGAAAGGCAACGGTCAAGGCCACCACCGCTGCGATGATGCCGAACACCAGCGGCTGCGTCGCGTCCGGCAGAACGTTGCGCGCGACCAATACGGAGAGCGCGACCGCCGTCATCCATGACGCCACGATCGTGTAGAGCAGGTATTCGATCGCGACCGTGCCGAAGGCTTCCGCGCCCGATATTCCATCGCGCTTCAACAGCCAGCCCTTCAAGGGTTCCGCGAGAAATGGGCCCGTCGAGGTCAGCATCTCCGCTACTTCACCCGACAACTGCACACGCAGCACTTCCCTAAAAGGGAGTGAGCGTGACGGCAAGGCACGCCAGAGCGCCGCGGCGCGGACCGCGAGGTCAAGGCCGTACAACCCGGTGACGATGAGGAACGCCGAGCCGACGTGCCCCGCGATGTGATTGGCGTAGTTGCTGAGCGTCTTCATCGCCACGCCCACCAGGACCTCGAACACCTGCTCTCGGCGAAAGCCGGCATCGAGGAACCGCTGAAACTCACTCGGTGTCAACCGCCCGCGGCGGTCCACGATGGCGCTGGTGAAGACACGGAGCGTTTCCAGCTTCGCGTCGGACAGGGGCCGGCCGGTCCTCAGCGCCTCGATTTGATCTGCCGGCAGTCCGGCCGCTCTCAACTCGGCTGAGGCCGCCGCGACACAATACTCGCACCCGTTGGAGACGCTGGTCGCCGCTATGACGATCTGCTGCTCAACGGGGCTGAGCGAGGTTTGTGTCAAGAGCGTGCCCAATGTCGCGTACGCCTTCAGCGCTGGTGGCACCGCGGCCAACTCGGCCGCCAGATTGGGGATGAACTCGTATTTCCGGAGAATCTCGCCGAGCGTTTGCTTCGCCGCGGCAGGAGCTGAGTCGATCGTATGAATCGCAAAGTCGGTCACGTTTCGTCTCCTCTGGTGCCTGGCAGCACACCTCCCCCTGAGTATCGCGGATTTCCGGCAGACGTTCGGGTGGGGTTCGCGCAACTGTGTGAGTTGGCTCACGTACTCGGCCGAGGATCTCGTCTCCCGGCCACTGGGGGCACGGATCGCCCACGTCAGAGTGGTGTCAGAAGTCGATCACGAATTTGCCGCGGAACGTCCGGCTGACGCCGTTCGAGAAGCCGCCAAAGCGCGCGCTCGCGAGGTTCCCCTGAAAATCGCGTGGGTTGAAATGGTTCGTGATGTTGAACACCTTCAGGCCGACCCGCTGGGTTGAAGTGGTTCGTGATGTTGAACACCTTCAGGCCGACCCGCGCCTTGAGCTTCTTCGGCCAGGGCAGCGTCACGTGCTTCCACGCCTGCACGTCGAGCGAAAAGAACCGGGGGAATCGGCCCGCTCGATTTCGCTCACCGACGAAGTCGTGGTTCTCATCGAAGACCGACAGCGGAAATCCGTCGCGAACTTCGACGACCGGGGCGACGCCGAACCCGCGCGGCAGATCGAACTCGCCCCACGCGAGAAACCGATTCGGCGCGTCGAACGGCAGCCGCGAGCGTTCGTCCGGGCGGATCACGGGGTTCTCGACGTTCGCGAAAAATGAGTTCAGATCGTTGAGGTTACCGGTCGAGGCCGATCGCACATAGGACACGACGAGCTGGTTGCTGCCGGAATGGTACCGGCCGGTGAACGCCAGCTCGCGATAGCGGGAGCTGCCCCCGTTCCCCAACAGGAGCACGCCTCCACGCGCCGGATCATTGCGTGGATCGACCATGAGCTCGCGCCGGCCTTCGCGCTGCTGATACCCAACGCGCAGGATCAGCCGCCTCGTCAGCTCGCGATCCACCTCGAGATTCCAGGCCACGCTTTCGGGATTCCGCAGCCGCCCGCCGTCGATGACGGGGCGTTCGGCCATCGAACTGCCGACGATGCTTCGTCCATCGAGCCCGTAGCGCGTGACGATTTGCGTCGGCCGCTCATCGAAGGTCGCGCCATTGAGCGTGATCTTGTCGTAGAACAGGCCCGCGCCGCCGCGCACGACCGTGTGGCCCCCCGGGATCGGGACGAAGGAGAACCCGAGCCGAGGTGCGAGATGATGCGTGCTCGCGACCGTATCACGGTCATACCTGACCCCATAGTCAAGCGTGAGGCGGTCGTTGACCTGCCAGGCGTCCTGCGCGAACGCCACCAGGTCGGTCTTGTCGCGTGCCAGGGCCGCCGGCCCGAGGAAATCGATCTGTTGCGCACGCGACCCGTCGGCTCGGACGATGACGACGGGACGACTCTCCGTGTCGCCGTCGAAGGAGTCATGGCTCACGCCGACGCCGATCTTGAGGAAGTGCGATCCGCCGAACGCCGCGGGTGTCACGCTGTATTCGCCAAGCCCTTCGTATCGCCGGCTGTTGCGCCGCTGGTTGTTGAAGTAGCTGCCGCTGTTTTGCTCCGGCGCGAGGATCATCGAGGGACCAGCGGTGTTCGGAAAGACATCCGTCTCCAGCTCCTTCACGCTGAAGTGCGACTCGACGAGCGAGCGGGCATTTAACACCCGTCGTTCGGTCGTCGTCCAGAGGTACCCGCGCTGGTGCAGATTCGGCGTCACCAGTTGTGGGTTGAAGGTGTTGAGCCCGAGGAAGCCGAGTTTCTGCGGAAACACCGCCACGGCGACACTGACATGATCGGCGGAGCTCGCCGTCCAGTCGACCTGCGTGAACGCGCTGAGGCTCTCGCGCTTGGTGTCGCCTTCGAGCTCGGGCAATCCCTCCACGAGCGTCTTGGTGAACTGATACTCGACCGATTCGAAGAGCGTCAGCTTCGGTCCCGCAAGCGGGCCGCCGACCGCCACGCGCGGCGTCCACGACTCGATGCCCCGAATTTTCCCGGCGCGTCGCCGGATGCGCGGCTCGAGGTCCTGCAACTGGAAGTTCCACTGATTCGTCCCGGCACGGGTTTCAATCTTCGTGATCCCGCCGCTGACCTGCCCGTACTCCGGCGCGTACGGGCTCGTGACGACTTGCAGCGACTGAACCGCCTCGATCGGTAGACGGAAGGCAAACTGGCCCGTGACCGGGTCCACGACGCTCGCGCTGTTGACGCGAAGGCCGCTCTGACTCTCGCGGGCGCCCTTCACGTTCAACAGTCCATCGGGCCCGCGCACGACGCCCGGCACGAGCGGCAAGGCACTCTGAAACTGTTCTGTGGCAAGCGGCACCTGCTGCATCGTGATCGGTTTGATCTCGGTGGGCGGCGCCGTCTGCCGCTCCTGGAGGTCGTCGCCGGCGTTGGCCGTGACCGTGATCTCTTCACGAACCCCGGCCAATTCGAGTTGAACCTCCACGACGGCGGCCTGCCCAGGCTGCAGCGTGATCGTTCGAGTAAACGTCTGGAAGCCCTGGAGGCTCGCTTCGAACGTGTAGGCGCCGGGCGCCAAGTCGTCGAAGGAGTACTCGCCAACTTCATTCGAGAACAGGGTCGCCGGCTCGCTGCCGGGCACCGTGCTGGCCAGCTGAAGGGTCACACCAGGAATCCTGAACGGCTGCCCGTCAGGGCCGACCGCGTTCACACTGCCTCGGATGGTCGCGGTGCCCGATTGTGCGGAGGCGTCGAGTGCGGCACCGATCAACCACAACGTGAAAAAGGTTACTGTTCGGGTCCGGATCTTCATGGGTTTCTCGTTACTGGTCACGCTTGGGGTTCGGGCGTTCGATCGCGTCGATCGCCATGGACGCGGCCTCCCGCACCGAACCGACTGCGTCTGATTTCGCCACGTCGCGAACTGGCTCGAGCGCCCGCGGATCTTTCAGTCGTCCCAGCGCCTGCACGCTGTTCAACCTGACAGCCACGTCATCGTCGCGAAGACGGCCAATGAGCGGGGAGACGGCGCGCCGATCGTTCAGGATCCCCAGCGCGTACGCCGCGCTGC
>JACOUA010000195.1 GCA_016178075.1 Acidobacteriota bacterium
GTTTCCGCCTTCGCGTGAAGCTTCCGCCTTTGCTGAAGCTACGGCGGACCGCCGAAGTCTTGGCGGAGGCGGCAAGAACGCTGAGCGCGCACCGAGGAGAGGACTTGTTCATACCGTGTCACACCCGCACAACTCGCGGGGCAACGCGTCCCTCGACGCAAGCGACATTCCAACGAGCGATCGTCGGGAGTCGCCTAGTTGTCAGGTACTTACGGTTTTCGGCAAACAGACGGCGAATTACGAGGGTGTGCGTTCAGTGACGTTTTCGTCAGGAAGGAGAAGAGCATCAGGAAAGAAATGCGCATGGCTTCAGGCTTTAGGCTTTGGACTTCGGGGCAGGCCTAGAGCCTCGAGCCCAAAGCCCATAGAAGCGTGAAGCAGGCGCCGCCACCCGGGCGCTCGCCGACCAGGATGCGCCCATTGTGCGTGACGATGATCTTCTGCACGAGCGCGAGCCCGAGGCCCGTGCCGTTTCGTTTCGACGTGAAAAACGGCTGGAAAATCCGTTCACGGTCCGCGGCCGCGATGCCGGGGCCGTTGTCGCAGACGACGACCCGCGACTGCCCCAGAGCGTCGTCGACCGACCCTTCGATGGCGACCTGGGGCGCGATCTGCCGGTCCGCGCACGCTTCCAGGGCGTTTCTGAGCAGGTTGCCGAACGCCTGGCGCAGGAGCAGCTCGTCCCCCTCGATGACCGGGAACTCGCCGCAGACGATGATCTGCCCTCCCCCACGCTGAGCGTCCGGCTGCAGCTCCTCGGCCGACCGCTCGGCGACGCGGCGAAGGTCGACCGGCGCGAGCGTGAGGGCCGTCGGCTTGGCGAAATTGAGGAAGTTCGTCACCGTCTGGGTCATCGCCTCCGTCTCGTCCTGAAGCTCCCGCACGTAGGCGATGGCCGATTCGGAGAGGTTTTCCTTTCTGAGCAGCTTCGCGTACCCGTGAATCGTCGCGAGGCCGTTCCTGAGCTCGTGCGCCAGGCCCGCCAGAAGCTCGCCGAGCCGCGCCAGGCTCTCCTTCAACCGCAATTGCTCTTCGAGCTCGATGACCGACGTAATGTCGGTGAAGAGGCAGACGGCGCCCTGCACGGCGTTGGTGACGTCGCGAAGCGGCGAGACCGTGACGCCGAAATGCGCGTCCCGGGTCTGACTGGCCTGAAGTCCGGCCCTCGCGGGCCCTCCGTGAATCTGCACGGCGCGCCGCACGAGCGGCTCGCCCGTGGTCAGGCACTGGTCCAGGAGCGCGGTGAGCGGCCGGGCCGCGTCGGGAAACTCACCGAGCGATCCGGGGGGCCCATCCTCTGTCAGGTTCAGGAGCCGGCGGCCCGCCGGGTTCAGGATCCGGACCTCGCCCCGCAGGCCGACCACGAGCAGGCCGGCGGTGACGCTCGAGACGATCTCCGAGTTCAGCCGCTCCGATGCCTCCGCGCGGGCGTGGGTCGCGCGCTCCTGATCGCGGAGCTTCGACACCGCCTGCTCGAGCGCGACCGCCACGAACATGTTCTCGCGCGTGTTGTCCCGGAGCTCCCGCTGCGCAGACCGGGCCGCGCCCGCGAATCGCATGAGCGCGAAGGTCAGGATGCCGACGATCACGGCGATCAGCACCGTCAGGCCGGCGAAGGCGTAGGGGCTCATGACAGGGGTCAGGGATCAGGGGTCAGGGACCGGGAATCGCGCGTCAACCCGGTCGCGATGGCCAATCGGCGGTTTTTCACGGTCCCTAACCCCTGTCCCCTGATCCCTGATCTCAATACAGCGAGAGGTACCATCGCACGATCGGCTCTCCCATGACGCTGGCGAAGAGCGCCGCGACGGCGAGAAAAGTGCCGAACGGCAGCGCATATTTCAGATCGCCTTTCTTCGCCACGATCATCGCCACGCCGACGACCGACCCCAGGAACGACGACAGCACGAGCGTCAGCAGCATCAGCTTCCAGCCGAGAAAGGCGCCAATCATCCCCAGCATCTTGACGTCGCCCATTCCCAGCCCCTCTTCCCCACGTACCCGGAGATAGATCTCCGAGACGGCCAGCAGCACGCCGCCGCCGCCGAGAACTCCGACGAGGGAGGCCACCCAGCCAGGCTCCGTGAAAACGCTGAAGGCGAATCCGACCGCCACGCCCGGCAGCGTGATGACATTCGGCAGGATGCGATGCTGCAGATCGATGACAAAGAGCACGATCATCGCGCAGGCGAAGAGCAGCCTCGACACCAACAGGACGCTCGGACCGTAATAGCCATAGGCCGCGACGAACATGAACCCGCTCAGAAGCTCGACCAGTGGATACATGACCGAGAATCGGGAGCCGCATTGACGACAGCGCCCGCGCAACCAGACATAGGCGAGGATCGGAACGTTGTCGTACCACCGGATGCGCAGCCCGCACGCGGTGCAGTGCGACGGCGGCGAGAAGATCGACTCGCCCCGCGGGAGGCGCGCGATGCAGACGTTCAGGAAGCTCCCGACCGAGAGACCGAGGACGCCCGCCAGCAGCGTGCCAAGGTCCATCATAGAAATGTCAATGGCGGATCGGCGAGTGCGGATTGCGGATTGATTGTCGATTGCGGATTGGCGATTGCTGATTCACGGACGATTCTCGGAATTCTTCGGAATTCTGCCCACTCGTCCTTCATTCTTCAATCAGCCATCGACAATCGTCAATCAATCCGCAATCGCCAATCCGCAATCCGCAATTCTTGCATCAGTGCCGACGAAGATGTGCCGGGAGCGGGTGGAGTGGAGATTTCTCGGCCAATTCTACCGCCCCGGTCGCGGGATCGAGGTGATACGGAACGCCCGCGGGATCGATCGGCGCCTGCGAGAGCAGGCGCGCGCCGACGAGGATTTCCCATGACGAGGGCAAGTGTCCGGTGGAGCTCTTGTACCGGGCGACGAGCGCCGACAGCTGATCGAGGTGATCGAGCGCGATCAGCTGCGCGAGTCTCAGGGTCGCATTCTGCCGCAGCCAGTCGTTGTCGGCCGCTTCCAGCATCTGTTGCCACAACAGCCGGGACGACGCGCGATCCCCTCCCTGTGCCATCGTCGTGGCCGTCAGCGGCTTCAGCCACCACGGCGAGCCGGGCACCCGACTGGCGCGATCGAACCACTCGGCCGCGGATCGAAAGTCCTCGAGCCACCAGTAATAGATGAAGCCGGCGTCGTGCAGGTATTGCCACTTCTGCGGTTGGGCCCGCATCCCCTTCTTCAGAAGCTCGATCGCCTGATCGGGCCGGCCCGGACCGTCGGGATAGCCTTCGGCCAGGAAGATGGCGCCAAAGCGATACGCGATCGCGAACTTCGGATCGAGGCTGGTCGTGATATCGAGCAGCGGGTACAGCAAGTCGTACCGCTTGTCCGTCTTCTTCGAGAGACGCGTTCCACCGTAGTGCTGAAGCGTGCGGATCCAGTACACGTCGGCCATGACGGCGTCGTAGGAGAGCGACACTTTCTCGAGGAGCGGTCCCGATCTCACGTAGAGCAGGCGCTCATCCGGTTCGATCGAGTTGGTCTGGCGCTCGCGCGCAATTTGCAACCCGATAATCGCGCCCATCAGGAGGATGACGCTGAACACGAACGTCTTCAGGCTGAAGCCTTCCGGTCCGGCTAACCGCCGCCGCCAAGGCTTCGGCGGTCCGCCGGATCCTCGCGCGGAGGCGAAAGCCGAACCCCACGACTGAACGGCGCCCTTCGACCCGGCGGTCATTTGAAATCCCGTCGCTCGAAGATGAAGACGCTGGTCGCGACCAGAACCGCGATGTACGCGGCGGCGTAGCCGACGGCCGAGACCACCGCCGTCGCCGGCACGTGGTACCCATGCACGACTTCGGCTTTGACGTCGAACAGCGTCAGGTTCGGCAGCAGATAGTAGAGCGCGCGGGCGAGATACGCCACCGGCCTCGATGCGACGATCTGATCGAAGCGCTTCAGGTCGGCGTTGAAGTGCCCGACGATGAAGAGGCCGAAGGTGAGGGCGGCGGAAAGGAGCGGGCTGGAGAAGGTGGAAAAGACGAGCGCGAGGGCGGTGATGAGCGCCAGCTCGACGAAGATGAGCCCGCTCGCCACCATGAGCGCGGGATCGAGCGCCGGTGTTTCCCAGCCCGCCTTCACGCTCGGGTCCGACACGAACCAGAAGTACGCCAGCACACCATAGAGCGCCGCGACCATCACGCTGATGTTCACAAGCAGCGTCAGCACCAGGCCGAGGTATTTGCCCAGCACGACCTGACGCCGGCTGACCGGCTTCGACAGCAGGTTGTAGATGCTCCGGCGCTCGACTTCCTTCGACACCAGGCCGATTCCGATGAAGATGGCGATGAAGAGCCCGATGAGAGAGGTGGCCGCCAGCCCCAGGTCCTTGATGATCTTGACTTCCTGCCCGGCCGTCAGTTGCCCCAGCAGGTACGAGGTCGCCATGAGCAGCACGGCGAAGAACACGAGCGTATACGGCACGCGGTCGCGAACCGACTCTTTGAAGACGTGCAACGCGATTTCTCGGACGACTCTCATCTCAGCTATCAGCTCCCAGACCGCTCAAAACACTCACCACAGAGCTCACAGAGCACACAGAGAAGCATCAAGTCTTCTCTCTGTGGTCTCTGTGGGCTCCGTGGTGAAACGTGGCGCGCTCCCGCGCCCCTCCGACCTTCTTGATGAACACGTCCTCGAGCGTCGGCCGGATCGGGTTGAGCGACACGAGCGCAGCGCCAGCGGCGGTGAGCTCGCGCAGCAGCCCGTCAGGGGCGGCGTCGATTGGCAGCTCGAGCGCATAGTGTCCCTCCGCGATTTCGGTCGCTCGCGCGATCCGTAGGCCGAGGCGCGCCACGGTCGCGGCCGCGAGATTCGTCATCACCAGCTCCCAGCCGCCCACGCCGAAGGCGAGGAGCTCGCTGACTGTCCCGGTCGCGATGAGCCGGCCGGCCGACAGGATCGCCACGCGGCTGCAGAGCGACTCGGCGTCGGACAGGATGTGGGAGCTGAAGAACACCGTGCAGCCTCGCTCCCGGAGCCGCAGGATGAGCTCACGAACATCGCGGCGCCCGAGCGGATCGAGCCCCGACATCGGCTCGTCCAGGAAGACCACGTCCGGATCGTTCAGGAGCGCCTGCGCCAGACCGATACGTTGCAGCATCCCCTTCGAGAACTTCCGGAGCTGCAACGCCCGCTCGCCGCCGATGCCCACGAGATCGAGCAGCTCGCCGGCCCGGCGTGCCGCCTCGGAGCCGTGGTGCCCGAACACTCGGGCGTAGTAGACGAGCAGCTCCTCCGCGGTCAGGTTGTCGTAGAAGTACGGGTTCTCCGGCAGGTAGCCGAGACGTCGCTTGACCCCAACGTCCCCCACCGGCCGGCCGAGGATCTCCGCGCGGCCGGAGGTCGGGAAAATGAGCTGCATCAGCAGCTTCAGCGTCGTGGTCTTGCCGGCGCCGTTGGGCCCGAGAAATCCGAAGATCTCTCCCGGCGCGATTTCGAGCGTGAGATTCTCCAGCGCGCGAGAGGGTCGCGGACGCCAGAAGCCGGTCGAGTAGTCTTTGGTCAGGGCTTCCGTGCGGATGGCGGGCATCAAGGAGTAGTCGTTAGTCGCTAGTCGTGAGTCGTTAGTCGTCGTCGCTAGTCGTTTCCCCCAATCGGCTGACTATCGACTATCGACCATCGACTGACCCACGCATCTATTTCTTCGCATCCGCCTTCTTGAGCTCGTGCGCGATCGCAGCGTCGAAGAACTGCGGGTTGAAGCCGCCTTCGACCATCAGGCCGTTGATGAAGAAAGTCGGCGTGGCTTTCACTTTGAGCAGCGCCCCCAGGGCGATGTCGGCTTTCACCTCTTCGACGACCTTCGGATACTGCGCGTCGAAGTCCTGAACCTGCCCGATCTCCCGCGCCGCATCCTTCACGACGGCCGGCGACAACTCTTCCTGATGGGCGAAGATCCACTCCTCGAGCTGAAGATCCCGGTTCTGTCGACGCGCCAGCCGCACCGCCACCGCCGCCTCGCACGCCGATAGGTGCCCGCCGCGCGGTGCGTACTTGTTGCAGTCAGGATCGAGCGGATAGTCTTTCAACACCACCTTCACCGCACCAGGACGCTCTCGCTCCCATTTGTCGAAGATGGGCTTGTAGGTCTGGTACGTCTGCCGGCAAGGCGGGCACTGCCAGTCGTTGAACTTGACGACGACGACCTTCGCAGTCCCCGCGTCGACCGGCACGACGGCGCGCGGTTCGGTGTCGAGAAACCGTTCGAACTCGGTCTTGACGTCCTGCGTCGCTGGCGGGCTCGTCCCCTCAGCCACGCCGCCCCCCCGCGGGAAGAACGCGAGCGCCGTCGCAGCGCCGCCGATGTACAGCAGCGTCAGGGCGAGCGCCAGTGGCGTCGTCGCCAGCTTTCGAAGATCGCCGAGTGCGCGGGTTGGAACAGTCGTCATGGGATAAGAAGTGGCGGCCCCCGTGATCGCGAAGAGGCCGACGACGGCAGCGTAGGTCAGCACGCAGAAGACACACACGGCCTTCAGCACGAAAAAGGAGGCGTAGCCGAGATACAGCACGGCGGCCAGTGCCAGCGTCGAGAGGGCGAACAGGTAGGAGGGCACGTTCTCGCGAAGGCGATCGGACCGTGTGGCGCCGGCGAGCAGGAGCACCACCAGGACGAACCAGAGCAAGCCGATGAGCGCCACCGGCACCGACGCAACCGTCGAGAAGCGGCTGGCGTAGACCTGGGTGCAGCTCAGCGTCGAGTTGATGTCGCAGACACTCGTGTAGAGCGGGTCGTGAATCAGCCGGTAATGAACGTAGGTGGACTCGGCCGAGGCGCCGAGTCCGAGGATCGCGAGCGCCAGGGCCGTACGATAGGTCGTCTGTTTCATGAAGAGTGGCCGGTGATCAGTGGCCAGTGGCCAGTTTTTCGAAGTGTAGCCAGTGATCAGTGGGCCCAGTTTTCTAGCACATAGTGCCACTAGTCACTGGCCACTGGCTACTCTACTGGCCACTGGCTACTTGAATAGGTGCCGCCCCCGCCGGCGCGGTCGTGTCGGTCATCGCCAGCACCGCCGTGGTCGTCTGCGCGAAGATCGTCCCGTTCGTGTTCGTGCCGAATGACCGCTGTCCGCCGCCGGCCGTGGGAGCCGCCGTCGCGTTGTAGCCCTGCACCACCGCGCCCGCCGCCAACCCGTTGCACGACGCCGGCGCGGCCGCCGCCACGCCGATGGTGCTTCCCATCGTCACCGTGTAGCCGCTCTTGCTGATGCTGTCCGCAGTGCCGAGATCCGGACTGATGAACGCGTTCACCCCCACCGTGCCGTCCGGACCCGTCCCGAGGTTGGTAAGCGTCGGTGAATAGAACCCGTTGCCGCAGCTCGATGCGTAGCTCGCCTGCGCGCTGTTGATCGCCCGCATCGACCCAATCGCCGCCGCCTCGTTCCCGGACTGACGGGCACGCAGCAGCCCTGGAACCGCGATGGCTGCGATGATGCCGATGATCGCCACCACCATCAGCAACTCGACGAGCGTGAAGCCCTGGGTGCGCCTCATGCCTGGTGCCTCCAACCCTCCCAAAAGCCGCCCTCACCACGGCGACCGCCGCTATTTTAGGGCCAAAGACACGAAAAGGGATGTTGTCCAGAGGACGACATCCCTTCAATTGGCGATTTCGCGATCTTGATCTGGCGATTTGGTGATTTATCTGGTGATTTTGAAGTCGCCAGATCGCCCAATCGCCAGATCGCCCAATGGTGGCGTTACTGGAGCGGGGTCGCACCTGCCGGCGCGCCCGTGTCGGTCATCGCCAGCACGGCCGTCGTCGTCTGCTGGTAGATGGTGCCGGTCGTGTTGGTGCCGAACGACCGCGCCCCGCCGCCAGCCGTGGGAGCCGCCGTCGCGTTGTAGCCCTGCACCACCGCGCCCGCCGCCAACCCGTTGCACGACGCCGGCGCGCCAGCCGCGACGCCCGTCGAGCTCGCCCGCTCTTGGTGACGCTGGCCGCACTGCCCAGGTCCGGGCTGATGAACGCGTTCACCCCCACCGTGCCGCCGGGACCCGTCCCGAGGTTGGTGAGCGTCGGTGAATAGAACCCGTTGCCACAGCTCGACGCGAAGCTCGACTGGGCGCTGTTGATGGCGCGCATCGACCCAATGGCCGAGGCCTCGTTCCCGGACTGACGGGCTCGCAGCAGCCCTGGAACCGCGATGGCTGCGATGATGCCGATGATCGCCACAACGATCAGCAGCTCGATGAGCGTGAATCCCTTGTTGTCCTTCATGTCGTTGCTCCTCATACCTGTGACTCCTGCTCCCTGCACTTTCCAAAAGACGAGTTGCCTGCCCGTGTGATGCCGGTGAACTTATGTGAAACGGATTCACTGCGACGATCGGATGTTTTTCCCAACCCGTGCTGTCGATTGACCTATACAACCTGAATGCCATCTCGGCCATTCAGCACGGGCTCGGACTAAACATCCGTCGTCTGACTAGTTATCGGAAGGCCTCGAAGAAGGTTTACAGCGGATCACGGTCGAAAGTGACGAAAAGCGGCACCCTCGACTGTCAGGATTTGTCAACTGGAGCTTCGCGGAGGTTGTATTTGTCGACGTAGTAGCGAAATTGCCGGAAGGTGAGATTGAGCAGCTCGGCGGCCTTGACCTGCACACCGCCTGATTTCTTCAACGCCTGGACCACATAGTCTCGCTCGAGGTCCTGGACGTGCTGCTTCAGGTCGAAGCCCTCGGGGAGCGGCACGGCCTTGACGTTCGCGCGAGGGAGACTGCCGCAGACGTAGTGCGGCAGGCTGGCGGAGGTCACCGTCGAGGTCGGCTCAAGCGCCACGGCCCGCTCGACGACGTTCTCGAGCTCGCGGATATTGCCGGGCCAGTCGTACAACTCCAGAAAGACGGCCGCCTCGCTCGAGATGCCGGCGATCGGCTTCTTCATCTGCTTTGCATACTTCTTCACGAAATGCGCGGCCAGGAGCGGGATGTCCTCGCGCCGGTCGCGCAGCGGCGGCAGGTGCACCGGGATCACGTTGATGCGGTAGAACAGATCTTCGCGGAATTTCCCCTCCGCCACGAGCTTCGAGAGGTCGCGGTTCGTGGCGGCGATGATGCGGATGTCGGCTTCGACCTCCTCCAGCCCCCCGACGCGGCGGAACGTCCGCTCCTGCAGGACGCGGAGGAGCTTGACCTGCATCATCGGGCTCATCTCGCCGATCTCGTCGAGAAAGATGGTGCCGCGCTCGGCGACCTCGACGAGGCCTTTCTTGTTCACCGCCGCGCCGGTGAAGGCGCCCTTGACGTGGCCGAAGAGCTCGGATTCGAGCAGCGACTCCGGGAACGCCCCGCAATTGAGCGCCACGAACGGATGGTCGCTGCGCGGCGAGTTGAAGTGAATCGCCCGCGCGACGAGCTCCTTCCCTGTTCCAGACTCGCCCGTGATCAGGATGGTGCTGCTCGTGGCCGCGACCGTCTCGACGAGCTTGAAGATCGCCAGCATCGGGGCGCTTCTCCCGATGATGTTCGAGAACTCGTGCGAGCTCTGCAGCACCTTCTTCAGCAGCACGTTCTCCTGCTGGAGGTGACGGCGCTCGAGCGCCTTGCGCACGACGATCTTCAGCTCTTCGACGTCGAACGGCTTGGTGAGGTAGTCGTACGCGCCCATGCGGAGCGCCTCGACGGCGGTGCTGGTCGAGGCGTACGCCGTGATCATGATGCCGAGGATCTCCTGATCGAGGCGCTTGGCGGCGCGCAGCACCTCGACGCCACCGATGTCGGGCATCTTGATGTCGGAGATCAGGAGATCGACCGGCTCTTTCTCCAGGACGGCGACCGCCTGCCGCCCGCAGTCGGCGACGAGCACGTCGTAGCCTTCGCGGCGAAGCACGATTCCCAACAGCTCCCGCATCGATCGCTCATCGTCGACGATGAGGATGCGCTGCTTCGTGCGGGCCGGGGCAATGGTTTCAGTAGGGCTCATCTTGAATCGGGGTCATCCCGCCGCAGCCAAGGCCGGCTCCTGATCCGCGGCCTTGAGCGGAAGCCGCACGGCCACCGTCGTCCCCTTGCCGGGCTGCGACGTGATCTGAATCTCACCGCTGTACTCGCTCACCAGGCGGTGCACGATCGCCAACCCCAGCCCGCTTCCCTTCTCGAACGCGCCGTGAAACGGCTGAAAAATCCCGTCGAGCTGGTCGGAGGCGATCCCGACGCCTTCGTCCTGCACCGCCAACACGACGTCGCCATCCGCATCGACCGAGACCCTCAGCCACAACGTGCCGCCCGAGGGCATCGCCTTGAGGCCATTGCTGGCCAGGTTCCACACGATCTGGCGGAGCTGCCCCTCGTCGGCTTCGTACCAGAGGCCGGCGGCGGGCGCGTCCACGTCGATGCGATGGCTCTCGCAGAATTCGGTGCTGTTGCGCAGCAGGAGCGCCGTGTCCTCGAGCACGCGCCGCAGGTCGAGCCGGCTGACGCCGAGCCGCTGCGGCCGGGCGTACGCCAGGAAGCTTCTGATCGTCGAGTTCAGCCGCTCCGACTCGCGCAGCACGATGTCCATGAGCTGCGCCTGCTCGTCGCTGAGCGGCAGCTCCTGGCGAAGCACCTGAATCGATCCGGACATCGACGCGAGCGGGTTGCGGATCTCGTGCGCGATGCCGGCGGCCATCTCGCCCAGGGCGGCGAGCCGCTGTTGAATCTGCGACTCGCGCTCCAGCCGCTTGATGTCGGTGACGTCCTGAAACGAGAAGATCAGCCCGGCGCGGCCCTTCGGCGTCTCGAGATGCGAGGCGCTCAAGGCCAGCTCGAGATCCTGCCCTCCCGCCGTGAAGCGATACTCGATGTGATTGGCCCGTTCCGGCCGATCCATCTGCATCGAGGCGGTGAACGCCGCCGGCAGCCTCAGCACTTCCTGCACCTGCTGGCCCATCACCTCTTCCGGGCCGTACCCGGTAATGAGCTCGGCGCCACGATTGAACGACACGATCCGGCCGTGATAATCGGTCGTGACGAGGCCGCTCACGAGGCTGTCGATGATGTGCTCGTTGAGCGCCTGCAGGTTGGCGATCTCGTCCGACGCCTCCGCGAGGCTCTTGTCCGCGCGGCGCAGCCGCTCGGCCAGCGATCCGCTGAGGATCGCGACCGCGATGAAGCCGAACGCGTTGATCGCCACCGTGTAGCCAGCGACCCGCACCAGGGGCAACACGCTCTTCTCGACGCGGAACCACTCCTCACCGGCCGTCGCCGGGCCCCAATACTGCAGGGACACGACCGCGGCATACAGCACCGCGCCGAGCGACGCCACCGCGATGCCCCCTTGTCTCAGGAGCAACGTGCTCGCCGCGATCACCGGCAGCACGTACAGCGACGAAAAGTAGCTCGTCACCCCTCCCGTGAGGCCAATGAAGGCCGTGACGATGACCGTGTCGATCGCGAGCTGCAGGTTCACGATCCAGCGATGGCTCTCCGCGTACTTCAGCGTGAGCGCCCAGATGGCCGTCAGCGCGTAGGTGAGGCCGATCAGGAAGAAGAACGGATCGACCAACAGCGCGCCGGGCGACCGGAGCTGGACGAGCGTCGCCGAGCCGAGCATCAGCGTGCTGATGACGGCCCGGACCGTGATGAGCGACGCGAGGGGGCGGCGGAGGGTCACTCGAACTTCTCAGTTTTCAGTTCTCAGTTCTCAGTTGTCAGTTAGTTCTCAGTTCTGACCTCTTACTGATAACTGTGAACTGAGAACTGATAACTACGCAAGTTTCTTAATCAGGTCAAAGATCGGCAGATACATCGCGATGACGATGCCTCCGACGATGGCCCCGAGGAGCCCGATCATGAGCGGCTCGAGGAGCGAGACGAGGCCGGCGACCGCGGCGTCGACCTCTTCCTCGTAGAAATCCGCGATCTTCGACAGCATCGTGTCGAGGGCACCGGTCGCCTCGCCGACCGCGATCATCTGGCTGACCATCGGCGGGAACACGCTCGTCTCCTTGAGCGGCGCCGAAATCGTCTCGCCGCGCTCGATGCTCTTGCGCGTCGACATCACGGCGTCCTCGATGATCGAATTGCCCGCGGTCTTCGCGGTGATCTCCAGGCCGTCGAGGATCGGCACGCCCGAGCTGATGAGCGTCGAGAGTGTCCGGCAGAACCGCGCGACCGCGATCTTGCGCATGATGAGCCCGATGACCGGCGCGCGGAGGATCATCCGATCGACGGCGCGCTGGCCGTTGTGCGTGGCGTAGTACTGTCTGAACAGGAAGCTGAGGCCGATGAACCCCACGATGATGAACGGCGCGAACTGCACCATCAGGTTGCTCGCGGCGATCACCATGCGGGTCGGCCACGGGAGCTCCGCGCCGAGGCCCGCAAAGAGCGACGCAAACGTGGGGATGACCTTCCACAGAATGCCGGCCACGACCACCCCGGCCATCGAGATGACCGCAATCGGGTAGGCCATGGCGGACTTGACCTGGCCCTTCAGCTTGACCGCCTTCTCGATGTAGCTCGCGAGGCGCTTCAGAATCGTGTCGAGGATGCCGCCCGCCTCGCCGGCCGCGATCATGTTCGTGAAGAGCGGATCGAACGTCTTCGGGTACTTCTTCATCGCGTCGGCGAGCGAGGCGCCCCCTTCGACGTCGGCGCGCGTCTGGAGAATGACCGCGGCGAAGCCCTTGTCCTCTTCCTGGTTGCCGAGGATTTCGAGGCACTGCACCAGCGGAAGGCCGGCGTCGATCATGACCGAGAACTGCCGGGTGAAGACCGCGAGGTTCTTCGCGCTCACCCGCTTGCCCGTCTTCACCTTGGCCGCCGGGGCGGCCTTGGCCTTGACCGGCTGAATCTGCGTGACCAGGACCTGGTCGCGCCGGAGCCCCTGCACCGCCGCCTCGATCGTGTCGGCGATGCGCTCCCCACGCACGGTCTCGCCGCCGCGCCTGCGTCCCGAATAAGCAAATGTCGGCATGGCTTACGCTCTTGCACCCGGCCTGAGCGGTGGCCGGCTCGTCATCCCCGCCCCCGGCAGCACGACGGCGCCGCGGTTGATCATCTCACGCAGCTCGTCCTTCAGCGACGAGGCGGCCAGCGCCGCCTCGAGCGTGATCTGCTTCGAGAAGTACAGCGATGCCAGCGACTGGTTGAAGGTCTGCATCCCGAACTTGTCCTGGCCGGACTGCATCGCCGAATAGATCTGGTGAACTTTATCCTCGCGGATCAGGTTTCGGATCCCCGGCGTCGGCACCAACACCTCGACCGCCACCACGCGCCCCTTGCCGTCGGCGCGCGGCAGCAGCGATTGACAGACGACGCCCTCCAGCACGAGCGAGAGCTGCGTGCGGATCTGCGCCTGGTGCTGCGACGGGAAGATGTCGACCACGCGGTTGATCGTCTGGACGGCGCTGTTGGTGTGCAGCGTGGCGAAGGTCAGATGCCCCGTCTCGGCGATCCGCAGCGCCGCCTCCACCGTCTCGAGATCGCGCAGCTCGCCGATGAGGACGATGTCCGGATCCTCGCGGAGCGCGGCGCGGAGCGCCTGGGCGAATCCTCTCGTGTCGCTGTGCACCTCGCGCTGATTCACCAGACAGTTCTTGTGCGAGTGCACGAACTCGATCGGATCCTCGACCGTGAGGATGTGGCTCTGCCGCTCGACGTTGATCTTGTCGAGCATCGCGGCCAGGGTCGTCGATTTTCCGCTCCCGGTCGGTCCGGTCACGAGGACGAGGCCGCGAGGCCGCTCGGCCATCGTCGTGATCGCCGCCGGCAGCCCGAGCTCGGAAAAACTGCGGATGCGATCCGGAATCAGCCGATAGACCGCCGCCACGGCGCCGCGCTGGTTGAACACATTGCAGCGGAACCGTGCCAATCCGCGGATCCCGAACGAGAAGTCGAGCTCGAGGGCGTCCTCGAAGCGCTTCTTCTGCGCGTCGGTCAGGATGCTGTAAATGAGCTGCTTCGTCTCGGTGGGCGTCAGGTCGGGCAGCGGCATGCGCTGCAGGTCGCCGTGGACCCGAACCACCGGCGGCGACGCCGTCGTCAGATGCAGGTCCGAGCCTTGGACCTCGACGAGGTGCTTCAACAGGTCAGGTAAGGTCATAAGCGCATCAATTCACACGACCGTCTCCCTCACGACTTCCTCGATGCTCGTGAGCCCTTCTTTGATCTTCAGCAGGCCGCTGCGCCGAAGCGAGATCATGCCTTCCTCGATCGCCTTCCGGCGGATTTCGAGCGCCGAGGCGCCCACCAGGATCAGCTCCCGCACTTCCTCGGTGATCTCCATCACCTCGAAGAGGCCCATTCGGCCCTTGTACCCCGTGCCGTTGCACCGGTCGCAGCCGACGTGTCGGTACGGCGTCAAAGAGACGCCCTCCTCCGGAGTGAAGCCGATCTTTTCCAGGCTTGGGGCCGGCTCCGCGTGCTGCTGCTTGCAGAACTTGCACAGACGACGAACGAGCCGCTGCGCGGCGATCAGGTTGACGGAGCTGGCCACGAGGAACGGCTCGATACCCATGTTCATCAACCGGTTGATGGTGCTCGGCGCGTCGTTGGTGTGGAGCGTCGAGAGCACGAGGTGGCCCGTCAGGGCCGCCTTCACCGCAATCTCCGCCGTCTCGAAGTCGCGGATTTCGCCGACCAGGATGATGTTGGGATCCTGACGCAGGAAGGCGCGCAGGGCGGCGGCGAAATTGAGCCCGATGCCCTCGCGGATCTGCACCTGGTTGATGCCCGGCAGGTTGAACTCGACCGGGTCCTCGGCCGTCATGATGTTCGTGTCGGTCTTGTTGATCCGCGAGATCGACGAGTAGAGCGTGTTGGTCTTTCCGCTGCCGGTGGGACCCGTCACCAGCACCATCCCCCAGGGCTTCGAGATCGCGTGTTCGAAGCGCGCCAGCGGCTCCGGCTCGAAGCCCAGCTTGGTCATGTCGAGCATCAGCTTGTCTTTGTCGAGGAGCCGGAGGACGATCTTTTCGCCGAAGAGCGTGGGCAGGCACGACACGCGGAAATCGATCTCTTTGGACTGGCCGTGGTCGTTGTATCGCAGCTTGATGCGGCCGTCCTGCGGCAGCCGCTTCTCCGCGATGTCGAGCTTGGCCATGATCTTGACGCGCGAGGCGATCGCGTCCCGCAGCTTGAGCGGCGGCGCCATGATGTTGTAGAGCAGGCCGTCGACCCGGTACCGGACCCGGAATTCCTTCTCGTACGGCTCGATGTGGATGTCGCTCGCGCCCTTCTGGATGGCCGACATCAACGTCACGTTCACCAGCCGGATGACCGGCGCTTCCTCGCCCTGACGCGCCAGCGCGTCGGCGCTGATCTCCTCGAGCTCCTCGAGCACCTCGACGTCGGCGTCGGCGGCGTCGACAAACGGCATCTCCTCGAGCGCCTTCGTCGCCGCGTCGAGCGCGCTGCCGGCGCCCGCGCCGTTCGAGCCGCCCGCGCCGTTGCCGCTCGCCTTCGACGGCCCGTAGTAGCGCTGAATCGCGTCGCCAACGGCCGTCTCGGACGCCACGACCGGCTCGACGTTGAAGCCCGTCATGAACTTGATGTCGTCCATGGCGAACACGTTCGTCGGATCGGTCATCGCGATCGTCAGCGTGGCGCCCGACCGGCTGAGCGGCACAATCTGATACTTCTGCGCGGTCTCGGCGGGCACCAGCTTGAGGATCGTCGCATCGATCTCGAACTGGCTGAGCGCGATGGACGGGACGGCGTACTGCTTGCTGAGCAGGGCCGTGATCTCCTCGTCGGTGACGTAGCCCAGTTTGACGAGCGTCGCCCCCAGCTTTCCCCCCTGAGACTTCTGCTGGGACAGCGCTTCCTGGAGCTGCGACGGCGTGATCCGCCGTTCTTTGAGGAGCAGCTCGCCTATCCGTACGGCCATGAGAAAAACAGTTCTCAGTTATCAGTTCTCAGTTATCAGTGAGTTGTCAGTTCCAAGCTCTACCTGAGAACTGAAAACTGATAACTGACAACTTTCTTAGAAACTCACCCTCGCGGCCAGGCTCCACCCGCGCATCTCGTCCGCGCGACCGCCGGACACCTGACCGTCCACGACGATCGATGACCGTATCATGACGCTCGCCCCGCCGGCGACGATCGGACGCGCCTCACCGATTGTGCTCGCGCGCACCCCGCCTCGCAGCCCCACTCGACGGCTCATCAGCCACTGCTCCATCCCCACCGCGACGTTCCGGCGCTCGGCCGTGAGGGCCCGCTGACGCGTGAGGTCGACGTCCAGGGCGAGGGTCGTCGGGTTCGGCCGCCGGCCCTGATCGGGCATCACGGCCACACCAATCCGCGCCTGTCGCCTCAACTCGAACGTACGCGCCACTCCGCCGGACCGCCCCTCGGCCGAGGCGAACCCCGGTGCGCGCAGATTGCGCACGACGACACCCACCCGCATCGCCCCCAGC
>JACOUA010000128.1 GCA_016178075.1 Acidobacteriota bacterium
GGCGACGATCTGCCTCAGCGTCTGGAGATCGAGGACCTGGCCCATTCCAGCTCTCAGAGCCTGTGAAAACAAACCCGCTTTACCAGTCGAGTAGGGAGGGGGGTTAGTCCCTCCCCCTCATCGAACCGGACATGCAGATTTCCAGCATCCGGCTCACCGACACGCGTCGACACAGGACCCACGCAAGGAGTTGACGGCGCACGTCAGAGGTAGTGGAGCCCATAGCGTTGCAGACCCGCATACAGACTCTCACTCCGGCGAAACGGACGGCTGCGCCGTTGGCTCCGATTCCGGAGAAAACACCGGAAGCGCACCCGCAGGTAGTGGTTGAGCACCCGGAAGGTCGCGCGCGGATACCCGTACCGGAAGTACGGCGTCCACCCACGCAGCACCGCGTTGACGGCTGTGATGGTGTCCGGCAGCGAGCGCTTTGCGCTCGCCGAGGTCAAGCCGCGCACTCGCTCCCGCAGTCGGGCCACGGCCCGCTTCGAGGGCACGACGTTGAGATAACGTCGGTTCCGCCCGAAGCGGTCGCGGTCGTACCGGAGTGTGAAGCCCAGAAAATCCAGGCTCGTCCCCGAGTGGTTCAACCGCACCACCCGCGTCTTGGTTCGGTTCACTGTCAGCGCCAGCTCCTGTTCGAGCGTCCGTTCGAGCCACGCCACGATGCGTGGGCCCATCCACCGCGCCAGCACCACGAAATCATCGGCGTATCGCACCAGCCGGGCATTCGCAAACTGGGCGGGGCCGCCCGTGGTGTGAAAGGCGCGGTCGAAGTCATGGAGATAGATATTGGCCAGCAGCGGCGAAATCACGCCCCCCTGCGGCGTCCCTTGCCGCGGGCGGGTGATGTGTCGCCGTCCCTGGTCGTCGTCCTCCACGACCGGGCACCGCAGCCACAGCCAAATCAGCCGCAGCACCGAGCGGTCCGCAATGCGCCGTTCGAGCTGCTGCACCAAGCGGCCATGGTCAATGGTGTCGAAGTAGCTCGCCAGGTCCGCGTCATACACCTCCCACCGGCCCGCCTTCAGCGCCGCTTGCACCTGGTCGAGCGCCTGATGCGCGTTCCGATTCGGACGGAATCCGAAGGAACAGGCTTCGAAATCCGCCTCGAAAATCGGTTCGATCATCAACAGCACCGCCATTTGCGCGACGCGGTCCCGCACCGTCGGAATCCCCAACGGGCGGAGCCGGCCATCCGGCTTGGTCAGGTAGACACGGCGCACCGGCTGCGGGCGATAGGTCCGCGTCCGCAACGCCTCCGCGAGGTCGTCGAGGAACGCTCCCACTCCGCCCGTCTGGGTCTCGACGTCGTGACACGTCACGCCGTCGGTTCCCGGCGTCTGACTCCCCTTGTTGGTCCGGACCCGCTGCCACGCCGCCTCCAGGATATCGCGGCGGTAAACCCGGTCGAACAAGGTATAGAACCGAAACCGTGGTTCTTGCTTCGCCTTGCGTCCCAGTTTCCATCGCAGCAGGGAGACGCGCTCCGGCAGGTCGGCCTCGGGCACAAACCCTTCAGCTTTCCAGTCCGTGATGGAGCGGCGGTCGCTCAAGCGGCTGCTCCCTTCGTTGTTGGAAACATGCGTGAAGTCCGGCCCCTTTGCTCCACGGGCATTACCCCGCTTCCTCGCTCGTATGGGCCGGTCCGACCTCCGGCCGGAGCCGCCGCGCGGTTATGGATTCCCACGCGGTGTTGTTCCCCCGAGGCCGCGCCTCGTGAACGCTCCGCCGGCGCTCCCAGGACCCTCGGCTGTTCTGTCGGCACGCGCCCTCCCCAGTCACCCCGGACGGCTCGACTCGTTTCGCGCGGTCGGTTGCCCTCTCGCGCCGGACCGCGACTACATGGTGAACGAGCAATTCTCATGACTGACACGTTACAGTCAGTTAGAACAGCCAGGGTTGGCCTGGCGTGACCGGAGCCCACAACGACCACGGAGAGAATCCTATTGGTCTCTGTGCGCTCTGTGAGCTCTGTGGTGACCTTGGGCGTTTTTTCTCAGGCTCTCAGCTCTGGCGAGCCGGCACATCTGATGCGGGGTCGCAGGCTTGAAGGCCTGCACGACAGACAGCCTGGCGCAGAAGCCTGCGGAAAGGTGGGCCGCCATGCGACTCCCTGTTCGGATCCTCGCCGCGGTGTTCGCGGCGCTAGTTGGGTTGACTCATGGCGCCGCACGCGGGTCGGGCCTGACAAGGAGCGGTTGCGTGAGGTAGTCCTCGAGACGATGGGGCGCGTTGACTTGGACCCCCGGCGGGCATAGGATGCAACCCTCCACCACGTGAGTACGGTATGAGCCGGGCCGGCGGCGCGCCGAGACCCGAAGGAGGCTTTGCCGCATGCTCGGCAAACCGCCGTCAAGGCCCCACCCGCCCGCGGGCCGATCCTCTCTGGGAGATCCTCGTGAACCCAGGCTGAGCCGGAACCACATGCTTCGTGAGTGTGGTCGGTTGGTCGCTCAAAGGAGCTGTCCATGACTCGCGTCTCGACGTGCGTGCTCGTCGCCCTCGCTATCGTCGGTGCCGCCTTGCCCGCTGCCGCGCAGGTCACCGTGTCGACCGGCGCGATCAACGGCGTGGTCGCTGACAACACCAAGGCCGTCCTTCCCGGGGTCAACGTCACGATCCAGAGCCCGCAGATGATGGGGACCCGCGAGGCGGTGACCGACGCTCAGGGACGCTATCAGTTCGCGGCGGTGCCACCGGGCGAATACAAAGTGACGTTCGCCCTGACCGGATTCGCGACCCTCATCCGCGAGGGCATCCGCGTCGGCATGGCCTTCACCGCGACCGTCAACGTGGAGCTGCAGCTGGCCACCCAGCAGGAAACCATTACGGTCGCCGGCGAATCGCCGGTCGTCGACACCCAGGCAACCAAGATCTCCAACAACTTCGACCTCGAGACGATGCAGAACCTGCCGACCGCGCGGGACTTCCCGTCGCTCATGGCGGAGACGCCGGGGGTGACGATGACCCGCATCGACGTGGGCGGCAGCGCCGCGATGAACGAGACCGGCTTCCGCGTCTACGGGATGAGCGACGGCGGCAACCAGCTGACGATCGAGGGGATCCAGGTCGACAGCTTCTACTACAACGACTTCGGATCGTTTCAGGAGGTGCAGATCACCACGGGCGCCCATACGGCGGAGATGGGCACGCCCGGCGTCATGTCGAACATGATCGCGAAGTCGGGCGGCAACAGCTATCACGGCAGCTTCTACGCGGACTTGGAAAAGAAGGAGTGGGGCACGCGGAACATCGACGCGCGGCAGCTCGCGATGGGGGTGACCGGCGGCTTCGACCTCGACGCCCGCGATACGAACCGCGTGGACGACTACAAGGACATTAACGGCGACCTGGGCGGTTACATCATCAAGGACAAACTGTGGTGGTTCGGCTCGCTCCGCTACAACGCGTCGAATGTGAGCTTCGTGAACTTCCCCGTCAAGCCGCAGTACACGAGGGTCACGAGCAGGAATACCAAGTGGACGTACAACCTGACCCCGAACAACAAGTTGATCGGGTACTACAACTACAACTTCAAATACCAGCCCGAACGCTTCGTCAACAAGCAGCACATCCACTACTCGCTCGACGAAACGAGGGACGAGGACTTCCCGGTCGGAAGTTGGAAGGCCGAGTACAACTCCGTGTTGTCGCAGTCGATGTTCCTCGAAGCCAGGGTCGGAGACTTCTTCTACGACTTCTACAACTTCGATCGCGCGCCCAACAAGGTGCTCTATTTCGATACGGCCACACAGGAGCGCTTCGGCGGGATGGTCGCGGATCTGCGTCACCTGCGCCGCCCGCAGTTCAACGGCTCGTTGAGCTACTTCAAGAGCGGCTGGGGTGAAAGCCACAACTTCAGAGTCGGTTGGGAGATCGCGCAGTTCCAGCAACAATTCGACGGCTATGGCCGCGTCGGACGAGACAAGAATCCGAACCCGCCGCAGAACATCGAATACCGGCTGAACAATGGAAGGCCGTCGGAGGTCTACTTCAACGAGACGCCGAGCACGTCGAACATCTACCAGTGGACCTACTCGGCGTACGTCAACGACGCGTTCCAGCTCAATAGCCGGTTGTCGTTCAACCTGGGTCTGCGGCTCGACCGGTACCGGTCGGGCTCGCCCGCGCAGGCCCACGAGGTCACGCGTTACGACCCGGCCACGCAGGGGTTCGTGACAACCAGCGATCACTTCGCCCCAATTGACGACGCGTACCACTTCACCTCGGTCGGGCCGCGCGCGGGCGTGGTCTGGGACCTGAGCGGCAACGGCAAGACCGTGATGAAAGCCAATTACGGGTCCTACCCGTGGCGGCCGAGCGGACGCGGTGTGGCCGGTCAGAATCCGAATCCGGACACGTGGTTCACGCGCTACGTCTGGACCGATCGAAACGGGGATCGTATCTGGCAGCCGGGAGAAGAGGGACGGCTCCTTCAGGTCTCGGGCGGCATCACGAACCAGATCATCGACCCGAACTGGAAGCAGAACGTCACCACGGAGCTCGCGACCTGGCTCGAGCGTGAGCTCGTCCCGAACTTCGGCCTCCGGACGGGGGTGATCTGGCGCGGCGACAAGTACAAGCAGGTCACGCTCAATCCGAATCGCCCGTACTCCGCCTATAACGTCGCCCGCAGCGTGCGCGATCCCGGTCCCGACGGCGTCGCCGGCACGGCCGACGACGGCAGCCTCCTCACCGTGTTCGATCTCGACCCGGCGTTCGTCAACACGCCGCTGGTCAACATGACGACGCACAACCCCAACATCGACGGTGACGATCACTACACGTGGGAGATCGCCGGGATGCGGCGGATGTCGAACAACTGGTCGATGAACGCCTCGTTCGCCCACACGTGGAGCCGTGAGGCCCCGAACAGCACGAACCCGACGCCGAACCATTTCATCGGGACGGAAAGCGATCGGCGCAAGCACTACACGAACTGGCAGGGCAAGCTGGCCGGCACGGTCCGCCTGCCACACGACCTGAACATCTCGCCGGTCTTGCGGCACCAGTCGGGCGATCCGTTCGGCCGGACAATTCAGGTGCGTTTGGCCACTGCCGGCACGACCGAAACCATCCTGGTCGAGCCGGAGTCGACGCGGCGCGTGTCGAACATCACGCTCCTCGACATCCGGGCAGAGAAGGGGTTCCGCTTCGCGGGTCGCCGCGTGTCGGCGTTCGTCGACGTCTTCAACATCGCGAACAGCAACGCCGAGCAGGACATCGTGCAGAGCTCGGGCGCCACGTTCCTCCGGCCGATCGTCATCATCGGCCCGCGCGTGGCCCGTATCGGCGCGAAGTTCGAGTGGTAGCCGAAGCCGGAAGTGAGAAGTGGGAAGTGGGAAGTGAGAAACAGGAGACAAAGCCTGTCCCTCTCACTTCTCATTTCTAACTTCTCACTTCTCGCGATATCCCTCTCATACGCGCGAGAAGCCCCAACCTTCACCAAAGACATCGCCCCGATCCTCTACAAACACTGCGCGACCTGCCATCGGCCTGGTGAGATGGCACCGATGCCGCTCCTGTCGTTCGCCGACGCGCGACCATGGAGCCGGGCCATCAAACGCGCCGTTCAGACGCGCGAGATGCCTCCATGGTTCGCGGACCCGGCCCACGGCCGCTTCCGTAACGAGCGCCGTTTTTCTGGGCAGGAGATCGTCGCGATTTCGAGTTGGGTCGATGGCGGCTCACCCAAGGGCCGGGACTCCGACCTGCCCCCACCTCCACGCTTCGTCGGCGGATGGCAGAACGGACAACCCGATTACGTGATCGAGATGCCGATCGACGTCGAGCTGCCGGCCGAAGGCCAGGTCGAGCTTCAGGACTTTTTCGTGGCGGTGCCGTCGACCCACTCAATCAGGAGCCTGCGATGATGCGCACTGCATGGGTCCTCTTGGCGGTCGGGATCGTCGCCACGAGTGCCAGCGGTCGGGCCACGGAATACGCGTCGCCCGCGCCAGCCCCCACCTTCACCAAGGACGTGGCGCCGATCTTCTTCGAGAGCTGCGCGAGCTGTCACAGGCCGGGCGAGGTCGCGCCGATGCCGCTCCTCTCCTATCAGGACGCCAGGCCATGGAGCAAGGCCATCCGCCAGAAGGTGCTGTCGCGCGAGATGCCCCCCTGGCACGCCGACCCGCAGTACGGCAAGTTCCGAAACGATCGCAGCCTGACCCGGCAGCAGATCGCCGCCATTGTCGCCTGGGTGGATGCCGGATCGCCGAAAGGGGACGATGCCGATCTGCCCGCGCCGCCGACGTTCATCCCGGGGTGGCAGAACGGCGAGCCGGACTACATCATCGACATGCCGATCGAGTACGAGCTGCAGGCCGAGGGCGAAATCCCGGAGCAGAACTTCTATGTGAAGATTCCGTTTGCCGAGGACCGGTTTGCAGAGGTGCTCGAGATTCGGCCGAGCAATCCGGCGGTCGTCCACCACGGTGGCGCACACCTGGTGGATCTCCCCGCGGGCCACACCGTCGTCAACGGCCGAGCGATAGGACCCGACGGCAAGGAGATCGCGAGCCTCCGCTTCTCCCGCCGCGGCCAGCCGTCGCTCGTCGAGCTGGCGGGCTCGCAGAAGCTCATCTCCTTCGTGCCGGGTCGTGGCCTGGAACGGCATCGACCGGGCGTGGCCAAGCGGCTGCCGGCGGGCAAGTACATTCAGTTCGCGATGCACTACCAGCCGACCGGAAAGCCGGAAAAGGACCGGACCCGTCTCGGGATCTGGTTCAGCAGGACGCCCGTCACCCACGAGGTCCTGACGATGCAGGCCGGGAACCCGCTCGCGACCTCGTCCGTACGAGAGCCGATCTACATTGCGGAAGGCAAACCGGTGCCGCTCGTGAACGGCCGGCCTGACACGCCGAACATTCCGCCCTACGCGGAGAATTGGTCGCTCACCGGCGTGACGGCGATCACCGAGCCGATCACGCTCTACGGCATGTCTCCGCACATGCATCTGCGAGGCAAGGACCTAAAGTGGGTCCTGACCCTGCCGGACGGGCGTGAGGAGGTCCTGCTGTCAGTCCCGAAATACGACTTCAACTGGCAGATCCACTACGAGCTCGAGACGCCGATCAAGATTCCTGCCGGCAGCAAGATCACCGGCATCGCCCACTACGACAACTCGATCAGGAACCGGTACAATCCCGGCCCCGACAAGGAGGTCTTCTGGTCGGAGCAGAGCTGGGACGAGATGTACCAGGCGTTCATGGAGGTCACGATCGACAGCCAGGATCTGACCAAGCGCCGGGCGATCGCGACGCAGCCACAGCAGAAGCAGTAGGACGGGGAAGGGAGAGAGAAGAAGTCAGAAGTGAGAAGTGAGACGTGAGAAGGAAGAGTGAGGGACCTGCCTTCGGTCTTCGTTCTTCGTTCCTCAGTCTCACTTCTTTATTCTTCCTTCTCACTTCTTCGTCCTTCGCTCCTGTTCTCGCCCACGACCTCGAGCGGACGCAGGTCTCGCTCCGCTTCTCCGCCGACGGCGCATTCGTCCTGGAAGTGGCCAACGACCCGAACTGGCTGCTCCTCCGGCTCGAGCCGTTTGCCGGCCCGGTGACGCCCGCCTACCGGAACCCGCAGCAACGCGACCGCCGCCTGGCGGAGCTGGCGACGGTCTTCATCGACCGCGTCGTTCTGTTCGTCGACGGCCACGAGGTGAGACCAACGTCCGCTGAGTACGTGCCGCCGCGGCCCGCGTCCGCGTCCGACAACCTGCCTCCACTCGCCGCCTATCGACTCCGCGGCCGGATGGCGCCCGACGCCCGGACGCTTCGCTGGTTCTACGGCCTCGTCATCGATCCGTATCCGATGACCCTCCGGCACGCCGACGGATCGTCGCTGACGGTCTGGATTGCCGGCGACGCGTGGAGCGGCGCGCTCGACCTGACGGGACGCTTTCAGGCGCCGACGCGCTGGCAAGTGGCGCGGCAATATCTCGCGCTGGGGTACACCCACATCCTGCCGAAAGGGTTGGACCACATCCTTTTCGTGCTCGGCCTGTTTCTCCTGAGCCTGCGGCTTCGCCCGATTCTCATGCAAGTCACGGCCTTCACGATCGCCCATTCGATCACGTTGGGCCTGACGATGTACGGGATCGTGTCGCTGTCGTCGCGCGTGGTCGAGCCGCTGATCGCTTTGTCGATCGCGTACGTCGCCGTCGAGAACCTGGTCACGACCGAGCTCAAGCCGTGGCGGCTGGCGCTCGTCTTCTCATTCGGCCTGCTGCACGGGATGGGCTTCGCCGGCGTCCTGCGCGAGCTGGGACTCCCCCGCTCGGAGTTCCTGACCGCGCTCCTGACCTTCAACCTCGGCGTCGAAGGCGGTCAGCTGACCGTCATCGGGCTCGCGCTGCTGTGTGTCGTCTGGTATCGGCGAAGAGCGTGGTACCACCGGAGAGTGGTGATGCCAGCGTCGGTCGCGATCGCCGGCATCGGGATCTACTGGACCATCGTCAGAACAGTGATGAAGTGAGAAGGGAGAAGGGAGAAGTAAGAAATCCCTTTCTCACTTCTCACTTCCCACTTCTCACTTCTCACTCGTCGTCTTCCCCGCTTCCGGCATGAACTTCTGCAACCGCTGGCCGTACGTGTCGGCGGCGTAGACCGCGCCCTTCGAATCGACGACCACGCCGTGGACCCAGTCGAACTCGCCGGGGCCGCGGCCCTGCTTGCCCCACGTGGCGAGAATCTTCCCGTCCTTCAGCGCGATCTTGTGCATCCGCTCGAGTGCGTGGTCGGCGATGTACCCGAATCCGTCGGTCCCTTTTCGCGAGATGCCGATGTCCCACGGGTTCCAGCCCTCGTTCACGAACTGCCGGATGTAGTTCAGGTTCTTGTCGAACACTTCAATCCGGTGGCCCTCTCGGTCGATGATGAAGAGGTTGTCGTCGGCGTCGGTGGCCAACTTGTGCGGGAGATTCCACTCCCCATTGCCGGTGCCTTTATCCTCGGGGCCGCCCGCGCCCTTGCCGACCTGCTCGAGGAACTTGCCGTCCTTCGCGAACATCGCGACGCGGTTGTTCCCGTACCCGTCGGTGACTACGATGTTCCCGTTGTGCAGGATCGCAATGCCGGATGGCAGGTTGAAATGCGTCGCGTCGTTGCCTTTCTCGTCCGTCGTCCCGAGCTGCAGGAGGAACTTGTCCAGCTTCGGACTCAGTTTGACGATGCGGTGCGCATCGCGCTCGATGATGTAGACGTTGCCGTCCCAGTCGACGCCGCCTGAGTGCAGGTAGGACGGGTTGAGCTTCTTGCCGTTGATCTCCTGGTCGGCGCCGGCGAGCACCAGGTTGCCGTCGCGGTCGAAGACCATGACCGGCTTGACGCCGCGATTGAAGGCGTAGACCCGATCCTGGGTGTCGATCGCGATGCCCGAGATGCCGGGTTGCGACTGCGGGGGGCCCCCTTGTCCACGGCCCTGCCCTCGCCCCTGGGCTTGTCCCTGCGCGCGACGCATCGCCTGCTGGGCCTCGCGCTCGGCCGGCATCGGCGGCGCGTCCTTCAGGCCGAAGTACATGCCAGACGGCATCTTGGGCCAGTCCCCGACGAGCCGATACGTGACCGATTGCGCATGCCCGGTCAGCGACAGCAGCCCGGCGATCGCGGCCGCCGCAGCACACAGCGAGATCCTCTGAAGCATTCGATCCTCCTCTCCCCGACTCCGAGGTCCGTGATTATAGCTGGTATCATTCACAGCCGGTCGGCTCGACCACGAGGCGAAAAAGCACCTCCACACGCGCCAAAGTCGTTGGTGGTCCATCCTTTGGGTGCCATTAGAGACCTGCGGCCTCTCCATCGAGTAAGATGCGCGCGTCTCTTCAGGAGGAGTGGTCCATGAGAAACGTGCGTCTCGTGTGTGCCGTCGTCACGCTCGCTTTGGTCTCGACCGCGTACTTGGTCGTCGCTCAGCAGCCCGCCCAACCGCCCGCTGCCGCGCAGCAGCAGCCCATGTCGTTCTTCGTGACCAGCTCCGGCCCGGGGAGCGGCGCCAACCTCGGCGGCCTCGCCGGTGCCGACAAGCATTGCCAGACGCTCGCGGCGGCCGTCGGCGCGGGCAACCGCACGTGGCACGCCTATCTGAGCGCGAGCGCCACCGGCGGTCAGCCGGCCGTCAACGCGCGCGACCGAATCGGCCAGGGACCCTGGTATAACGCGAAGGGTGCGCGCATCGGTCAAAGCGTCGCGGACCTCCACGGCGACACGATCGACGCCGCCCGCCGCGGCAACAACCTGACCAAGGTGACCGCGATCACAGAAAAGGGCGAGACGGTCAACGGGGTCGGCGACACCCCGAACCGCCACGACATGCTGACCGGATCGCAACTGGACGGCACCGCGTTCACGGACGGCGCCGACCACACCTGTCAGAACTGGACCAGCGGCGCAGCCGGGACGGCCCAGCTCGGCCATCACGATCGCACCGGCGGCGGCAACACGTCGTGGAACTCCACGCACGCGAGCCGGGGCTGCAGTCAGGAGAATCTGGTCAGCACAGGCGGCGCGGGCCTCTTCTATTGCTTCGCAACCCAGTAAGGACGGGTGCCTCAGGCGACGCAGGTGCAAAGGCGCCTCAGTATCACGGTGTCAGTGCATCGCGTCGGGTGGGGAAGTAACGGCGCGGCGCGACAAAGGAGCCCCATGCGACGAAGAGAGTTTCTCTACCTCACGGGGATGGCGGCGTTAGGTCCGATTCAACGCCGCTCGAGCCCTGGGCCCGATACGCCGCGCACGTTCGAAGAGCTCTCGCAGCTGATCACCGCCAAGATGGCGGAATACCACGTGCCGGGCGTGGCGTTCGGCGTGATGAAGAACGGCGAGACGATGACCCGTGGCTTCGGCGTGACCAGCGTCGATGAGCCGCAGCCGGTCACGCCCGACACCATCTTTCAGATCGCGTCCATTTCAAAGACGTTCGCCGCGACCGCCATCATGAGGCTGGTCGATCAGGGGAAGGTGGATCTGAAAGCGCCGGTTCGTCGATACCTTCCTGACTTCCGAGTCCTGGACGAAACCGTCAGTCGCGAGGTGACCATCTGGCACCTGCTCACGCACACTCCAGGCTGGGAGGGACAACTCAACACCGACGATCGCGGTACGGAAACTCTCGCGAATTTCGTGTCAGGCCTGCGTGAGCTCCCGCAGTTGTCTGCGCCCGGCTCGGTCTGGAGCTACAACAACGCCGGATTCGGCGTGGCGGGCCGCGTCATCGAAGTGGTGACGGGCAAGAACATCCACGACGCGCTTCGCGAGCTCGTGTTCGCGCCGCTTGGCCTGACGCGCGCCTTCACGCGGAGCGCGGACGCGATGACCTACCGCTTCACCGTGGGCCACCGGCAGCGGGGCGAGCAGACAGAAGTCATTCGCCCCTTCAGCTGGTCCCTCAATACCACGGCAGGCGGCGTCGCGACGAGCGTGACGAACCTCCTGAGCTATGCGAAGTTCCACCTCGGGGATGGCAGAGACGCGCAGGGCGGGCCGTTGCTGGCTCCGGCGGCGCTCGAGCTCATGCGGACGCCCCAGCTTCGGAAAAACAGCACGGACGACGACATGGGCATCGGATGGCAGCTCCGTCGCCTGAACGGCGTCCTGACCGCGGCGCATGGCGGCACGCTGAATGGTCACTGCCTGCATGTCCAGCTCGTGCCGGAACGCAACCTGGCGTTCAGCATCCTGACGAACCATAGCGATGGGTGGCGGCTGGTCCAGGACGTCGAACGCGCCACCCAGACGCTGTACGAAGGTCTGGCGCTCGCGCCGAATCAGCCGATCGCGCATCGGGGCGTCAACGAAGCCATGACGGGCCATTCGACGCCGTTGACCAGGCAGCCGAATCTCGCCGCCTACATCGGCACCTATCGCCGGCCGCCACTCGGCACGGTCGAGGTCCGCGACGAAGGCGGCACGCTCGTCGTGAACAGCGGTGGCGCGAACAACACCTCACTGGTGTTCTTTGGCCCCGACGTCGCGTACGCGACAGCCGGTTCCTACACCGGCTCACCTTTCGAGTTCGTCCGCACCCCGGACGGCAACGTCGGTTGGATTCGGATCAACGGCCGGGTCGCGAGGAAGGACCCGCCTACCGCCAGCGGAGAATCTCGACCAGATTCGAGTAGTCGTCCGTCCAGACACGGATCGGAGGATCGTCGATCCGGCCCCACCGCGGATCCGATCGAAGCGAAGCGAAGCTCCGCGGAATAGTACGATGCGGCTGCTGACCATCGATGCCCTTGCGTCTGGTGCCCCCTCTCCATCGAGCGACGCACCGGATCGGCTTGTACCTCGCCGATCTGCGTGAATACGGCTTGTCGCAGGGCGAAGCGCACATCCTCGCGCAGCTGGCGACCTCCGCGCCCGCCAGCGTTACGAGCGCACGCTCCAGATGTCGCGCAGCACGCGGTAGAAGTTGCCGCCGATCACCTTTTCGATGACCGGCGCGGCGTGCCCGCGGCGCGCCAGCAGCTCCGCGACGCCTTCGAGCCGCCTCGGGTGGTTCAGCGTGGGAATGTAGAGCGGGCGCTCTTCGTCCGGCGCTGAGATGCCGCGCTTCGCGCGGCCTTCCACGAAGGCGCGGTGCGCTTGCTTGTACTGCGGCGTCTCGTCGATCGGCGTCACGCTCAGATCGCTGCCGATGCCGACATGATCGGGACCGCACACTTTTAACGCGTGCTCGATCTGCCGCGCGAGCAGCTCCTCGGTGGCACCCTCCCCCTTGGCGCCGCCGATGAACGGCATGAAATAGATGCCGACGACGCCGCCCTTGTCCGCCATGGCCTTCAGCTCGCGATCCTCCTTGCTCCGCGGATGCCGGTAGACCTCGCGGCAGCCGGAATGCGTGATGAGCGGCGGCCTGGTTGAGGTCGCGACGGCGTCGGCGGTCGTCCTCGTGCCGCAGTGGCTCAAGTCGACGGCAACGCCCAGCGCGTTCATCCGCGCCACCGCGTCGCGGCCGAACGCGCTCAGGCCGGCGTCACCCGGCTCGAGACAGCCGTCGCCGATGATGTTTCTGTCGTTGTATGTGAGCTGGATGATTCGGACGCCGAGCTGGTGGAACAGCTCGAGTCGGGACAGGTCACGGTCGAGCATCTCCGTGTTCTGGAACCCGAGGATCAACCCCAGCGTCCCGTCGCCCTTGGCGCGATCGATGTCCTCGTGGCGCCGCACGATCGAAATCAGCCGCGGATAGCGGACGGCTTCACCGGTCCACAGCGCGAGGTTGCGGACGGTCGATTCGAAGTCGTCGGCGCTCACGGTCACGTTGAGCGCAGTGAGCCCGCTCTTCCCAATGCTGTCGATCTGAACCGGCGTCAGCGGGCCGCGCGGTGGCCACGGCACGTTCATCGAGCCCGGGTTGGCGAGCGCATCGATGGAGATCGAGCGCCGGTAGATGGCGCGCGCCTCGTCCGGCGACACGCCGGCCTGCGCGCCAAGCCGGACCCGCGGCGCGGCGGCAAGGCCCACGGCCGCGAGAGTGGTCGTGAACTGTCGTCGGCTCACCTGCATGACTTGCCCTCCTGTGTCAACGCTCGTCGGTTCCGGGCTCGCCGGATCGCCTCGCCAACACCCCGCCCCGTCCTGGCCGGTCAGGCACGGAGACCCTAGAAGTCCAGCAGGCGGGTGTACTTCACGACGAACGAGCGGCCGAGCACCTCGCGGGGATCGAGGGTGGTGGTGTCGCGGCGGTCGTTGTAGACGACGAACAGGCCCGTGCCGCTGCGGTTCAGCAGCGCGAGTCGGATGTTCGACGAGAGCAGCGACGACTGGTTGTTGTACTGCATCAGCGCCTGCAGGCTCGCCAGCGTCGTGAACGAGTAGCTCACCCGCACCGGCACCAGATCGGTGTGGAACTTCCCGTACTTCAGGTCGACGTTCTGCCGCGTCCAGCCGGCGCTCCCGATGAACCGTGACCCGACGCGCACGTTGCCGTTCAGCTCCACGCTCGTGTAGTCGCCGTCGTAGAACCCGCCGGTGCGGACCCGAATCGTGCCCGAGAACCGCGCGCTCGGGTCGCTGAGAAACTCGTTGGCCAGCTGGTACCACGTGTAGAGCCCCGGCGGAATCACCACGCGGGTGCCGTTGGCGTTGAACACGACGAAATTCGCGACCGGCCGGTCCTGGCCGCGGTCGACGAAGGTGCCGAACCGGCCCCCCTGCTTCGGCTGAATCTCGAAGAAGTGAAAGTGGCCGTTCGAGCTCTGGAGCTCGCCGTCCAGGCCGATGTACGCGCTGTAGCTGGTGTGGGGCGACACGCGGCGGATCCACGACCAGCGCTTCGGCTGCGGCTGGAAGAAGACCCGGTATTCAGGCCGCCGATACCCGCGCCGCGGCACGTACCCGAGCTCGGAGTCGAAGCGGTCGCCGACCTGCGAATAGCCGCCACCGATCAACCACACGTTGTTCGAAAAGTTGTAGTACACCCGGGCGGCGTAGTCAGAGCCCTTGGCGCCGGGCGAGTCGCTGCGCGCGATGAAGGTGAAGAGCTTGGCGTTGGTCGACACCTGCACGTTGGCGTCGAGGCCATAGGCGCGGTTGTAGTTGTCGCGCCCGGCCGCCGATCCGGTGCCCTGCCGGTTCACGATGATGCCGCCGAAGGTGGACCGGCCGAGCTCGCGCTGCAGGCGGAACACGCTGAAGTTGTTGCCCGGCGCCACCAGCCGGTCGGTGCGGGCGTCGATCGTCTCTTCGGTCTGCATGTCCAGCAGGCCGATGTTGAAGTGGCGCACCTTCCCGCTGAGACGCGCGCCGCCGATGATGCCGATCGGCGTCCCCGTGCTGCCGGTGGCCGACAATCCGATGCGGCGGGAGAAGAACACATCGATCTGCTGCGGGGCGCCGAACTGGAACGTCGACGCGTTCTCCAGGAAGAACGGCCGCTTCTCGGGGAAGAACAAATCGAACCGCGTGAGGTTGACCTGTTCTTCGTCGGCCTCGACCTGCGCGAAGTCGGTGTTGACGGTGAAGTCGGCGGTCAGGCTGGGACGCAGCCCCCACTTCACGTCGAGGCCCACGTCCCCTTTCCGATCCAGTTGACGGGTCGCCGCCGTGTAGTCCTTGTTCGCGGACCCCAGCACGAACGGAATGAGCTTCACGTCGCGCCGGGCCGGCAGCTCGAGCCCCGTCAACTTCGCCGCCAAGGATACGCGGTAGATGTCGAAGCCGCGCGGAATCGGCGAGAGATACACCTGCTCGTTCTTCCGCCGGATGTTCCGCATCACGTTGATGCCCCAGGTGCGGTTGTCGCCGGAGGCGTACCGCAGCGTCTTGAGCGGAATGGCCATCTCGGCTTCCCAGCCGCGCTCGGTGATCTGCGCCTTGACCCGCCAGTCGCCGTCCCAGTTCGGGTTGAACGCGCTAATGGTCCCGCGCTGCTGGCCGCCCCCTTGGCCGCCCCCGACCCCGGGACCGATATTGGAGGCGCCGCCGCTCTGTCCCTCGCCGGACACCTGGCCGTCGTACTGGATGCCGAGCGCGTTGGTGCCGAAGACGAACGCGTTCAGGTTGTCGTTGAAGGTGTCGAGCACGATGACGACCGAATCGACGTCGCCCAACTGCGAGTCGCGGCGGGCCTGGCTGACGATGATCTTGCCGGGCTCGCGATCGAAGCAGATGACGCCGATGTACATCTGTCCCTGGTCGAAGAGCACGCGGACCTCTGTCCGTTCGCTGGCCGGGGCACCCTCAATCGGATCCTGCTGAGTGAACGAGCTCTGCGGCTCAATCTTCGACCAGGCGTCCTCGGTGACGCGGCCGTCGATCGTCGGCGCGGGCGTTCCGGCGCTGAGCCGGCCCGCCGGGATGGTGAGGTCGGCGCGGGCGGCGGCCAGAACCGACGCCACGGGGCCAAACGCCAGGATGACAATCAGTGACAACCGGCCTTTGAGGGGCATCGTGGTCAGCATACTGCATGAGCGGCCGGTTACTTCCCCTGCTGGCGGGCGATTCCTTCACGGAGCTGCTGCTTCAACAGATCCGACCCCACGAAGAGATTCTCCGGATACCGGCTGTAGGTGAGCATGTCCGAGTAGATGGCGTCGCTCTCGTAGAGATTGAAGCCCAGCCCCGCGAGGTACTGCAGCCGCAGGTTGCGATCCCGATTGATCGCAGCGTCTTTCAGCCACGGCCCGAGATCCGAGTGCTGCCCGGCATAGTTCGCGAACAGATCGACCGCTGAGTGGATCCCCACCTCGCCGAGCGAGCGCGCGATTGGCGCGTACTCCGGCCGCCGCAAGCGCCCGTCCATCTCGTCCAGATCGATCCGCGTCGGCTCGACCTGCCCGAGCAACACCAGGTCGTAGCCACGGCCGTTGTTCGTGTTCCCCCAGACAACGCCGTTCGGAAAGGCCTCGAAGAACGTCGCGATCTCGCTCTTGACCGCCTCGGCGTTGCTCTCGTACAGCTGCACGAAGAGCGTCACCGCCCCACCCGGATTCAGGTGCTCTTTGACGACCTCGAAGAACTCCTTCGTGTAGAGCATCGCCGCGCCCTTCACCCACGGATCCAGTGGGTCCGACGTAATCGCGTCGAACTTCTCCCTCGTCGTCAACAGAAAATGGCGGGCGTCGTCGATCTGCACCCGGACCTTCGGATTCCGAACCACATCGAAGTTGTGCTGGCTGAAATAGGTCGAGACGACGCGGGGCACGAGCGGCTCGATTTCGGCGATCGTTTCGTGCTCGACCATCGGATCGATCGAGACGGCGCCCGCCGTCACGCCCGCGCCGCACCCGATGACCAGCACCGACCGCGGTGTCTTCGGGATGAGGGTCGTGAGGTGCCCGAGCATCCGCTGGAGCCGCATGTCCTGCGGCTCGCTCGACGCCTGGACCTTGCCGGCGTTGTGATAGTTGAGCACGCCGTTCGAGAGACGCGACACCGCGACCGAGGCGTTCCACCCCTCGCCCATGTAGATGACGTCGGCCGTGCCGATTCGGGTCGGCATGTACCGGCCGTACGCGACGAGCATGCCGGGCACCGGGTGTACGCCGCGCACCAGCAGGACGACGGCAGCGACCGCCAGCGCGTGCGCGAGGGTGCCGGGCATCGACAGGCGGGCCGGTCCCTTATCGGATGCGGTCGAGAACGGCTCGAGGAGCAGCGCCGACAACCCCGCGAGGACGATCAGGACCTGCTGGGCGTGCTGGCTCCCGATCCACGCCATGAGCAGGAGACTCGCTCCCAGCGCGCCGACGATGGCCCCCACCGTGTTGGCGGCGTAGACGCCACCGACCAGCCGCGCCGGATCCTGTCCGGGTGACACGACCGAGGCGAGCGCCAGCGGAAAGCTCGCGCCCCAGAGGATCGCGGCGGGCAGCACCGCCCAGAGGCATCGAACGAGATCGAGCTGGAAGTTGTACCAGGGATTCGTTGAGATCGAGGGATTGACCGGCCAGTAGGGGAGCGATTCGGTGAGCATGTACGCCGCCCACCCGATCGCGAAGCACAGCATCAGCTGACACCAGGCGAACGCCACGCGCGGCCGCGCCACGCCGCGCGCCAGCGCCGAGCCGATGCTGCTGCCGATCCCGATCCCGAGCAGAAACACCGCCAGGATCAACGAGAACGTGTAGACGGTCCCGCCGATGAGGAGCGACAGGAGGCGGGTCCAGATGACTTCGGCCCCGAGCGCCGTCATCCCCGAGAGCGCGATGGCGATGTAGATCGTCAGGGCGCCGGTGTCCCGGATGACCGGTGTCGATGCGTCCTGGCTCGTCTCGTAGGTCGTCGAGCGAGCGACCGCGAGGGCGACGACGGCCACCGTCACGTTGAGGGCCACCGCCGCGAAGGTCGCGGTCACGATGTCGTGTACGCGGAGCAGGTAGAAGCCGGCCAGGAGGCTGCCGATGACCGCGCCTGCGGTGTTGCCGCCGTAAAAAAACCCCAGCCACGAGACGCCGCTCGGCGTCGTCTCGATCCACCGCGCCATCGCCGGGAGCGTGGCGCCCATCAGCAGCGTGGGCGGCAGAAGACAAATCGCAGCGGCGATGCTGCGGAGCAGGACGCCCGTCGCGCCCGATCCCGCCCAGGCCGTGTAGACACCCCCGATGAGCGGCATGCCGACCAGCACCGCCAGCCCGATCGCGCCGATCCCCAGCTCGAGCCACGCATACACGCGGAGCGGATGGTGGCTGGCGGGAATGACCCGGGCGAGGGCCAGGCTCCCGAGGCACATGCCACCCATGAACGTGCCGAGCAGGACGCCCAACGAGACCGCCGATACGCCGATGACGAGCTCGAGGAGCTGGAACCAGACGACTTCGTAGATCAACGCCGCGCAGCCGCTGCCCACGAAGAGCAGCAGCAGCAGGGGAAGGAAGCGACGGGAGGCCATAGACAGCTATCAGCCTTCAGGTATCAGCTCTCAGCTTTCAGCTATCAGCTCTCGGCTAGGAAGCCACGAAGAACCATCGTCAATCCGACGACGGCGATCGTAACGGCGAACAGCTTCAGTCGGCCTATATTCATGGGAAGCGGCTCCGGGATCATTGACTCGTTGGCGGGGGCGTCTCCGACGGCGGACGCAGCTCGTATTCGCGCGGCGGTTCCGCACCCATCAAATGGCGCACGAAGTAATCCCAGCGCCTGCGGACCATGTACGGCTCGTTGCCGAAGCCGTGCCCCCTGTTCGGCAGCATCAACAGATCGAAATCCTTGTTGGCTTTGATGAGCTCGTTCACCACCAGCAGGGTGTTGTTGGGCGGGACGTTCGTGTCCAGCGTGCCGTGCGCCAACAGCAGCTTGCCTTTCAGGTTCTTCGCGATGCTCTGGTTCGCCTGGTTGTCGTAGTTCGTCGTGCCATCCGGTTTCTTGACGAGCAGCCCCTGCCACTTCTCGGCCCAATCGTCTTCGTAGACGCGGTTGTCGTGGTTTCCAGCTTCCGAGATGCCGACCTTGAAGAAGTCGGGATACCGGAACATCGCGTCCGCGGCCGCGAAGCCCCCGCCGGAATGCCCAAAGATCCCCGCTCGATCGATGTCGATCCAGGCAAAGCGCTGTGCGAGCTGCTTCATGCCCGTCACCTGATCGGGCAGCGTGTTGTCGCCCATATCGCCGAAGTACGCCTCGTGGAACTTCTTGGACCGCCAGGGCGTGCCCATCCCGTCGATCTCGACGACGATGAAGCCGAGCTCGGCCAGCGCCTGCGCATCGCCGCGCGCCGGCGAGAAGCTGCGGCCGCCGACGCTTCCGGTCTGCGGACCCGGGTAGATATGGTTGACGATCGGGTACTTCTTCAGAGGATCGAGGTTCGTCGGCTTGAAGAGCAGCCCGTACAGATCGGTTACGCCATCACGGGCCTTCACCGTAATCGGCTCTGGCGCCTTCCAACCGGCCGCGGCGAGCTTCGAAACGTCGGCCTTCTCGAGCGAGCTGACGAGCTTTCCGTCGGCATCTCGCAGGACCGTGACGGGCGGCACGTCGGGTTTCGAGTAGCTGTCGACGAAGAACCGTCCCGACGGCGACAAGGACACATCGTGATGGGCGTCCTCGGGCGTGAGCAGCGACAGGCTCGTGCCGTCGAAGCCGATGCGGTAGAAGTGGACGAAATAGGGGTCGCGGCCTTTCTCCTTGCCGACGCCGAGGAAGTACAGCATCCGGCTCTGCTCGTCGACCCTCAAGAGCTGCGTGACGTTGCCGTCGCCGGTCGTGATTTGTTTTTTCAGCTTGCCGGCCGCCAGGTCGTACAGATAGAGCTGCCCCCAGTCGTCGCGCTGGGAGAACCAGATGACCTCGTTCGACGCCGGAAGGAAGCGCCAGTTCACGCGACCGTTGCCGGACTCGAAAAACGTCTGAACCGTCTCCTCCAGCACGTCACGCACTGACCCGGTCGCAGCATCCGCCACTCGAAGCTGCTCGCGTTTGTGGTCGCGCGACGTGGACACGAACGCGAGCTGGGTGCTGTCGGGGCTCCATTGCACGTCGGCCCACTGTCCGCCGCAGACGACGTGGTCGCAGAGCGAGGACCGGTGCGGATCGGGCGGCATCTGCAGGCGTACGACGCGCGCCTCGTCGACCTCGATGATGATGCGGTGGATCATGAAGATCTTGTCGTCGCCCGGAAGCGGGTACTTCCAGGCTTGCAGCGTCGGATGGCCCACGTTGGTATCCGCCAGATACATCTCCCCGACTCCACGGCCATCGTGCTGAAACGTCGCAATCTTCTTCGAGTCGGGCGACCAGATGACGACGGGCCGGTCACTCTTCGTCCAGCCGGCGTTGTCGGTCGCGTAGCCGAAATCCTTCACGCCGTCGGTGGTGAGGGGTGTTTCCTTCTTGGTCGCGGCCTCGCGCACCCAAAGATTGGAGTCTCGAATAAACGCCGTGCGTGTCCCGTCCGGCGACGGCACGTCGTTTCTGGCCGCCGGTCCGCCGCGGCCGCCTCCCCCGCGACCGCCTCCCGCGACCGGTTCCTTGCACGCCGGCAGGTCGCACGGCGCACGCGTGCCTTTCAGCGGGTCGATCAGCACGGTGTCCGCGCCCTTCTGCGTCGTGACGCGATACCAGAATCGGTCGTCGGGCAGCCAGGTCGGCCGGACACCGGACCGCAACACCAGGGGCGTGGTGTTGTAGCCCATGAACTTCTCGGCGCGCGCGTAGTCGGCGGCGGTCAAGGCGCGCGGCGGCGTCCCGCCCTGCTCGGCCGTCAAGACCGCGGTCCCTAGCGCCAACCCGACCGCAATAGCAGGCCACTGAAAAACGCGGCACGTTGCCGGCAGCCTGTTAGATGCGACGCGACCGATGCACGACATGACGCGCGTCTCCTGTGCGTTGGAAGATTGCGGAGGCCGGCACCTCAGCCTCGCGCCGGCGGCAGCGATCATACATCGCAGGCCTGGAGGCTGTGCGTGGTGTGCCCCCGGTCAGTATCGGTCCGCGGGAACACGAAAGTCGTCTAACATCAAGCGACAGGCCCAAGACCGTGAGAGAACCGTACTCCGCCGCTCGATCGATCGCGCCCAGGGTGCACGCGCACTTTGCGCGCCACCTCGCGGACGCGCGCGATCGCGGCCACGCCGGCGGATCATCGAGGCCCTTGCCTCTAGCGGCCGGCCCGAGTACTGTCTCGTGCACCCATCGACAAGCTCAGGGTGCCCCGAGCTTTGTCCGAGGGACACATCCAGAAAGGACGTGCACGATGGCGCGAGGACGATCTCGAACGCTTGCCGCGCTCCTCTTCGGGCTCCTCGGGATCACGGTGGCCCTGTCCGCTCAGATCCTGGTCGGCGTGCCGACCACGACCAAGTGGGCGGGACCACCCTCGACCCAGAACGGCGAATGGCCCCACTACACCGCCGACCTCAGGGGCTCGCGGTACTCGCCGCTCGATCAAATCAACGCCTCCAACTTCAACAAGCTCGAAGTCGCCTGGCGCTTCAAGACCGACAGCCTGGGCCCGTACCCCGAGTTCAAGCTGGAGGGCACACCGCTGATGGTCAAAGGGGTGATCTACACCACCGGCGGCACGCGCCGCTCGGTCATCGCGCTCGACGCGAAGACCGGCGAGCTCATCTGGACGCACAGCATCCGCGAGGGCAAGCGCGCCGCGGTCGCGCCGCGGCAACTGTCCGGCCGAGGCGTGGCCTATTGGACGGACGGCAAGGGCGACGATCGCATCCTCTATGTCACCACGGGCTACCGGCTCGTCGCGCTCAGCGCGAAAACCGGGTCCATCATCGGCACCTTCGGCCAAGACGGCCTCGTCGATCTGAAGCGAGGCGTCGTCAAGGGCGCCAACGTGCCGATCGACCAGGAGACGGGCGAGATCGGCGTCCACTCCACGCCAATCGTGGTGAAAGACACCGTCATCGTCGGATCGGCGATGCGGGAGGGCGCGACTGTCTCAACCCACGACAACACGAAGGGGCTCGTGCGCGCCTTCGACGTCCGGACCGGCAAGCTGCTCTGGACGTTTCACACGATCCCGAGACCAGGTGAGTTCGGCAACGACACGTGGGAGAACGGATCCTGGGCGATCAACGGCAACGTCGGCGTTTGGACCCAGATCACCGTCGACGAGGAGCTCGGACTCGTTTATCTGCCGGTCGAAACGCCAACGTCCGACTACTACGGCGGACATCGGCCAGGGAACAATCTGTTCGCCGAGAGCCTGGTGTGCGTCGATCTGAAGACAGGCCAGCGGAAATGGTACTACCAGCTCGTTCACCATCCGCTCTGGAACTTCGACAACTCCTCCGCCGCGCTCCTCGCCGACGTCGTCATCGACGGCAAACCGCGCAAGGTCGTGGCGCTCCCGAGCAAGCAGGCGTGGCTCTACGTCTTCGACCGTGTCACCGGCGAGCCGATCTGGCCAATCGAGGAAAAGCCGGTGCCGCAATCGGACGTGCCCGGCGAGAAGACGTCGCCGACGCAGCCGCATCCAACCAAGCCGGCGCCGTACGCCCGCAATTACGTGAAGGTGCCCGACGACCTGATCGATTTCACGCCCACCCTGCGGGCGGAAGCGCTCGAGAGGCTGAAGCGGTACAAGTGGGCACCGTCTCCTTTCACGCCCGGAATCCTCGGCGACGTCAAGGGCATGCTCGGCGCGCTCGGCGGCGGCACCGCGACCAACTGGCCGGGCGGCGGATACGATCCTGAAACTCACACGGTCTTCGCGCCGGCGGCGAATACCGGGTTCTCCGTTCGCACGCTCGTGGCGCCTCCCGCCGCATTCTCCGACATTCGGTATGTGGCGGGCATCGCCGGACAGCAGTTCCGGGAGGTGCTCGGGCCTGGCGATTGCTGCGCTGCCGATTCACCGCGGACCGCGGAGCGCGCGCGCGAAGCGCGCACGCCACCTCCAGCCACACCCGCCCCGGCTGGCGGGGGCGGCGAAGGCGGAGGCCTGAACGTTCAGGGTCTGCCGATCGTGAAGCCGCCGTACGGACTCGTGTCGGCCATCAATCTGGATCGTGGCGAGGTCATCTGGCAGGCGCCGCACGGCGATACGCCGGACGCCATCCGGAATCACCCGGCGCTCAAGGGGCTGAACATTGCGAAGACCGGTCAGCCCGGCGCGGCCGGTGTCGGTCTGATGGTGACGAAATCGCTCGTCGTCATCGGGGATCCACAGATCACGACGACCGCAGAGCATCCGCGAGGCGCGATGCTGAGGGCGTACGACAAGCGCACCGGCACGCAGGTCGGGGCGGTCTGGATGCCCGCGATCCAGAGCGGATCGCCGATGACCTACATGCTGGATGGCAAGCAGTACATCATCGTGGCCGTCAGCGGCGGCAACTACACCGGCGAGTATCTCGCCTTCAGCCTGCCCGACACCGAGATCCGTCCGCCGACTCAGGGCCGTTGATCCCATCCCAACCATTCGGTGTCTAAACGCGTCTGAAACAGGAAGGTCTCACCCCCGGGGCCGGCACGGGCCGGCCCCCCTTTCGACCGGAGCCGCGATGCGTCTCGGGCGATGCGTCATCCTGCTAGTCGGTCTGGTCTGCCTGATCACTCCAACCGTTGCGAGAGAGCAGGACAGTCAGCGGCCTGACGCGGTCAGGATCTTGGCCACCGCCCGCGAGGCGCTGGGAGGCGAAAAGCGCCTCTCCGGTGTGAAGTCCTTCGTGGCGACCGGCCGCACTCGACAGGTCCGCGGCGAGAACCTCGTCCCCATTGAATTCGAGATCTCGACCGAGCTGCCGGACAAGTACGTCCGGAAGGACGAGATTCCCGCACAGGAAAGTGGGCCAACTTCAACCGGATTCAACGGCGACGAGCTGATTCAGGATCCCCCACAGCAACCACCGAACCTCCCGCCGGGCGGCGCGCGTCTGGGTGCTCCACCACCTCCCGCAGGAGGCCGTGATGGAGGATCACCGCCGCCGACCGTACCACCCGCTGGCGGTCGTCAGGGTGAGCCTCCCGCTGGCGGTCGCGAGGGTGGGCCGCCACCGAACGCAGCTGCACCCGGCGGCCGGGTGGGCGGACGCGCCAGCGGTCCGCCGATGTCGCCCGCGGAACAACAGGCGATGGCTCGACGGACCCGAACCGCAACGGTCAAGCAGGACTTCGTTCGTCTGACGCTCGGGATGTTCGCGAGCTCGTTCAGCAGCTACCCGCTGACCTTCACGTACGCGGGCATGGCCGAAGCGCCGCAGGGCAAGGCCGACGTCCTCGACGTGAAGGGCCCAGCCAGTTTCGCGCTGAAGCTGTTCATCAACAGCCAGACGCATCTCCCGATCATGGTGAGCTGGCAGGTGCAGGCACAGGACCGCGTCGTCGAGCATCGTGTGTATTACGCGGACTATCGCGACGTCGACGGCATACAGTTCCCCTTTCAGCTCAGGCGATCGGTCGCCGGCGTGACGATCGAAGAGACCGTGTTCGACAGATTCCGCATCAACGCGAAGATCGATCCCAGAAAGTTCGAGGTCCGCAAATGAGGCATCGGCTTGGGGCGAAGGCGACAGCCACAATTCTCGTCTTCCTTTCCCAGCCCGTGCTCGCCCAAACGCCCGCGCAGCGTCGGAGTCCCTCGACGCCGACGGCGGTCGGCCGGCTGTTGGTGACGGTCGCGGACCCGAGCGGCGCAGTGATTCCAGGCGCGACGGTGACGATCCTGGGACAAGACGACGCGACCAAGGCCGCGACGGTCGCGCCCGCTCAAACGTCGGACAAGGGAATCGCGACGTTCGAACGTCTCGCGCTCGGCCGGTACAACATCCAGGCCGAGTTTCCCGGGTTCGAGAACGGGACGTTGAAGGACGTCCGGATCCGGAGCGGCGACAACAAGCACATCCTCGTGCTTCCGCTGCAAAAGCTGACCGACACGGTGACGGTCGGCCGGGATGCCCAGGAAGCGGCGGCCGATCCGCGCGGCCGATCGTTCGGCACGGCGCTGACGCGCGAGCAGATCGAGGCGCTCTCCGACGACCCCGAGGAGATGCAGCGGCAGCTTCAGGAGATGGCGGGGCCTGGCGCCGTGATGCGCATCGACAGCTTCGAAGGCGGAAAGCTTCCACCCAAGGCGCAAATCAAGGCGGTGCACATCACACGCGATGCGTTCGCGGCCGAGAACCATTTTGCCGGGGCGCTCTTCATCGACATCATCACGCAGCCCGGCGTCGGCCCGCTGCGCGGCGGCGTCAACTTCAGGCTGCGCGACGGCTCGATGAGCGGCCGCAGCCCCTTCACGCCCACCAAGGGACCCGAGCAGACCCGGGACTTCGGCACGAACATCGGCGGGTCGCTCATCAGCCAGAAGAGCTCGTTCAACATCGGCATCTCGGGCACGAGCGCCTACGAGACGCCAAATCTGAACGTGGCATTGCCGGGCGGGGCGACGCGGTCGGAAGCGCTCAGCATCCGATCGCCGCGCGACAGCCTCTTCGTGCGCGGGTTGCTCGACTACGCCGTCACCAAGGACCAGACGCTGCGTCTCAGCTTCTTCCAGAACCGATCCACTCAGAAGAACCTGGGTATCGGGGCGTACGATCTGCCGGAGCGTGCGTACTCGAGTGACAACCGATCGTCCACGCTTCGGATTCAGGAAGCCGGGCCGCTCGGCCGGCGGTTCTTCACCAACACCCGGCTGCAGATCACGTGGTCGGATTCGGACTCCCATGCGGTGGTCGAGGCGCCGACCATCCACGTCAACGACGCCTTCACCAGCGGCGGGCAGCAGATGGCCGGGGGACGACATACCAGGAGCGTCAATCTCGCCTCGGATCTGGACTACGTTCGCGGCATCCACTCCCTCCGGACCGGCATCGTCCTCGACAGCGGCTGGCACCGCTCGGACGACACGTCGAACTATCTCGGAACCTATACCTTCGAGAGCCTGGCCGCGTTCGAGGAGGGGCGCCCGAGAGGCTATCGGCGACGGCTCGGCGATCCCACCATCACGTACTGGAATCTTGAGGCCGGTTGGTACCTGCAGGACGACATCCGCGTGCGGAAGAACCTGACGCTCAGCCCCGGCGTCCGGTGGGAAGCCCAGACGCACCTCCAGGATCTGGCGAACATCGGGCCCAGGTTCGGCATTACCTGGGCGCCGGGGACGAGCGGTAACACGACACTGCGCGCGAGCTGGGGGATCTTCTACGACTGGCTGAACCCCAACACCTACGAGCAGACGCTGCGCGTGGACGGTTTCCGCCAGCGCGAGCTCAACATCGTCGATCCGATCTATCCCGATCCCGGGTTCTTCGGGGTCATTCCACCCATCAATCGCTACCTGTTGGGCGACGATGTCCAGATGGGCCGAACGATGCGGCTGAGCGCCGGCCTGGATCGCAAGCTCACGCCGAAGATACGGGTCAGCACCACGTACAGCCACATGCGCGGCGCCGATCTCCTGCGAGGCGCGAACCTGAATGCGCCCGTGGCCGGCGTGCGGCCCGATCCCGTGTTTGGCAATGTCGTCGAAGTCCTGTCCGACGCGGCGTCGCGCCAGCATCAGCTGTCCACCAACGTCAGCTACAACCTATCGGCGCCGTCGCCGGACCTCAACAAGGCGCGCTTCAACTGGAGGCGACTGAGCTTCAACCTGGGCCACTTCCTGGGCCGCTCAGAGAACAACACCGACGGCGCCTTCAACATGCCGCCGAGCGGCGACCTCGCGACCGAATGGGGCCCTGCGGCGGGTGACGTCCGTCAGCGAGTCTTCTTCTTCATCAGCACCTCGATGCTGAAGAACTTCAACGTGTTCCTCAACGTGAACGCCTCGAGTGCCCCGCCCTACGCCATTCGGACGGGCCGCGATGACAACGGCGATCTGGTGTTCAACGATCGACCCCTGGGCGTCGGGCGGAACACCGCGCGTTCCCGGGGACAGTTCACGCTGTCGGGGAGCTTTGCCTACACTTTTTCGTTTGGGAAGCGGACGATCCCATTGCCGCCCGGCATTCGGATTATGGGGACCGGAGCCGGCGGCTTCAACATCGAGACGGTCGCGCAGCCGGATGCCCCGCGGTACCGGCTGACGATCTCGCTGAACGTGCAGAATCTCACCAACCACGCGAACTACTCCGGCTTCAGCGGCACCATGACGTCGCCCTTCTTCGGCCGGCCCACCAGCGTCCTGGGCACGCGCAAGATCGACATCGGGATGAATTTCAGCTTCTAGCCGCCCTAAGGACTCGTCCTAAGAGGGCGTACGGAAGCCCAGCGCGCTGGAGACTCGCCGCAATAGCCTGTCCCTATTCGGCGGGAGGCGCTTCGAGCATTTGGACCAGCCGTTCGAGGAACGGGGCCTGGTCCGGATGGATCAAGGTCCGCGCCAGCTCCAGCGAGACGAACTCCGCGCGGTCCACTTCCCACGATGCACACCACGGCGCGACGCCGTCAGGAGCCGGGGCAGCAAAGCCATGCACACGCTTGCGACTCTTGGCGTAGTCGACGTAGCCCAGCGACGACAGGGCGCCCGCCTCGACGCCGGTTTCCTCGCGCGTTTCGCGCCGCGCCGCTGCCTCCAGATCTTCGCCCTCCTCCGGCTCGCCTTTCGGAATGCTCCAGGGGGACTTGCGGTTGTAGGGACCCGACGGATGAATCAGCAGGACTTCCAGATCCTGGCCGCGGTTCCGAAACACCAGCGCGCCGGCCGCCTGCTTCGTCGTTGCTCTTCTACGGTTCGACAACTTGCGCGCCCTCATTCCGCGCGCAGCGCGGCGAGCGGCGTGACGTTCGTGGCGCGGCGCGCCGGAACGTAGGCGGCGAGCGTGGCGGCGAGGCCGAGGGCGAGCGGCGCGAAGAGGAAGACAATCGGATCCAGCGCGCTGACCTCGTAGAGCATTCGGCTGAGGCCCAACCCGGCCAGCGCAGCGAGCGGCAACCCGATGGCGAATCCAACCCCTGTCAGCCAGAAACCTTCCCGCAGGACCATCCACAGGATGTCGCCGGGGCGCGCCCCCAGCGCGACCCGGATGCCGATCTCTCTGGTGCGCCGCGACACGACGTACGACTTGACCCCGTAGACCCCGGCCACCGCCAGCGTCAAGGCCACGGCCCCGAAGAGCAGGAACATGTTGCCCCCAGCGCGCACCACCCACAGCATGATCCCGCGATCGTGGAACGCGCGCATCGTCGTCAACTGCAGGACCGGCAGGCGATCGTCGATCGCGCGAAGCTCGCGCCGAACGAG
>JACOUA010000129.1 GCA_016178075.1 Acidobacteriota bacterium
ACGTATTCGGGCGCCGAGGCGCCCGGATCGCAAGGCGCGAGGAGGGAGCATGCCGGGCGCATGTGACCGACGAGCAACGCGGCGAGGCGGGATGCATCGGCGGCCGAGACGTCACCGTAATTGTGAAACGCAGTACTAAGGCTGTGGGCGCCGAAGCGGCGCGCCGCTCACCGGCCCGAGACCCGCATATCCCCGAGATTCCTCTTGTGACGTCGGATCTGAAGCCGGAGCCGCTTGTTTAGTTGTTCCAACTGTAACAGCGATTTCCAGGCTCTCCGCTTCCTCGCAGGGGTGGGTCCTTTGGCCGGTTTCCTCGCCATGATGACCTCCACAGGCGGGTGAGACGACGATGCCGAATCGGCGGCGATTATCGCAGCGTTCTGGGCATTGTCAAGCGTGGGTACTTCCCGAACGAACATCCGATCGGGCGGCGGTTCGGGCCCAGCGTCGAGACGGCCAGCTCGAAATCGTCGGCATCCTTCGCGACGCCAGATACAACAGCGTCCGCGCCGCCGACAATGTATGTGCCGTACCTGTCGGCGGCCGCCGGGTACCTGCCGGCCAGGCGTGGGTCACGCGTCGACCCGATGGTCGCCCTGCGGTACGAATAGTCCGGCCCCGGACCGTGGCATTCGCCGCCTGTTTCGATTCCAGAGTCATCGGCTCGGGTGGATACAACGTATACTGTCGCGGTGGCAGGCGTGCAGGCCGATGCCGAACTGGCGCACGCTCGACGAGTGTTGATTCGCGGACGGGGCGCGGAGGCTGCCGAGTGCCTCGGGCGCCTCGTAGGCACCCCCGGTCTGGCGCCGGATGTCCGGATCGACGCGCGCTGCTTGCTCGCGCAGGCCTGGCTTCTCCAGGGAAACGTCGACCAGGCCAGCGATGCCCTTGGATCACCGCCCGACGAAAGCCGGCAACCGCTCGACCGTGCACGTCTGTCCGCGCTGTGGCGTCTCCATGGCCAGATCACGTTTCGGCGCGGCGAGCGGTCCCGCGCGATTGCGCTGCTTGGCCGAGCCCTGAAGTTCGCCGAAGCCGCTCACGATCCTCTGGTCATCGGCCTGGCCCATACCGAGCTCGCCCAGTGCTATCGGCACGTCGGCGAACTCACGATCGTGCGCGAGCACGTTGCGCTTGCCACTTCCGCCCTGCACGCGGCCGGCGATCACCGGGATCTGGCGCTCGTCCTGACCGTGATCGCCGTGAGCCTCGCGCAGTCTGGCCGCCTCGACGAGGCGCGGGCCGCGTTAATCCAGGCCGAGCGCCTCGCCATCAGCGCGGACGCCGACGATGTGCTCGGCCTCGTGTGCAACAACCTCGCCGGTCTCGCGTTGATTCGGCACCGCCTTGAGGACGCGCGGGCGTTCGCCGAGCGGAGCGTGGCGCTAGAAGAGCGCTGCTTTCCGACCTACGCGTTCGCCATATCGCTCGGCACGCTGGGACAAGTTTATCTGCAGCTCGGTGAGCTCGAACGCGCAGAGACGACGCTTCATCGTGCGCTGGCCGCCCGCACGCAGGTGCAGTTCCACGAGATCACCGGCGCCGTTTATGACAGCCTGTCGCAGCTGCATCTGATCCGCGGGCGATTTGACGAGGCGGATCGCTGCTTGAAGCAGGCGGCCGAGGCCTACGGGGAATTCGGCGGTCGGGCGGCCGGTTGGTACCAGTGGGCGCTGCGCGTCCACACGGCGAAGATGGCCTTGCAGCGCGCGCAGGCTGAGACTGCGTTGCAGCAGGCCGATGAGATCACGCATGCGGCGAGGGTCCCGCCGACGGACATGGTGGACGCCGAGCTTGTCGGCTGTGAAGCGCTCCTCGCCCTCGACCGTCTGCAGGAGGCCGACGCTCGGTTGGTGCGGCTCGGGGAACATCTCGATCCCCGCGCCAATCCCTCCGCGCATGGCGCGTACTTGCGACTGCGCGGTCGCCTACTCGGACAGACGGGCCGTGTCGGGGAGGCCTACCACGACATCGCCCAGAGTATCAGCCTGTTCGATTTGATCCGGCAACCGTACGAGACGGGCATGAGCGAACTCGCGCTCGGACAGCTGATCGCCGCCTTCGGCGATCGGCCGCAGGCGTTGCGGCACCTCAGCGCGGCTGCCGACATCTTCAAGCGCCTGGGCGCGCGGCCGCGGGTTGAGGAGGTCGAGAAGGCTGTGACATCCCTTGCCGAGGGCGCGGGAACGAGCGCCCCCCAGGTGACACATCTGACTGACGACGCGATTGTGCGACGCCTGGTGAACGCGGCCGTCTTGCCGGAACTGCTCTCGCGCGAAACGATTCGAGCCCTGGCCGAAATCACCGGAGGTGCGGCAGTGCTGTTCCTCCAGCCCCAGATTGGAGATGTCCGCATCATCGCGTGCGCAGGATGCGATGAAGGGACCGCACTCGCGATGGCGCGAGCTTCCACGGGCGGCGCGCCGCCGCCGGGAATCCAATTGATCGAGCCGCTTGGCCGCGACCCTGACGGGCCGCGGCGGGTGGCGGTCGCGTTACCGGCCGCGTTGACTCCGGCGATCGCGCTGCGACTGCGAGCCCTTGCGTCCGTCGCGCGACTGGGGTTCGAGTTCTCCGACACCCGCGATCAGCCCGTCTCGACGCTCGACAGCCGCGACCGGGTGCCGCTCGAACCCTTGTTGCCCGGATTCGTCTGCGCCAGCCCCGCGATGGCGCGAGTCGTCGACCAGATCCGCCGGCTGCAAGGCAGTGATCTCACCGTGCTGATCACCGGCGAAAGCGGCACAGCAAAGACCTGGTCGCCCGCGCGATCCATGAGGGATCTCCACGCGCCTCCGGGCCGTTGCTGCCCTTCAACTGTACGACGACCACCCGTGAGCTCGCCGACAGCCAGCTGTTCGGCCACCGGCGGGGCAGCTTCACGGGGGCTGTGGCCGATCAGGCAGGCGTCATCCGGTCAGCGGCGGGCGGCACGCTGTTTCTCGATGAAATCGGTGATCTGCCGATTGAAGTCCAGCCGAAGCTCCTCCGGTTCCTCGAACAGGGTGAGATCCTGCCGGTTGGCGGCTCCCGGCCGCAACGCGTCGACGTTCGAATCGTCGCGGCCACGAACACTGATCTAGAACAACGCGTGGGGGAAAAGCTGTTTCGCGAGGATCTGTACTATCGGCTCAATGTGATCCGCATTCACGTGCCTCCGCTCCGCGAACGCCGCGAGGAGATCCCACACCTCAGCGCGCTCTTCCTGCGGGAGGCCTGCGACCGGCTGGAAAAGCCCGGTATCCGGCTGACGTCCGACACGCTCGCATTGTTCGCCGACTCAGGTTGGCCGGGGAACGTGCGGCAGCTGCGCAACGAGATCCAGCGGGCCGTGGCCATGAGCGCACCCGGTGGCCGGATTCGGCCAGACGATCTCTCTCGCGATTTCCGAACCAACCATAGGACCGCGAAGGCTGGTCCGATCAGTGGGCCTCTGCAGCCGGCGGGCCCGCTCGGCCCCGCCGTTGAAGCCTTGGAGCGCGACCTCATTCGCGCCGCCCTCGAACGGAGCGGCGGCAACATCCCCGAAACGGCGCGGATACTGCGCCTCACGCGGCGTGGCCTCTACTTGAAATTGCAGCGGTTAGGCCTGAAGGTACGCCGCGCGGGTGCATAACGGGTATTCGTATACCAAGTTTACAAATGACACGCGTCTACTCACCGCCCGAGGCGGCCCGAGGCCTCTTGGTGGGCCGAACCCCCCGATTCTCAAGCGATTTCTAACCTCCTGACCCCGGGTTTGCCGGTGGGCGGGACGGAACGCGGTTTGAGTACGTCCTGGCGTCACCGACGCACCGTGGGCCGCGAAGCGGCAAGCCTGACCGCCACGCAATGCTGCGGCGGTCCCAAAGGGCGTCGCGCGAAGCGCGTAGAGCGCGGGGGTGAGGCCCCGCGCAACAAAGAGAGGATGATCCCGATGGCAGCGACTCAGACCGCAGAAGTGAACCAGGCGACGCGAGAGAGGCGCGCCAGCCCGCGGCACCACGTCGCACTCGGCGGGCGTATCAGCTGGCGCGACCGGGCCGGGGCGGTTCAGACAGCGTCGGTCATCACGCAGGACGTCAGCGAGGGCGGTGCATTCATCGAGATCATCGATCGCCCGCGCGCCATTCCTCTCTATCGTCTTGTGAACCTGCAGCTCGATCCCAGAAGCTTCGATGGCCGGCAGCTCCCAGCCGTGCTACGGCAGGAGCTGCTCACACTGGTCGTGCGGGCAGTCTCGATCGATGGCAAGAGCGAGTTCCGCGTCCCACCCAGATATGTGCTTCGTTTGCTCGTCGACCCGCGCCGCGGGGCGGCACCCGGCGTACACCCATCGGTCGCACAGCGCGTGGCCTAATGCAGTTTTCAGTTCTCAGTAGTCAGTTTTCAGTTCGGATCTCGCCCGCAAATAACTGAAAACTGATGACTGATAACTGAGAACTACGCTACAGCGAAGTGAAAAACGCTGTAGTTACCTCGTCTCGCGGGTTTCGAGCAGCAGGTTCGCGCCAAAGACGACCAGAAAGATTCCCACCGCGGGGCTGAGCAGCCAGGGGAACTGCGCGAGCGTGGTGATATTCGAGGCCTCCTGCAGCATGGTTCCCCAGCTCGGCACGGTGTCGGGAAAACCGAACCCCACATACGAGAGCGTTGCTTCGGCCACGATGAAGGCCGGCAGCACGATGACCGCCTGCCCGCGCAGGAACCCACCGGCCGCAGGAAGCAGGTGTCGGAACAGCACACGCGTGCGCGTCGCGCCGAGGGCGTGCGCGGCGATCGCGTATTCCTCTCTCACCTCGACGATCACAATCGCGCGGACGCCTCGAGCGATGTGGGGCCAGCCGACGAGCGTGAGGATGACGACGAGCAGCAGGAAGATGGCGGTGGGCGGAAGCACGAGCGGCAGCGCCGCCCTGAGCGCGAGCATGACGTAGATCGCAGGCAGCACCAGCACGAGCTCGGTGATGCGCATCAGGCCCTCGTCAAAGGACGGCAGCGCCTCGCTGGCCAGACCCGCGATGCCGCCAATCACGGTGCCCACGAGCAGCGCGCCGGCCGTCGCGAGTAGAGCAACCGCCAGCGAGGTCCGCGCACCCCACAACCATCGTGTGAGTTGATCGCGGCCGAAGCTGTCGGCCCCGAACAACAGAAGCGGCACGCCGCCGGGCGCCTGCAGCAACCGGCCGCCGCTGAACCATTCAAGGGTGAGTGGCTGGGCACGATCTTCTTCGTACCGCCGTTCCAGCCGATCGACCAGCCGCCAGCGATACACGAACGGCGCGCGAGGCTGCCCGGCCTCGTCGAAGAATCGAATACGCATGGGCGGGGCGAAAAGTTGATCTCGAAACTGCTGTGAGCGGTCGTACGGGGCGAGAACCGGCCCGGCCAGGGCGGCGATCGCGATTGCCGCCAGAAGGGCCGCACCGATCGACCTCATAGCGCGGCTCGTCCCGCGCCAGGGGCCTGCGCGGACCGGTCCAGCGCGGCCCGCGGATCGAGCATTACCAGCATGAGGTCGGCAAACAGCGTTCCGGCCGCGATAAACAGCGAGCCGGCCGCGGCGCCCCCGGCGACCAGGTAGATGTCCCGCGCGCGCAGCGCGTCGTACATCAATCGTCCCAGGCCCGGCCATGCCGTCACGACCTCCACGATGAAGGACCCGCTCAACAGGCTGCCGACGATGAGGCCGTAGATCGCGACGATCGGCCGGACAGCAACGCGAAGGGCGTTGCGATACAGGATGCGCGCGGGCGGCGCGCCGCGCGCAACGGCGGCGAGCACGAATGGTTGTCGCAACACCTCCGCCATCGCGCGCGCCTGTGTCCGCTCCAGCAACGCCATCACCGGCAGCGCGAGCGCCACAGCCGGCACCACGAGATGCCACGCCACGTCGGAGAGACTCGCGATCCAGGTATGGCCGTCCAGCGGCGTGGGTGACGACATGCCGCCGATTGGCAGGAGCTGGGTGCGAGCCGCGACGACCACGAGGAGGAGAGACGTCAGAAGGGACGGAAGGGACAGCAAGAGCACCGAGGTCAGCCTGATGCCGGCCCGAAGGAATCCCCGCGAGCGACTTCCGGCCATCACGCCGAGCGGGATTCCCGCCAGGGTCGCGATCGCGAGAGCCGTGACGGCAAGAAGCGCCGTGTTGAATGCGCGCTCGCGCACCAGCTCGCCCACGGGGCGGCGATAGAGCAGCGAAGTCCCGAGATCGAAACGAAGCGCGGCGAGCAACCATTCGCCGTACTGTGCCAGCAACGGCCGATCCAGACCGGCCAGCGCCCGCTCCCGCGCGAGTGCGGACGTCGAGGCGCCCGATCCATAGAACTCGGACGTGACGTCGCCGGGTGCCAACCGTGCCAGCACGAGCGCGCTTGAGGAGACGATCACGACCAGGAGGACCGCAAACGCGAGCCGTCGAATCAACCACCAAGGCACGTCCGGCATTGTAACGGCGGTCGCCTGATACCGACCACTACAGCGTTTTTCACTTCGCTGTAGCGTAGTTCTCAGTTATCAGTCATCAGTTTTCAGTTATTTGCGGGCGAGATCCGAACTGAAAACTGACTACTGAGAACTGAAAACTGCACTAACCAGTTCGACATGACTCAAACGACTTAACTGATCACGGTTGCAGGCGACGCCGATAGTAGGCGTGTTGGGCTGTGTTGGGCAGACGGCCGACGCGTGGCATAGGGCTTGCCCAAGACGCCGAAGCCCTGTGCGGCCTGGTGGTGGTGGCTATCCGCGAACGAGGATTTCCAGGAGACGTGTTGATGGAATCCAGTCCTTCCCCGGCACGGTCAGCGTCCCACTCACGTGACGGTTCACCGACCGCCGCGAGGGTCTACATCGGAGCGATGGTCGTCGGCGGCGTGGCCGCCGTCGCCGCCGCGCTCCTGGACGTCGCGCGCGACGGGATCAGTCACTACTGGCTCATCCTCGCGCTCCTCACCCTCGTCAGCGGATCCTTCGCCGTGAAAGTGCCGGCGGTATCCGCGAACATCTCAGTCTCGGATGCCTTCGTCCTTCTGCTCGTCCTGCTGTACGGTCCAGCGCCCGCGACCCTCACCGTCGCGCTCGACGGCCTATTCGTCTCGTGGTACCGGGGATACCGCACACCCCAGCGCGTCCTGTTCAACTTCGCGGAGCCGGCGGTCTCCGTCTGGGTCACCTCTCATACGTACTATCTGCTGTCGGGCGCGGCGCCACTGAGCGTTCAGCCGACCGAGCTGACCGGCCTGCTGCTGCCGATGCTGGCCTGCAGCGTCGTCTACTTCATCCTGAACAGCGGGTTCACGGCGCTGGCGGTCGCGGCCGACACCGGCATGCCGTTCCATCGGATCTGGCGCGGCCATTTCATGTGGCTGGGCCTCAATTACTTCGGCAGCGCGTCGATTGCGATGTTACTGGCGGCCGCGACCCGAGAAATCAGCATCGTCACCCTCGCCGCCGTCGTCCCGCTGCTCGTCATCAGTTACCTGACCTTCAAGAACTCGATGGCCCGCGTGGAAGATGCGAAGCGACACGTCACGGAAATGACCGACATCGCTTCCTCCCGTGTGGAGGAACGTCGCCAGGCCACCGAGGCGCTTCGTCAGAGCGAAGAGCAGTACCGGCGACTCTTCGAGGAATCGCGGGACGCGATCTATATGACCGCGCCGGGCGGCCCGATCCTCGACGTCAATCATGCGCTGTTGAAGCTGTTCGGCGCGACGCGTGAGGAGCTGGTCGGGACGAGCGCCGAGCTCGCCGGGACGAGCGCGATCGAGAGCTGGATGCGGAAAGAGGACCGCGATCGCTTCCGCGCCACACTCGAGCGCGACGGGTTGGTCCGCGACTTCGAGGCGGCCTTCCGCAAGAACGACCAAACGATCATCAATTGCCTGGTGACGGCCACGGCCTGGCGAGGGCCGGAGGGTACCGTCCAAGCCTCCCAGGGGATCATCCGAGACGTCACCGAACAACGGCGGCTCGAGGAGCAGCTGCGCCAGTCGCAGAAAATGGAAGCCATCGGGCGGTTGGCCGGCGGAGTCGCTCATGACTTCAACAACCTGCTGACGGTGATTTTTGGGTACGTCGATGTGTTGCAAGGACAACTGGCGAATACGCCGGCGGCAGACGGGCTTGCGGAAGTGAGGCAGGCCGCCGAGCGAGCCTCGCTGTTGACGCAACAACTGCTGGCGTTCAGCCGCCGGCAACGACTCGAGCCGAAGCTCCTCGATGTGAACTGGGCGGTTGCGAATGCCGATCGCATGCTGCGGCGTGTCCTTGGCGAGGACATCCGGCTGCGGACGGCCCTGGCGCCCGGTGTGTTGACGGTCCTCGCCGACCCAGGTCAGCTCGAGCAGGTGCTCATGAACATCGTCGTGAATGCGCGCGATGCGATGCCGGCTGGAGGCACGCTGACGATCGAAACCTACCTGGCCGACGTGTCGGGGCCGGCCGGCATGACCCTGACGATTGGTTCCTACGCGGTGCTGTCGATTACCGACACCGGCACCGGGATGAGCGCGGAAACGCAGTCGCGACTCTTCGAACCGTTTTTCAGCACCAAGGGAGTGCGCGGCACGGGACTCGGCCTGGCGACCGTGTATGGGATCGTCCGTCAAAGCGGAGGCGACATCCGCGTCACCAGTGAGCTCGGACACGGAACCACCTTCACAATCTATCTCCCGATCGCGGTTGGGACGGCCCAGCAGGAGACGACGAAGGCGGAGCCGACGCTCTCCGGCACAGAGCATGTCCTGGTGGTGGAGGACGAGCCTGCCGTGCGGCGACTCGTCGTCCTCACCCTGAACCGGTACGGCTACCGCGTCTCCGAGGCCGGAGACGGCGAGCAGGCGTTGGGCATGGTGAACGACGCGGACGTGCTGCTGACTGACGTCGTGATGCCGGGGCTGGACGGCGGGACGCTCAGCGAACGCGTGAAAGCGATGCGGCCCGACATCAAGATTGTCTTCATGTCCGGCTACGCGGACCACGCGCTCCTGGGCGACAAGGTTCGCAGCCTCAACGGACCGTTCGTGCACAAGCCGTTCACGCCGGTCGGACTGGTCACAAAGCTGAGAGAGGCGCTCGACGGGTCTGACGCAGCCGCCTGACGCGGAGGCATTCTTCTCAACGTGTCGATTCTGACTGTCGACGGATCGAGGCCTACGTCAGGCCAAGTGTCTACTGGATTGGGCGGCGCTGTGCCGCGTGTCCGGAAGGCCATTCGCCGCGCGAAAGCCCTGACGATCCCGCAGGGCCGCAAGCCGGGCGGAACAGCGCCCGACCAGTGGGCCGACGAACCTTTCGCCGCCCGTTTGTATGTCTCACTGATCGTGTCGATCGGGTTCGCGCTGGCCGCCACGGCCTTGCGGCTCGCCCGCTTCGAGCGTCCGGTCCTCCTCGCGGTTGTTCTCGCGCTCTCGTCGCTCGCGTCGACCATCAAGATCCGCCTGCCGCTGACGCGCGGCGGATCGACGATGTCGCTCTCCTATGCGGTGAATTTCGCCTCGCTTCTGCTGTTGGGGCCGCTGGAAACCACGCTCGTCGTTCTTGCCAGCGGCTGGATCCAGTGCACCTTCCGGGTGCCGGCGCGAAACCCCGTTTACCGAATCCTGTTCAGCATCGCGTGTCTCTGTATCAGCGTGCAGGGCGCCGGGTTCGTCTTCGATTGGGTGGCCGGCGGACGCACCGACCTGGTGTACGGCGTGTTGAATCCGATCGCCGCTGCCGCCACGGTCTACTACTTCCTGAACACGGCGATCGTCGCCGCGGCCATCGCCGTCTCGAACGGTGACTCCATCATCAACGTCTGGCACCAGAACTTCCTCTGGAGCGCGCCCAGCTACTTCATCGGCGCTGCGGTAGCGGGCGTCACGGCTGCCGCCGTCAACAGAGGCAGCTTCTGGGGCGTGCTCGTCGGGCTGCCGCTCTACCTCACCTACCGCAGCTATCGGGTCTACATGACGCGACTCGAGGAGGAGCAGCGTCAGGTGCAGCAGATGTCGGACGTCCACCTGGCCACGGTCGAGGCGCTGGCGCTTGCCGTTGAAGCGAAGGATCAGACCAGTCAGAAGCAGATGCGACGGATCCAGATCTGCGCGGCGGGACTCGGACGCGCGGCCGGCTTGTCGAGCGAGGAGCTCCGCGCGCTCAAAACGGCGGCGCTGCTGCATGACATCGGCAACCTGGCGGTCCCCGAACACATCTTGTCGAAGCCAGGCTCGCTGACGCCGGAGGAGTTCCAGCGCGTCAAGAGCCACGCGCGCATCGGTGCCCATATCATCCAATCCGTGCCGTTTCCTTCCCCGGTGGCACCGCTCATCCGGGCCCATCACGAACGCTGGGACGGCGCCGGCTACCCGGACGGGCTGAAGGGCGAGCAGATTCCGTTCGGAGCCCGGATCCTGGCTGTTGTCGACCACTTCAGCGCGCTGCTCGCCGAGCGGCCGTACCGCGCGGCTCACAGTTACGAAGAAGCGATCCGGATCCTGCGCAGCGAGGCCGGGACGGCGCTCGATCCCGTACTCGTGGACATCTTCATGGCCCTGCTTCCGGATTTCGAGCGACAGTTGACCGAGGAGCAGAGGGAACTGGTTGTGTCGAAGCCGGATGGAAACGCCGACGCGCTCGCCGACATCGCAGGAGCCCATCGGGAAGAGCGCATTCTCTTCGACATCGCGCAAGCGCTGGGGTTGAGCCTGTCGCTCGGCGACATGATGGGGCTCATCGCCTCCAAGCTCGACGACCTCGTACCGTTCGGCTCCTGCGGTTTGTTTCTGTCCGATCAGGAGCAGCAGCGCGTGTACTGCCGCTACGCGGCGGGGCCTCACGCGAACGCGATCCGTCGCGTGGGCACGCGGACGATCGACAAGCTGTTCGAAGTCTTACCGCAATCCGACGCGGACGCGCGGGGCGAGCCGATTCTCGACCTGCTGGGCTGCGCGCTCCGGCTCCCCGACCAGACGACCGGGGCGATCATCGTCTACGACACGATGGCCCACCGCTACACCGTCGATCACCGGCGGATTTACGAGCGGGTGGCCAAGCAAGCCGCGCCGGCGATCTACAACTCGCTCATGTTCGAGCGAGCGCAGGAGGAGTCGCTGACCGATCCGCTGACGAATCTCCCGAACCGCCGGTATTTGACCGAGCACTTCCATCGATTGGTGGCCAGCGCCGCGCGCACGCGCCGCCGGCTCGCGGTGTTGCAGATGGATCTCGACAGGTTCAAGCAGATCAACGAAGGGTACGGCTATCACGTCGGGGACCGGGTTCTGTGCCAGGTCGCCGTGGCGCTTCGCTCGTTCGTGCGTCCCGGCGATCTGTGTGTTCGGCACGTGGGCGACGAGTTTGTCATCGTCCTGGCGAATGGCGAGCCGGGGGAGGCGCAGCAACGGGCGCAGGAGCTGCAGGACATGGTGGGGGCGATCCGCTTCGAGGTGCAGCCCGGAATGGTCGTGCCGCTCTCTGCCAGCGTCGGAGCGGCGGTGTATCCGGAGGACGGGCTGAAGTCCGAGGAGCTGCTGGAAACCGCCGACGCGCGGATGTATCGCCAGAAAGTCGCCCACCGCGCGCGTCTTCGCGGTGCCGTGGCACAGCCCGATCCTGTCGCGCTCCGCATGGAGTAGATCGGCGATGACCGTCACCTTGACTGCCCCCGCGTGCCAGAGCTCCCTGGACAGTTACCCGTGGCGATCGGGTCTCCCCGTTCTGATCGGGAGCGGCTTTGTGCTGCGCGAGGTCGGACCGCAGGACGCGCTATCACTCTTCGAGTTGCTCACCGACGAGCAAGTCACCCGCTTCATGTCGCGGCCTCCGGAGAACGCCGGGGGCTTCGAGCACTTCTTCGAATGGGTGCGGGCCGAGCGCCGGGCGGGACACTGCTTCTGTTTCGCGATCGTTCCCGAAGGGCGCGAAACGGCGGTGGGCCTGATCCAGGGGCGCGAGATCGAGCCGGGTTTCGGCACGGCCGAATGGGGCTTCGCCCTTGGACGGCCGTACTGGGGAACGGGGTTGTTCATGGCCGCGGCGAGGCTCGTCGTCGACTTCGTTTTCCGGTGCACGCATGCGCACCGCCTCGAAGCCCGCGCGCTCGTGGAAAACGGTCGCGGCAACGGCGTCCTCCGCAAGCTGGGCGCGATTCCCGAGGGCATCCTTCGAAAATCGTTCAAGGGGGACGAGAACTACTTGAACCAGGTGCTGTGGTCCTTGAACGCGGAAGACTGGCTGGCTCGGACTCCGTCATCATCTATCTGCAGATGGCGCCCTGCGGTCGCGGAGGAGCAGCCCGCCGCCGATCACGCAGGGGGGCCCCTGCCAGCCTGGACGCAGGGGTTGCCGACCGTGCGCGGCGATGGCCTGACGCTCCGCGAACCGGTGCCATCCGATGCGCCCGTCCTTCGGCGGTTGGCGGCACCCGAGGTCACGCGCTACATCCCTTCGCCGCCGGACACCGTGGAAGGGTTCGAGCGCTTCGTGAACTGGGTCCACGCGAGGCGCAAGACTGGGAAATATGCCTGTTATACGGTCGTCCCGGACGGCGAGGATGGGCCTGCCGGCCTCTTCCAGATCCGCCAGCTCGAGCCGACCTTCAAGACCGCTGAGTGGGGATTTCTCTTCGCCTCCGCCCATTGGGGCACCGGACTCTTCATACGGAGCGCGCCGATCGTGCTCGACGTCGTCTTCGACACGCTGGGCGTCCATCGCCTCGAGGCGCGCGCGCCCACGGCCAACGGCCGGGCGAACGGCGCTCTTCGAAAGCTTGGCGCGACGCTGGAAGGCGAGTTGACGCGCTCCTTCCTTCTCGCCGGCCAGTATTACGACGATAGCCTCTGGTCGATTCTGAAAGAGGACTGGGTCGGACGGAAGCGGTCGTCACCGAAGTTCTGAGTTTTGAGTTGTGAGTTCTGAGTGCGCACCCGCAAGAGTTACAGCGTTTTTCACTTCGCTGTAGCGTAGTTCTCAGTTATCAGTCATCAGTTTTCAGTTATTTGCGGGCGAGAACCGAACTGAAAACTGACTACTGAGAACTGAAAACTGCGTTAAAACGTCACCGCTTTTCCCCTCTTTTCAACGCTCGGCCATTTCTTGGCCACCGCGTGACGGCCGCCCACTCAGCTCACCTGTCCATCAAGTCAGTTCGTGTGTCCGGGCGGCTCATTTCTGGGCCGGTCGTGCCACAGAGTCGCCGCGTGACACCGCGCGAGGAAGCGTGTCATCCCGTGCCCGATCTCGCCAGAGTGCGCGGCGAGATCGCCCACTTCATGCGCGCCCTTCACACCCTCGCCGACAAACGCACATTCGCCTGATCACTGGAGTTCCAAGCGGCTGTGGCGCACCCCTTGCTCAACAGCTCAGCCGACACGGGTAAGCGTTTGCGTGATCACGAACCCGGTCGGAAACAGCACCACTGACTCACGAGAGGAGCCTATGAGTCGAATCTTTCACAGAATGGCGGCGAGGACGTGGCGGGCGGTCCCTGTCCTGATTGCCCTCGCCGTCATGACCTGCCTTGTCCCACAGGCGTGGGGGGGGCCCAAGGATAAGGTCGACGCTGTCCTCAAAGACAAGATCCTGAAGGGCAGCACCGACACCGTGCGGGTCATTATCCGGATCGTGCCCGGCAAGAAAGACGAGCTGAAAAGTAAGCTGGACAAGGTGCTCGTCAAAATGGGTCGCGATCTTCCGCTGATCAATGGCCTGACGGTTGAGCTGTCCGTCAAAGCCGTCGACAAGTTGAAGGACGACCTGGACGTTGCGGGGATCTCGGTGGACGGGACGGTCAGAGGTGCCGCCGACACCACGGACCCGTCGTACTCGCTGCAGGGCGCGCTCGGCCTGACAACGTCGCAGACCGGTCAGGGGATCGGCGTCGCGGTCATCGATTCGGGGATCGAGCCGTCACCCGAGTTCGACAACCGCATCCTCGCGTTCTATGACTTCACCGCGGCGGCGGCGCTGACGCCGAGCGATGGGTTTGGGCACGGCACGCATGTCGCCGGGCTGATCGCCGGAAGCGGCAGCCTCAGCTCCGGGCACTACCGCGGGGTCGCGCCCGGCGCGAATCTGCTCGTGTACAAGGTGCTGGATGGCACCGGCGCGGGACGCACGAGCGACGTCATTGCAGCCATTACGCACGCGATCGCGAACAAGGCGGCGCTCGGCATCCGCGTCATGAACCTCTCGCTCGGCCACCCGATTTACGAGAAGGCAGCGACCGATCCGCTCGTGATCGCGGTCGAAAAGGCGTCCGCAGCCGGCATCGTCGTCGTCACGGCCGCCGGGAACTACGGCACCAACTCGACGACCGGGAAGATCGGCTACGCCGGGATCGTGTCGCCGGGCAATGCGCCGTCGGCGATCACGGTGGGCGCGTCCTTCACACAAGGCACGATCACGCGCAGCGATGACGAGGTGACGACCTGGAGCTCGCGCGGGCCGACGTGGTACGACGGCTACGCGAAACCGGACATCGTCGCGCCCGGCCGCCGCATGGTGTCGGTCGGCGCGAAGAACAGCTACCTGTGGAACACGTATCCGGCGTGGCAGGTCGAGGGCAACTACCTGATGCTCTCGGGCACCAGCATGGCGACCCCGGTCGTCGCGGGGTCGGTCGCGCTCGTGCTCGAAGCGAACAAGACGGCGTTTCCGAGCGCCTCGCCGCTCACGCCGAACGCCGTCAAGGCGCTGGTCAAGTACACCGCCATCAAGCTGACGGACCCGGGGACGAATGCGCTGTACAACGCGCTGACGCAAGGGACCGGCAGCGTGAACACGGCAGGCGCCGCGCAGGTTGCCGCCGCGATCGATCCGTCCGTGACCGTTGGCAACTGGTGGTTGAAAACGGCGGTCAGCGAAACGACGACGGTTGGAACCAGCACGTACACCTGGGCGAAGGACATCGTCTGGGGCAACAACATCGTCTGGGGCAACAGCATCTACGTCAATCGGACGGCCTGGGGCCTGGACATCATCTGGGGCAACAACATTGTCTGGGGCAATGACATTGTCTGGGGCAATGACATCGTCTGGGGCAACGACATTGTCTGGGGCAATGACATCGTCTGGGGCAACGACATTGTCTGGGGCAACGACATCATCTGGGGCAACAACATTGTCTGGGGCAATGACATTGTCTGGGGCAATGCGCTTGTCTCGGCAAATACCACGCGATGAGGAGGTCACCGATGCAGCCACACACTTATGAGCAGCACCAGGTTGGACTTCCTGGTCGCTTGCTGCACCCAAGTTCCGCGAACGGAGTACGAGCGATGAGGAACAAGAACGACGCGCCGATTCAGAAAGAAACACAGCGGCTGGTCTGGGGCGATTGAACGTTCCGGGTGACGAGCTTCGGGTTACGTGACGCGCAACAGGTCACGCCACTCGGAGCCTTAGCGAGACGAGGAGCCCGCCCGGGTATCTCGGACGGGCTCCTTCACTTTTCAATCCTGCACCGCGAGCGAATCAGCGTTCCACAGAAGGTTTGGCCGCATCACCGAGGGCTGGGCGTTGACCACCCGCCGGTTCATCGCCACGAA
>JACOUA010000130.1 GCA_016178075.1 Acidobacteriota bacterium
CATCATGCAGCCGTCGCCGCAGAGCGCGTACACGTTGTAGTCGAACAGCTCGAAACCAGGACGATTGAAGTAGGCGCCGAGCCATCGTTCGGCGACAGCCATGCCGACACTGGTCGCCGCACCCTGACCGAGCGGTCCGGTCGTCGTCTCGACTCCTGACGTCCAACGGTATTCCGGATGGCCGGGACATTTGCTTTCGAGCTGGCGGAAACGCTTGATGTCCTCCAGCGTCACCGACGGCGTGCCAAGACACTCGTACTTCGGATTGACGGCTTTGGTGCCCGTCAGGTGCAGCATCGAGTAGAGCAGCATCGAGGCGTGGCCGATCGACAGCACGAAGCGGTCGCGGTTGGGCCAGATCGGGTCTTCCGGGTCGAAGCGCAGGAAGTGTTGCCACAGGCAGTACACGACCGGCGCCATCGCCATCGGGGTCCCGGGATGTCCCGAGTCCGCGGCCTGAACCGCATCCATGCTCAGGGTCCGAATGGTGTTGATGCAGAGGCGATCGATCGATTGTGGTTCGTTCACGGCGTATCCGGCGTTTACGAACAGGCGCCCTCGACCGCGCGACCTAGCTCCCGCAGTCCCGAACGGACGTCGGGACCGAGGTGCACAGGGAGGAGGCGCCGCCCCCGGTGCGCCAAAACCTCATAGTCTCCCGAGGCCTGCGCGCGTTTCAGTGTTCCGAAGCTGTATTCTTTGCCCGGGATCAACAGGTCTTCGGCATCCTCGGCTGTGATTTGGAGGAAGACGCCGGTGTTGGGTCCGCCTTTGTGAAGCTGCCCGGTCGAGTGGAGAAACCGCGGCCCGTAGCCGAGGGTCGTCGCGACGCGCTTCCGATCGCGCACGGCGTGGCGGATCGCCTGCAGGTGCTGCTGGTTGTCATCATTCATCTCCAGGTAGGCGTTGACCGCAAAGTAATCGCCGGGTCGCAATCGATCGAGCAAGATCCGGAGATTCTTCTCATCCGGAACCGTCGGCTCGGGAGGCCGCGCGCGCGTCTGCTCGTCGGCTTCGAGGAAACGTTTCGTCGCGATCTTGCTCGCCTCCACGTCCGGTTGGTCGAAGGCGTTGATCCCGAGCACCGAGCCGGCGACGGCCGTGGCAATCTCCCAGCGGAAGAACGACTGCCCGAGGTCCATCGGGTTCTCCATCGCCATCCGGACGACGGGGTGTCCTGCCCGTTCCAGGACGTCGACCGCGGCATCTTGCTCTGCCGACGCGGACGATTCCTCGCGTATGTAGACGAACAGTCGATCGGCTCCATACACCTCGGGCGGTCCAAGCCGCTCGTCGTCCACGGGCACCAACCCTTGGCCCTCCTTGCCGGTGGACTCCGCGAGCAATTGCTCCAGCCAGGCGCCGAGCGCGCGGATCGACGGTGACGTGACGATCGTGACCTTGTCGCGTCCCTGCCTGGCCAGTGTGCCAAGGATGAGCCCCAGCGTGACGCCCGGGTTCGCCTCCGGCGGGACGGATGAGGCGCAGGCATGCACCATGATTTCGGCGCGGTCGACGAACGATCGGACATCGAGTCCCATGAGGGCCGCCGGGACCAGACCGAAGTTCGAGAGTGCCGAGTACCGACCTCCGATGGACGGCACGCCCGGGCAAATGTGGCGGAAGCGCTCGCGCTTGGCCGTGTCATGGAGCGCGGTCCCCGGATCGGTGATCGCGACGAACCGGGTCCCGACCGGTTCGGAGATCCCCGACTCCCGGACCCGGTGCATGAAATAGTGCATGAGCGCGTTCGGCTCCGTCGTTCCGCCCGATTTCGAGCTGACGATGAACAGCGTCTTGCGGAGATCGAGTCTCCGTTCAACGGCTCGGATTTGGGCCGGGACGATCGAATCGAGGACCAGCAGCTTGGGGAAGCCCTTCACTGTGCCAAACGTCTGCTCGAGGACCCATGGACACAGGCTGGAGCCGCCCATCCCGAGGAGTACCAGATGCCGCACCCCGGATTGCCGCACATCGTCGGTCATCCGCGCCAACGGCTCCATGTGCTCGCACTGCCCACAGACGACGTCCAACCAGCCGAGCCATCGATCCTCGTCCTTGCCGGTCCAGAGAGACGAATCGCGGTTCCACAGGCGACGCACCTTGCCGCGTGCACGCCAGTCCTCGATGGCGGCGGTCACTGGCTCCGCGTCCTTCACTGTGTGCGTCTGCCGAATCAACGTGCCGCCCAGCAGGGCTTGCCGCTTTCGTGCGATCGCCGCCAGCAGCTTGTCGAACGACGCGGAAAACATCACGAGCCCCTGGTCGAGCAGCGCGTCGCTCACCTTCTTGATCGAGATCCCGACCTCTTCGAGCATGGCCATCGCCTGCCTGGCGCGGTCGACGCTCCCGGTCAGGGTGGAACGAGCGTGGCCGTGCGCGCGAAACTCGCGGAACGTTTCGGCCGGTACCGTGTTCACCGTGTCCGGGCCGATCAGCTCCTCGACGTACATCATCTTCGGGTACGTCGGGTTCTTCGTGCCGGTGCTCGCCCAGAGCAGCCGCTGAGGGCGGGCGCCCGTCCGAGCCAGCGCGGTCCATCGCCGTTCGGCGATCAGCTTCTGGTACTCGGCGTAGGCGATCCTCGCGTTCGCGATGGCGACCTGGCCGAGGAGGCTCTTCAGCCGCGCACGCTGCGTGTCATCGCGTGTGGCGTCGAGCATCGCGCCAATCTTGTCGTCGATAACCGTGTCGATGCGGCTCAAGAAAAAGCTTGCGACGCTCGCGACCTTGCGTGCATCGCCTCCACCCGCGGTGAATCGTTCGAGGCCTGTCAGAAACGCGTCCGCCGCGGCCAGGTACGCATCCAGCGCGAAGAGCAGCGTGACGTTGATGCTGATGCCGTCGCCCGTGAGTTGGGCAACCGCGGCAATCCCTTCCGGCGTGCCCGGCACTTTGATCATCACGTTGGCGCGACCGACGGCCTGGGCAAGCCGGCGGGCCTCCGCGATCGTGCCCTCGGTGTCACGCGCCAGATGCGGCGACACTTCCAAGCTCACATATCCGTCGCCGCCTCGTGTCCTCGCGTGGACCGGCCGCAACACGTCGGCGGCCCTCTGGATGTCCTCGATGGCCAGTCGCTCGTAGATCGCCTTGGCGTCGCCAACGCCTTGCTCGACGAGCGCTTTCAGGGCCTCGTCGTAATCAACGCTTCCGGCGATGGCCTTCTCGAAGATCGATGGATTGGACGTCACGCCGCCGAGCCCGTCGTCCACCAGTTCCGCGAGCTCGCCGGAGGTGAGCATGCCGCGCCGGAGATTGTCGTACCAGATGCTTTGGCCGAGCATCTGTGCCTCGCGTACCGGGTTGGGCACTGGGCCTTCGTCCTTTCTGCTCTCTCGGCGATCGCGCGTCTCCGCCATCACGAGAGCGATTCAGCGACGTCGATGGGTCTCTCGCTTGGCGCTCGCATCGTGTTCAACTTCAGCAGCACCACATCGCGCTCGAAGAACAGGTCGAGCGTCCAATCACTCGCCACGCGCAGCTTGCGCTCGAGCCCGGGCAGCTTCAGCAAGTACACCGTGCGCCAAAGCCACCACGCAAAAAAGCCCGAGAACTTCAAGCCTCCGAGCTCGGCGACGGCCGATCTGCGCCCCAGCGACGCGAGCACGCCGAGAGGTTTGTGGCTGAATGCCTTCTTGTTGCGGCCGCCCCTCGACATCGCGTGGATGTTGTTGGCCACG
>JACOUA010000036.1 GCA_016178075.1 Acidobacteriota bacterium
GCTGCATTCGGCGGGCGCTGCATCCCGTCTGGCTGCGTTGCTCCTCCCTCACATATTCCCGATATGCTTGGTCGTCGCGCCTTGCCAGACGGGCGCATCGCCCACCTCGGTGCGACGCGGGACTTTCACCACGGGCTGCTAGGCGAGGCTAGAGCCTCGCGGCTAGCGAGAAGCTGGCGAGCCGGTTGCGTCCTCCCGAGTGCCACGCGCCGAACCGCCGGAATTCCGGCACTCGCGCGTGTGCGGGACGGAGTAGTGTTGAGTGAGCGGGGAATGGGCTGAACCGAGCGCCGGAGGAAGGATGGCTGACACGCCTGCCGTGAAGGACGCGATCGCCCTCGTCGGGCGGCGCCGGTTCCTGGACGCGATCCTCGGGACCGGCTTCGCCTCCACGGCCGTCGCCGTCGTCTATCCGATCTGGCGGTTTCTCATTCCCCCACCCAGCGGCGAAGCCGCCACGGCGTCGACGGTCGCGGCGCGGCTCGCCGACGTCAAGTCGAACTCGGGATTGGTGTTCAAATTCGGGACGAAACCCGGCTTGCTCGTGCGGACGCCCGAGGGCGAGGTTCGTGCCTTCAGCGCCGTCTGCACCCACCTGAACTGCACCGTGCAATACCGCTCGGACACGTCGCAGATCTGGTGCGCGTGTCACAACGGCGTGTACGACCTGGCCGGCAACGTGGTCTCAGGTCCCCCACCCCGGCCGCTCGAGGCGCTGACGGTGAATGTCCGTGGCGCTGCGGGGCAGGAAGAAATCGTGGTCTCTAGGGCCTGAGCGAGTCGGGCCCGTCCCGAAGCATGCGAGCATGCCTACCACGCAACAACGCCTCCTCACGTGGCTCGATGAACGGCTCGATCTGAGCGAGCTGCGCCACTTCATCGCCGAGAAGGGCGTGCCCGTGCACGCCCACAAAGTCTGGTACTACCTCGGCGGCATCACGCTCTTCCTCTTCGGGCTGCAGGTCGGGACCGGGATCCTCCTCCTCCTTTATTACAGGCCCAGCGCCGCGGAAGCCTACGAGAGCGTGCAGTTCATCGTCACCCAAGTGGAATTCGGCTGGCTCATTCGAAATCTCCATGCCTGGTCGGCCAATCTTCTCATCGCGATGGCCTTCGCCCACCTGTTCAGCGTGTTCCTCTTGAAGGCCTATCGAAAGCCGCGCGAGCTGACATGGCTGAGCGGAGTGCTGCTGCTCTTCCTGATGCTTGCTTTCGGCTTCAGCGGCTATCTGCTGCCCTGGAACGAGCTGTCGTTCTTCGCGACCAAGGTCGGGACCGTGATCGCCGGATCCGTGCCGCTGGTCGGCACGTTCCTGCTTCGACTGCTCCGCGGCGGCGACGAGGTCACGGGCGCGACGCTCTCGCGGTTCTACGGTCTGCACGTGGCGATCCTGCCGGCGGCCACTACCCTACTCATCACCGCGCACCTTCTGCTCGTTCAACGACAGGGCATGAGCGTGCCGCCCGGCATCGAGCGGCGGATGCGCGCGGGAGGGCGCCTGCGACAGATGCCGTTTTTCCCGAATTACCTGCTGCGTGACGTGATGCTGTGGTACGTCGCGCTCGGGATCCTCGCGGCACTGGCGGCGTTCTCTCCGTGGGAGCTCGGGAAGAAGGCGGATCCGTTCGCGCCCGTACCGGCGGGCATCCGGCCCGAGTGGTACTTCCTGGCGATGTTCCAAACGCTCAAGGTGATCCCGGGCCACGTCTTCGGGATGGAGGGCGAGGTGCTCGGCATCGCGGGGTTCGGACTCGCGGCGCTCTGGCTGGTCCTCGTGCCGTTTCTCGATCGACGGGCCTCGCGCGGCGAGCCGAGCCCGGCCTTCACGGCGGCCGGAATCCTGGCCCTGACCTACCTCGTGGCGTTCACCGTCTTCGGCTACGTTGCGGCTCTGAGGGGACAGTGAGGTGAGGAGTCATCGGACAATCGGCGCCTGGCTCGCGAGGGGTGTCTGGGCTGCGGCCGTTCTGCTGGCGCTGGTCGGCGGCCAAGACGCGGCGGAAGCCGCGGACCAAACCGGACACGTGAAAACGCAGTGCGAGATCTGCCACTCGGGACTGGGCCGCACGGCGGCCGCGCTTCCGGCGCTGCAGTTTCGTCAGGATGTTCACGCCGACAAGGGCTTCACCTGCGTGGACTGCCATGGGGGCGACCCCCGGGCGGCGGACAAACAGCAGGCGAAGGGCCCGTCGACGGGATACCGCGGGCGGCCGACCGGCGCCGGCATCGTCACGACCTGCGCCCGGTGTCACAGCGACGCCGAGCTGATGCGCCGCTACGCGCCGACGCAGCGGATCGATCAGGCGAGCGAGTACGCGACGAGCGTGCACGCACGGCGCCTGGCGGCGGGCGACGCGCGGGTAGCGACGTGCATCAGTTGTCACGGCGCTCATGGCATCCGCCTGGTCAGCGACGCGAAATCGCCGGTCTATCCGCTCAATGTCGCGACGACGTGCGCCGCGTGTCACGCGAACGAGGCCTACATGAAGGGCGAGCGCCTGGCGGGCGGCGCCCAACTGCCGACCAACCAGCTTCACGACTACCAGGCGAGCATCCACTATCGCGCGTTGACGAAGGGCAACGATCTGTCCGCGCCGACCTGCAACGACTGTCACGGCAACCACGGCGCCGCTCCGCCCGGCGTCGGCGCGGTCGCGAACGTCTGCGGCACCTGTCACGCCGTCTTCGCCGCACGGTTCGAGCAGAGCACGCACAAGCAGATCTTCGATCGAGCCTGCGTCGAGTGTCACGGGAACCATGCCGTCCAGCCCAGCTCGGACGAGATGCTCGGCAGCGGCGCGAAGGCCGTCTGCGTGACGTGCCATAGTCCCGGCGACAACGGCCTCGCCGCCGCTGACAAGATGCGCGGCGGCATCGAGCGCCTCAAGGGCGACATCGCGCACGCCCGCGCGCTCGTCGATCGCGTCGCGAACCAGGGCATGGAGGTGAGCGATCAGGCGCTGGCGCTGGGCGAGGCCGGGAACCGTCTCACGCTCGCGCGTACGGAAATCCACGCGGCGAATCCCGCCAGCCTGGACCCGATCGTCGCCGAGGGGCTCGCGATTGTCGCCGGCGTCGACACGGCCGGCCAGGCGGCGCTCGCCGAGCTGCGGTTCCGGCGGAAAGGGCTGTTCGGATCGCTCGCCGCAATCCTGGTGGTGGTCGTCGCGCTCGGGATCAAGATTCGAGAACTGGATCGTGCAAGGAGGTCGCCATGAGAGCTTTTTCGTTTTCCATGCGCGGTGTCGGTCATGCCATGGTTCGGTTGATCGAGCACGCTGCGCTCATCTCGATCGGCTTCGTCCTCATGGTCATCGGCCTCGGGCTCGGCGTGACCATGATCATGCTGCCGGTCGGCCTGGTCGTGGGCCTCGCCGGCGTGCTGTTGTTCGTGGTCGGCCTGCTCCAACGATTCGACTCGGGTCCGTAGGGCTGCGCTAGTGTCCGTGGGGAGTCGCCTGCCTTTCCGGACATCTTTCGGCGGGATCGGGATCGCCACCTCGTGGACGCCGTCCTTGAAGGTCGCCCTGGCGCGCTCGGTGATGGCGCCCTCGGGGAGCGGCAGGCAGCGATAGAAGCTGAGTTCCGGGTGAGCAGAACGGACCTGTCAGCTCCGAAGGCGGAAGCCTGTCAGCAAAGGATGCGGTTGAGCCAACAGCCTGACGGTGCGGGACACGATTGAAGGTCCGCGCCGCACGATCCCGCGTGGTGAATGGCGATTCGGGCGCCTCGAGAGCGGCAAGGTTGTGCCTGATCCCACCCGCGTCTATCTCGCCAACGGTTTCGAGCCGGGAAAGATCTACGAGGTCGTATACCGATCGGCGAATCC
>JACOUA010000131.1 GCA_016178075.1 Acidobacteriota bacterium
AGGCCGAACTGCCGGGCGCGATTCCGATTGACCTCGAGAATATGGACGTCGATGACGATCTCGGCGCGCGGCTTGTCGTTCGCCCGGATGATGCGCTCGATGATGTCGGCGACGGCGACGCTCGCTCGCACGGTGATGCTGTTGGACGTCTTGAGAAAGGCGATCTGCGGCTGCACCGACATCTGCGGCAGCCGAATGACGGTGTTCAGAATCTGCGCCACTTCGCTGGGGTCGGCGTGCGACAGGTAAAACGTGCGGATCACCTGCTCTTCGTACTGCGCCCGCTTCGCCTGGTTGTCGGGCGCGACGATGATGGTGCGCTCGTTGAGGACTTTGTAGAAGAGTTGGTTCGCGGCGAGGATCTGCGAGAGGGCCTCCTCGAGGGCCACGCCGTCCAGATCGACCGTGTAGGTGTGATCGGCGAACTGCTGGTCGTAGGAGATGTTGATGCCCGACGACACGGCGACGAAGCTGAGGATGTCGCGCAGGGAGGCGTTGATGAACTTCACGCGCAGCGGCTCCCGGGACGCCGGGTTCAAGAGCGGCGGCGCGGCGGCCTGCCGCGCCTGCTCGCGCATCTGCTCGATGCGAGGCTTCGGGCGGGCGGCCTCGGCGCGGTCTCGAATCGAGCGCTCGAGGGCCGCCGCCTTGGCGGCCGCCATCCGGTTGCCGGGGTCGTACTCGGTGGTCTTGCGGTATTCGAACAGCGCTTCCTCGAGCTGGGTCTTGTCCTCGAACTCCCGCGCCCGCGCTAGATGCAGCCGCGACGCGTTCTGCATCGCGCGCTCGAGGGCGATCTTGTAGTCGGCCCGGCCGGGGTCCGCCTGCAAGGCCGTGCGGTAGTGCGAGACCGCGGCATCCCAGTCGCCGGCCAGGGCCGCCCGGTCGCCGCGACCGAACGCGCGGCCCGCGGCGCAGGACGCGACGAGCACGCTCACGACGAGCAGGATGGCCGTCCTGTGAACGTTACGTTTCAAAGTTGGCCTCCACACCGGTAAGGGCCCGGAAAGGAATAAAGGTGTCATCTTGGGCGTCGAGGCGCCCGCCCGGCAAGGCGCGAGGAGCGCGCATACCGGGTGTATGTAAGCGACGAGCAACGCAGCCCGGCGGGATGCATCGGCGTCCAAGATGGAGATGGCACCTTTATTCCTTTCCGGGCCCTAAGGGTCATCCGTTCAGCCGGATCGTCTGACGACCGCGGCCGTCAAGGTACTCCAGCTCGATCGACTCGACACCGATGCGAACGATCCGGTACCGCCCGTCGACCACGTCGCCTTCCCTTCCATAAAAGACGTCCCGGCCGTCGCTAAGGACGGCGACCTTGGCGCCCCGCTGTGCAGCCTCGACAATTCCTATGAACTTCAGCGGGATCGGCGGGGGCCCGATCGGCGTTGGCGGCTGGGAGGGCCTGGGGATCATGCCGGGGCCTGCCGTGGGCAGTGGCGACGACGGCGACGGCGCCCCCGACGCCTGGCGCGCCCCTTCGAACCGAAACGGATTGCGCCGCGTCTTCTCGGGCTGGCGCCTCGGCGCGTCCAGACGTCTGAGGTCCACCCGGGGAACCGAGGAGGTGGGTGCCGGGGGCGGTGTCTGGGCCTCGCCACCGCCGGTGGGCGCCACCTTCGGCGCGCCCGCCTCGCCGGGTGTCCCCTGATTTGACTGATACAACCAGATCAGGGCCACGAGCGCGAGGCCGACGACTACGCCGACGGCCATGGTCCTTTTCACACTCTCGATCCTTCACCGGGTTCGGCCGCCTCCGTTCGCCGCCGACCCACCTGGGGCGAACTTCGCCGAAGCTCGCCGAAGCGCGGAGCGCGAAGGCGGGGCGTTGGGGCCTTCGACTCCGTTCCACCTGAGCCTGTCGCCCCTCGACTTGGCTCGGGAGGACTCTGGGGCTCTCGAAGGGTCGAAGGAGGGACGTCGCTCGGGACAGGGACTCGTGGCTCGTCTGTCGCGCGGAAATACGTTGCGACTTCGATCGTCAACACGAGCGATCCGCCGGTTTCGGTGCTCTCCGCGAGCGCGACGTTCTCGATGACCATGAACTCGGGCGCTGTCTCGAGCGCATGAACGAACTGCCGCACGTTCTCGTACTGGCCCTCCAGGATCATCGTGATGCGCAGCTTGGCGAGCGTGCTGTTCCGCTCCCTGCCGGTCTCGTTGCCGCGGCGCTGGAACTTGAGGCTCGAATCGCGCGCGAGCTCTGCCAGCTTCCTGTAAGTGATGCGACGGGCGCCGGCGAGATTTGGCGGCAGGATGTCGCGGTAGAACTTGTCGAGCTCCTGTTGCGCGAGCGTCTTCCCTTCCGCTGCGCCGCGGGCCGTCTCGTGGTCCCGTTCGGCGGCGCGGAGCGACCCTTCGGCCGCGCGCGCACGCCCCTCGGCGGTGGAGACGCGCGCCGACAGCGGGATGACGACCATCACGTATGCCGCCACGTTGAGCACCGCCGCGACGCCGAGCGGCAGGACGAGGCGTCGTTTCTCCCGCGCGACGCGACGAATCAATCCCCAGGCCATCAGCTGCCTTGATTCGGCCGCGGCGATTGCCCCGGCTGGTACCGGCCTTCGAGCGTCGCCTCGATCAGGCCTTCGTCGTTGCTGAATTCGCGCCGCGACAGCATCGACGCGAACGTGCCTGTCCCCTCGAGATGCTCGATGAACGCGTCGATATCGTCGACGCGTCGTGCAATGACGACGATGGTGACGACCATCTCTCCGTCGTCGTTCACCGCGGGGCTCACCTTCACGATCCGGACATCCGGCGGCAGGGTCGTCTCGAATCGGTTGAAGAGGTCGGTCCAGGAAAAGGTCCGGTGCCCGATGATGGCGTTGGCCTCGCGCGCGGCACTCGAAATCGCCGCCAGCTCGCGCGCATCGATGCCGCGCCTGATGCGGGCGGCCGAGCGACGCAGCTCGTCGGCCCGGGTCTCCGCCGCGCCGATCCGGGCGGCGAGATCCTGACGCCCACCCGAGAGCGCTAATAGCCGGTACAGGTTGTAGGACGAGACGAGCATCACGAGCGCTGCGAAGAGGCCGAGCGTTAGGAGCACGGCGCGTTCGTTGTAAAAGGGGTGGGTCGCGAGGTTGGTGCGCAGCATGGACACGTCAGGCCGCGTACGCTCGTGACAGGACGCCGATGAGCGGCGCGATCCTGTCGTGCAGCTCGGGGGACGCCACGATGCGGGTGGCGAGAGGCATCAGCCTGGTCGGATCCAGCATGTCCACCTGCGTGCGCGTCCGCTCCTCGAGCTGCCGCCGTAACGTCTCGGGGTTGATCCCTGATGGGCCGGCAGCGTCGCGAGCCGCGCTGTGGGCGCCGGTCAGGATGACGCGCTCGATACCCTCGCCTCCCAGCCGGTCTTCGTAATACATCGCGGTCTGGTGCACGAGATCGGCCAGGCTCCCCTCCCCGTCGCCGCTGCGATTCCGGAAGAACAGCAGGTGGCCGCCCCTCAGGATGGCCACGCTGGAATAGTCCGGCCTGATGTGGACCAGCAGCCAGTCGCCGCCCGGCGGGGTGGACGCCAACACGGCGTTGATGACGTTGAAGCTCGCGAGATCGACAATCCCGGCGTGCGCCCCGGCGGCCGCGCTCAGGGCCTCGTATTCGGTGATGACGTCGCGCCGCGCCAGCGCGACGACGTATTCCTGGCCGCCCTCGGGAAGGCGCGCGCCGCGCGCGTAGGTCATCTGGGCGTCCTCGACGCGGAACGGCGCGCTCTTTCGGACGTGAAACCGAATGAGCTGGTCGAGGTCATCGGCACGCTCAGGCACGTGGTCGAAGCGGATGAGCGACACCTTGGCGACCGGATCGGGCACGAGCAGCGCGATCCGCGAGGGCCGGACGTCGAGCGTCTGGAAGACCCGCTGCAGAGCCACGGCCGCAACCGCTTGATCGTGGACGTTTCGGGTGTTCAACGCCGGCACGACGGCGCCGGTCGGCAACGGTTCGGTGGCGTGTGTTGACACGATCCATCCGGATCCGCGCGGGGTTGCAGCGACCGCGGCGACCGCGGTCGAGGAGAGTTCGACGGCAACGGTCGGCGCCGGCGTGGAGAGCAGCGAACGGATCATTCGACGAAGGTCACCTTGTTGATCTCGCGCAGCGTCGTGATCCCCTGGAAGACGCGCTCGACGGCGCACTCGCGCAGGAACTGCATCCCCTCCTCGCGGGCGGCCTTCTTGATTTCCGATGTGGGCTTTCGGTCGAGAATCATCTCACGGATGTGGTCCGACAGATCCAGCAGCTCGCAGATCGCGGTCCGGCCTTTGTAGCCGGTGCCGCCGCACTCGATGCACCCCGAACCCTCGTAGAACGTCCGCCCGTCCACCAGCGAGGGATCGAGCCCGGATTCCTCCAGGAGCGCGCGGCCCACGTTCGCCGGTCGCTTGCAGTGCGGGCAGATGACGCGAACCAGCCGCTGCGCCAGCACGCAGTTCAGCGCCGACACGAACTGATACGGCTCGACGTTCATGTTGAGGAACCGGCCCAGGACGTCGACGACGTTGTTCGCGTGGACGGTCGTGAAGACGAGATGGCCGGTGAGCGCCGACTGAATGGCGATTTGCGCGGTATCCGGATCCCGAATCTCTCCCACCATGATCTTGTCCGGGTCGTGCCGCAGGATCGACCGCAGGCCCCGCGCGAAGGTCAGGCCTTTCTTCTCGTTGATTGGAATCTGGGTGATGCCGCCGAGCTGGTACTCGACCGGATCCTCGATCGTGATGATCTTGTCCTCGATGGACTTGATCTCCGACAGCGCCGCATAGAGCGTCGTCGTCTTGCCGCTCCCGGTCGGTCCGGTGACCAGCACCATCCCATAGGGTTCGGAGATGTACTTCCGGAATCGCTTCAGCTCCGCCTCCGGGAACCCGAGAATGTCGAGCCTCAGCTCGCTGAACTGCTCGCTAATCGATTCCTTGTCCAGAATGCGGATGACGGCGTCCTCACCGTGGACGCTCGGCATGATCGAGACGCGGAAATCGATGGTCTTGCCGGGAACCCGCAGCTTGAACCGGCCGTCCTGCGGGACGCGCTTCTCCGCGATGTCGAGCTCGGCCATGACCTTGATGCGCGAGATGATCGAGCTGTGAAACTGCTTCGCGATCGGGCGCATCGCCGGCTGAAGCACGCCGTCGATCCGGTACTTCACGTGCACCGCATCGTCCTGCGTTTCGATGTGGATGTCGCTGGCTCGCCGCTGGATGGCCGTGAAGATCGTCGAGTCGACCAGCCGGATGACCGGACTGATGTCGCTCGTCAGGCGCTCGACCGTCAGACTCTCGTCGCCGTTGTCCTCTTCCTTCAGGAGCTGAAGCTGGAATCCCTCGGTCGCCTCCTCGAGCACCCGCTGCGAGCTCTCGCTCTTCTTCAGGATGGCCTCGATCGCGGACTTCGGTCCCACCGTGACCTTGAGGGGGGTGGCGAGCAGGAGCGACAGCTCGTCGATCATCGGCAGATCCGTCGGATCCGACACGACGATGACGAGCGACTTCCCGTCTCGGGCGTACGGCACGAAGCTGTAGCGGAGCATCAGGTCGGCCGGGATGGAGCGGAACAGCTCGTGGTCGATCCGGAACTCCTGCAGATCGACGAATGCCAGACCGTACCGGCCGGCGAGGCGCCGCGCCTGCTCGACCTCCCTGGCGCGATCCTCGGCCGCCGTCTCGCCCTCGCCGTGACCGGCGTACAGCTCCTCGGGTGTGGCTGGTTTCGTGTCCACGATCAGTCCTCGAGCATTCGTTACGATCCGCCGACGACCGCGCTCAGATTCAGCAGCGGCAGATACAGGCTCAACAGCAGCACCGCGATGACGATCCCCATGATGGCCAGCAGGATCGGCTCGATGAGCGTGACGAAGCGCCCCAGATCGGTTTCGATCTCCTCGTCGTAGAAGTCAGCCAGGCTGTTCAACATGTCCTGAAGGGCGCCGGTCGACTCGCCGACCTCCGTCATCTTCACCGCGACCGCCGGAAAGACGCCGCGCTCCTCGAGCGCGGTGGCGAACGACGAGCCTTCCCGCACCCGGACGCCGACCACCTGCAGCTCCCGCGCGATGTGATGATTGCCGATGGAACGGGCCGCCACGTCGATGGCGTTCACGAGCGGAATGCCGCCCCCGAGCAACGTGCCCATCGTGCGGGCGAGCTGCGAGGTGGCGAACTTCCGCGCTAGGGTTCCGGCCAGCGGAATCCGCAGCACGAGGCGGTCGAAGCGCGTGCGCTGATCGGCCTGCCGCAACCAAACCAGGAGACCCGCGACGAGGCCAGCGACCACGACCAGGATCAGCAAGAACTGCTGCCGCAGGAGCGTCGCGACTCCGACCATCACCCGCGTCAGCGGCGGCAGCTCCGCATTGAAGCTCTCGTAGAACAGGGCAAACTCCGGCACCACCTTGAAGAGGATGATGCTGACGACAATCAGGGCGAGCCCCACCAGGACCGCCGGATAGATCAGCGCGGAGATCATCCGTCGCTTCACGCCGGTGATGACCTTGGTGTACGCGACATATCGACGGATGGTGCTGTCGAGGCTCCCGCTCTTCTCGCCCGCCAGGAGCGACGCGGTGTACACGCCGGGAAACAGCTCCTGATGGGCGGCAAACGCATCCGACAACGCCGTGCCGGCCCGCACCCGCTCGTGCACGTCGTCGAGCACGGTCCGGAAGAGCGAATCGGTCGCGCGCTGTCGCAGGATGTCGAGCGACTGCACCAGCGGCATGCCGGCCTTGAGCAGCGTCGCGAGCTCCTGATTGAAGACCAGGAATTCACGCCCCGGCACACGCTGGCGCCGAGGCAACTCCAGCGAGAAGCCGCCGAGGGCGCTGCGGGGCTGAAGGCTGAGGACGCAGAGTCCCTTCTGCTCGAATTCGTGTCTCAGGCGGGACTCGCTGTCGGCAGCAAAGACGCCCTCGACGATCTCTCCGGTGGGCGTGCCGAGCCTACAGCGAAACTCCATTACAAGAGACTGTGTGGAAAGGCATTACGCGATTATAAGCCACCATCAGGGTGACGGACGGGTTCCTCTATTTAGACCGTCGGGACTGGTCGGCGGACTGCAAGGAACTGCAGCGATTCGACGAGGCAGCTATTTCGGCTCGACGAAGGCGTGGAAGACCCGAACGCCGAGGTCGCGGGGATCCCGGCTTTTCGCACCGGGGAGCGCCGCCGGCACAATGGTCTTATCGACCTGAAGTCGCAGCTCCACCATGTCAGCCGTTCCGAGCTGGGCCGTCGTGATGGGCGTCCTCCGCAGGATTTGATCGCGCCCGACGCCGAAGCTATCGAGCGTTTGGCCGCCAATCGAGATCGTCAGCGTTTGAGGGTCCGGCAGCCCGCTCGGCTGCCCGTCGAGACTGAGATACAGCAGGCAGTCGCGCTTCGGGTTGCGAAACGCCAGGACGCAGTCCTTCTTCGTCCACTGCCAGTCGACCGCGGGATTGTCTTCCGCCACCTCGGCTGGATGCCAGCCGTCCTTGTAGATCACGAACACGTTCTCGGTCTGCGGCAGCAGCTGGATGTCGGCCACCTTGTACGAGCGCTGCCCTCTATCCTCGCCGATGAGCGGCAGCCGAGTCTGCGTCTTGACCGAGTAGAGACCGACCACCACGGTCGCTTTCCCGATGTAGGGGTAGATCGGGACGAACATGGTCCGGGTGTACTCGACCGTCTCGCCGGCCTTCCATTGAGTGGTCGGCTTGGGGGGCAGATGGTCGTCGGTCCACATGAGCTCTTCGTCTGAATCCAGGAAGTGCACCATGACGCGGTAGTCCTGATCGAAGCGCGCGTGGGGCTCGACGACCCAGCGATAGGACACTTCGATCGGACTGCCCAGCGGCGGACGCGTCGTGTTGAACTTCGCGGACGGGGAGGCGACCGGGGGCACCTCGTCGCCGGCCCTGCCGCAGCCGGCGCACACCACGACCAGCATCGAAACGAAGATCCACGAACACACCTTCCTCATAGATCCGAGCGGCTTGTGCTGAGCGTGGCGGGCATCGGGCCCGGCGGCCCGACCACAGAAAACTCAGAATACCGTAGTTGCTGGGACTCCCGCAATGATGCTAGAGTTCCGCGCGGTCGCTCAACCTCCACAGCAGCATCGCTCATGGCCGCAGAAGCACTCGGAATGATCGAGACCAAGGGGCTGATTGGCTCCATCGAGGCCGCCGACGCGATGGCGAAGGCCGCCAACGTCGTGCTCATCGGCAAGGAGTACATCGGCGCCGGGTACGTGACCGTGATGGTGCGAGGCGACGTGGGCGCGGTGAAGGCCGCGACCGACGCCGGAGCCGCCGCCGCGCGGCGCGTCGGCGAGCTCGTCTCGGTCCACGTCATTCCCAGACCGCACGGCGAAGTCGAGCGCATTCTCCCAAAGCCGAAGGATTCATCCCCGGCATGAGCTGCTAGAGACATCAGGCCCCCATGGCCGCCGAGCAGACGCAGCCCGCCCTCGATCGCGATCTCGCCTCCATCACCGAAGCCCGCCAGCTTGCCCGACGCGCGAAGCAGGCGCAGGCCGTGCTCGCTGAATGCACGCAGGAGCAGATCGACGGTTTTGTCGACGCGATGGCCGCCGCCGCCGCCGCCCATGCCGAGCCGCTGGCGCGCGTCGCCGTCGAGGAAACCGGGTACGGCGTTGTTGCCGACAAGGTTCAGAAGAATCTCTTTTCCGCTGAGCGCGTCTACCAGTTCATCAGGCCCATGAAAACCGTGGGCGTGATCAACCGACTGGAAGATCGCAAGGTCATCGAGATCGCGGAGCCGTTCGGCGTGGTCGCCGCCGTCGTCCCCTCGACGAACCCCACCTCGACCGCGATCTACAAGATCCTCATCGCCATCAAGGCGCGCTGCGCCATCGTCCTCAGTCCGCATCCCGCTGCGGTCAAGTGCATCACCCGAACGGCGGAGGTGATGGCTGAGGCCGGCCGCCGGGCCGGGCTGCCCGACGCCGCCATCAATTGGATGACGACCGTGACGCTCGAGGGCACGCAGGAGCTGATGAAGCATCGGGACATCGCGGTCATCCTGGCGACGGGCGGCATGGGCCTGGTCCGCGCCGCCTACAGCGCCGGCAAGCCCGCCTACGGCGTCGGGCCCGGGAACGCCCCGGCCTACATCGAACGAACAGCCGACATCAAAAAGGCGGTCCGCGACATCGTCACCGGCAAGACGTTCGACAACGGGGTGCTGTGCTCCTCCGAGAACGCTGTCGTCGTCGACGAAGCCGTCGCTGAGGACGTCAAACGGGCGTTCGTCGCCGAGGGCGGGCATTTCCTGTCCGCGGACGAGATCGACAAGGTCGGCAAGGCGCTCGTCTCGCCGCAGCGTTTGCCAAATCCGGCGCTCGTTGGCAAGCCTGCGACCTTCATCGCCTCGAAGTCCGGGATCACGGTACCGGCCGAGACACGCGTCCTGCTGGCGCCTCTTGCCGGCGTTGGCCGCGATTATCCGCTTTCCATTGAAAAGCTCTGTCCCGTCCTGGCCTTCTACGTGGTGAAAGACTGGCGGGAGGGTTGCGAGCGCTGCAAGGAGATCCTGCGCTACGGAGGGATGGGCCACACCATGGCGATCCACTCTGGCGACGACCGGATCATCCTCGAGTTCGGGCTGAAGAAGCCGGCTTTCCGTATCTGCGTCAATACACCGACAACTCACGGGTCAATCGGCCTCACGACCGGCCTCGAGCCGGCGATGACGCTCGGCTGTGGCGGCTACGGGGGGAACATTACGTCCGACAACATCTCGCCCCGGCACCTCCTGAACGTCAAACGGCTCGCCTACGAAACAGTGCCGGCCGTGAGGAGCGGCGACCCTCGCGCGCATCCGACTGAGGCAGCACCCGCTGGGACCCCTGGGCCTCGGTTGCCCCGCGGACCCGACCGCGTGCCGGAGCCTGGGATTCCGGCCGCCGCGCTGTCGAAGCGCATCGACGAGTTTCTGGTGTCCAGAGGCTACGCGTCCTCCTCAGAGGCCGGCTCCCCGGCGCGAGGCCCATCACCCGCGCCCCAAAAGCCCGCGGACTTCGTCTGCGAAGACGATGTCCGCGAAGCCCTCAAAGCCGGGCGGCGCATTCTTATTCACGACCGCACCATCCTGACGCCCGCTGCGCGCGACCTCGGCGACTCAAAAGGCGTCTTCAGCGTCGCCGGTTGGCAGGCGTGATCAGAGCGACGACAGGCGGCCGGCGTGGGGCCCCAAACGCGCCCCAAGTCATGGGCAAGGGCGAGGCAGTCAGGATCCGGAGCGTAGGCGACGGCAGGCGGTGGGGGGGCCCAAACGCGCCCCAAGTTACGGGCAAGGCGAGGCAATCAAGATCCGGAGCGTGAGCGACGGCAGGCGGCGGGGGTGGGGCCCCGCCGCAACCTAAATCAATGTTACTGTTGAGCCTGCTGAACTTATGGGTTGACCACCCCAGCAGATGGTGTTAAGGTTGAGCAGCTCCAAACCGCTGGGTTCGGGGCTGAACCGCCTTGCCGCAGTCTTAGTGCCCGGCTTATGGCCGGGGTCGGAGTCTTGGAAGTCCCTCCGCCTGAGGGGCGAGACAATGCGCATCCGGGTCTTGTCCGGATGCTGAGCGGAGCGCCCTGACGATGGTTCGACGTTCCTGGCTGCCCTTGGCGGCCGCTTTCAGTTGTTTTCTGGTCGCCTGCGGAGCCCCGCTCAAGTCCACTCCCCCGGCCATTGGTCCGACCCCGCCCGCGCCAGCTCCGGTTGTGCAGCAGGCCGTGCAACCCCCGCCCCCGGACGCTACTGAGCTGCTGATCGCGGACTCACAGAAGCACTTTGAAGCGGGCGAGCGAGAGCTCAAGCTCGGGCACCTGGAGCGCGCGAGGTTGGAGTTCGATCGTGCCATCGAAATGCTGCTCGAGTCGCCGCGCGGGGCCAGGTCGGACGCTCGACTGCGCGAGCATTTCGACCGGCTAGTCGATCGGATCAGCGCCTTTGAGCTCATCGCGCTGGCCGAAGGCGACGGGTTCACGGAAAAGCCGTCCGAGCCGGCGTCGATCGACGACCTGCTTGTGATGTCCACCTTCGTGCAAGAAGCGGCGCCGGTCGAGCTGAAGCAGGCGGTCCAGTCGGACCTCCAGAGCACGGCGCACGACATCCCGATTCCGCAGAACGCCCGCGTCCTGGCCTACATCGATCTCTTCCAGGGGCGGCTCAAGGAATTCCTCCAGGAAGGCCTGGAACGCGGCAGCCGGTACCTGCCGATGATCCAGAACGTGTTCCGCGCCGAGGGCCTGCCCCTCGACCTCGCATATGTGCCCCTCATCGAGAGCGCGTTCAAGCCGAACGCGTTGTCGAGGGCGAAGGCCAAGGGCGTCTGGCAGTTCATGCGCGGCACGGCTCTGGAACACGGCCTCAAAGCGGATTGGTACGTCGATGAGCGCTCGGATCCGGAAAAGGCGACACTCGCGGCGGCCAGTTATCTGAAGACGCTCAACAAGATTTTCAAGGGAGACTGGCACCTCACGCTGGCGTCGTACAACGGCGGCCCGGGGCGCGTCGAGCGGGCGATAAAGCGTGCACGCAGGACCGACTTCTGGGCGCTTGCCCGCAAGGCAGGATTTCTGCCGAGAGAAACCCGGGAATACGTCCCGATGATCCTGGCGGCGATCGTGATTGCGAGGAACCCCGCGCAGTACGGGCTGGCCTTCAGCACGCTGCCGCCGATGGCGTACGACCGCGTGAAGGTGCCGAGCGCGATCGATCTCCGGCGGATCGCGGAGTGGATTCAGTTGCCGATCGACGAGCTGCAGACCCTCAATCCCGAACTGCGCCGGTGGACCACGCCCGTCCGGGCGCCGGAAGGTTGGGAGCTGAAGGTGCCGAAGGGCTCGGGACAGGTTGTCGAAGTGAAGTTGAGCGACGCGCCGGCGCAGTCGATGGGCAGCCTGCAGTGGCACACCGTCAAGAAGGGCGAGTCGCTGGCTACCATTGCGGGAAAGCTCAAGGTCAGCCGGGCGGATCTGGCCGAGGCGAACTACATCAGCGTGCGCACGCGCGTGACGCCCGGGCAGAAGCTGGTGATCCCGCGCGCCCCGGCCGTGCTGCTGGCGGCGCAGGTCGATCGTCCTGTACCGGTCGCGGAGTCGCGCGACGTGGCCAGCGGCGAGCAGTTGCTGGCGCAGGCCCCCGACGCCACGCAGTCTGGCCGGGTCAAGGTTCAGTACCGCGTCAAGCGCGGCGACACGCTGTCTTCGATTGCGAGGCTGTACCGGACGACGGTGGAATCGTTGAAGTCCTGGAACAAGCTCCACACGACCCGCATCACCCCCGGCGACGTTCTGACGATCTTCTCGACGCGCTCGGCGGTGAGTTCGTACTAGCCGCACGTATCACACGTGTCAGCTGAAACGGGAGCGCAGCGGGTGGCCTCGAGCGGGCGCCCGCGGGCGAAACGCGTCTTCGCGCCCACAGCGCCGTCAGCCGTGATCACGTTTTCGGCCCGAGCACCCGTGGGCTGTTCCCGGACAGGCCCCGGACAGCTTCCCGCCCCCGATTCAGCTGGTGCGGGAGGGATGCAGTTTCCGCCATGTCCGCAAGGACCTCGGATGTCAATTCCTGCGAATCCCGGCCCGCCAGCCACACACGCTGACCCATCAGGCCGTTCAGGCTGAGCAACTTAGACAACCGGCCACGTTTGTCCATGAGTTTGCAGCGCGCGGAATCGTGCTCGCGATCTTTTGCAGCGCCACGGTCGTCGGGGTCGAAGCGCTCTTCGTCCAGGTCGAGGTGGACGTGTCGTTCGGGATGCCGGGCTTTGCGGTTGTCGGGCTTCCGGACGCGAGCGTGCGCGAGAGCCGGGACCGGGTGAAGTCGGCCATCAGGAACTCCGGCTTTGAGTTCCCTCACCACAAGATCACCATCAACCTGGCGCCCGCCGACGTGCGCAAGGGCGGCTCTTCATTCGATCTTCCCATCGCGCTCGGGATTCTGGCGGCCTCGGGGCTGCTGCGGAAGCGGCATGTCAGCGATCTGGTGCTCGTGGGCGAGCTCTCGCTCGACGGGTCGATCCTCCCTGGCCGCGGGATCCTTCCCATCGCCATTGCGACCCGCCGAGAGCATAGAGGTGGTCTTCTGCTCCCCGTCGGCAACGTCGCCGAAGCCCGCGTCATCGGCGACTTGCGCGTGACGCCGGTGCGATCGCTGGCCGAGGCGGTGAACGCCGTGAACGACCCGGGGTCGTTACCGTGCGAGGTCGCCGTCCCGGCCGAGCCGACGTCGGCCGGCCCCGATGAGCTCGATCTGATTGACGTTCGTGGGCAATTGCTCGCCCGTCGAGCGTTGGAGGTCGCGGCGGCTGGCGGACACAACCTCCTATTTGCTGGGCCGCCTGGGTCGGGCAAGACGATGATGGCGCGGCGTCTTCCCGGCATTCTTCCGCCGCTGTCGTTCGAGGAAGCGCTCGAGGTGACAACGGTGCATTCTGTGGCGGGGACCCTTCAAGCCGGCGGCGGTCTCGTCAGCCAGCGACCGTTTCGGGCGCCCCATCACACGATCTCGGAAGCCGCGCTGGTCGGCGGCGGGTCGAACCCGCGGCCCGGCGAGATCAGCCTCGCGCATCACGGCGTGCTCTTCCTGGACGAGTTCGCGTAATTCAGCCGCCACGCGCTCGAGGTGCTGCGACAGCCGCTCGAGGAAGGGCGGGTCTCGATCAGCCGCGCGTCGCGCTCGGTCGTCTTTCCCGCCCGCTTCATGCTCGTGGCCGCCATGAATCCGTGTCCGTGCGGGTATCTTGGGGACGAAGTGCGCCAGTGTCGGTGCACGGCCGATCAGATCCAGCGGTATCAATCGCGGATCTCCGGACCGCTTCGCGACCGCATCGATCTCGTGATCCGGGTGCCGCCCGTGCCGGTAACCACCGACACGCTCGCCCAGCCCGGCGAGTCGTCTGTGCGCGTTCGCGAGCGGGTGCTCCAGGCGCGTGAACGCCAGGCGGCGCGCCAGGACGCTGTCGGCGTCCGCGTGAACGCGGGCCTCACCGGCCGCGCGGTGTGGCGGCACTGTGCGCCCGATGGTCGTGGCCGTCGGCTGCTGGACGAAGCCGTGCGCCGTCTTGGGCTGAGTGCGCGCGCGCTCGATCGGGTGCTGAAGGTCGCCCGCACGATCGCGGACCTGGAGGGTGTCGAGGAGGTTCGCGGACCACACGTCGCGGAAGCCCTTCAGTATCGAACGGACCTGTGATGTCCGCCTTCGCATAAAGCGTCGGCGGACCGCGCCGTAGCCTTAGCGGAGTTCTGCGTCCGTAGGGGCCGACCTTCAGGCTGCCGAAAGCAATCGCCGAGCGTCTGGAGCTTCTGCCTGCCGGACCGTGCCGCTGCATCCTGCCGGGGGACGACGCGAGGCGCTCACCCGATCAGACATCGGGCACCGCAGGGCTCTGGCGCCGCTGCCGCTGCTGACTCTGAAACGACTCACCGTCCATGGGCTACCGTTCCACCCACGCGACAAATGTCGGAGGAATCTCGTCCCTCACGATCATGACGCGTAAGACGCGATCCTCCCGCAGGAGCGCCGCAGCGCCAACTCGGGCGGCCTCTATGGTGGGATAAGAAGTCCACGCTGCCGCAAGATCGGACGCGGAGCCTCGCCTCACCGTCGTGACGAGTCTGAACATGACGGACGCGCATCCACAGTCGTCCCGGCCAGCGGTGCGGGAGGCACTGCCTCAGGAGCCCCCTCCCCTTCGCGAGGCTGCGGCTTCGCGAGGCTGCGGCACCGGCGCCTCTTCTTGAGGATCTGCGTGTTCGTCGTGATGCCTGACCCAATCAGCAAGCGAGGGCGTGGAAATAGATCCAGGGCTTGTCGATTAACGTGGACGGCCCGTAAACACGGGCATGAGCAGAAATTCAGAGAGCGCATCGGCAGTCGCAAACGCCTTCCCCGTTCCAGGGTGCTTCATCTGCAGTCTCTCTCCGCCGTCACCGGCGAACACCAGTTCGACACGATCCTCACGCGGCGGAAGGCCGTTCGTCAGCGTGAAGCGGTAGTGGCAGCCCATCGCTGCCGCGTCCAGATGCGGCGCAACGGTGAGGCAGACGGCTGGAGCTGCCGGCTTGCGAACCACGAACCCGCCTTCGGGTTCCGTGGCTTCCAAGACGATGTCGCGCGTGCGGTCTCCCGCAAACTCGCCCCGGAAGGCCTCGACGTCACGCATAACGGTCGCACGGAGCTCCTCGATAAGTCGCCGACCGTTCAAACGGACGAGGTCAGCCTTTCGAGCGGCCGCCTCCTCCTCCCGAACACGCACCGCGTCCCGCTTCCGCTCGTCATCCACGAGCCGCCTGATCCAGTCCGCGACCACGACACCAGTACTCATGTCAACGCCCCTCGTAGCCATGGCGAGGAGACGCCCGGAGCCGTTCGACATTCCACACTTGACCGCACGTCTCGCACCGCCAATAGGTGGACGAGTCTACCTTTTTGCTCGCCGTCGTGATCCGTGACGACCGACAAAACGGGCAGGCCGTCGGCACCAACCGACCCGCACCTGCGTCGTCACCGGCAACATACTTATTCACGCTCAGGGTCTGACGGCGGCTGTGTTCGCCGCTTCTTTCTTCTGCCGCGCGCCCTCCCGTCGGGGTGCTTCGCGCGTATCCAGCAGATGCGCTATCCGCACACCGCCGCAGGCGCAGAGCGCGATTCGCCGGCCCGTCATGACCGGCCTCCCGTGGGGTGGACTGGGCCGACGGGCGTCAGTGACTGTCTGCGGAGCGCCTTGATCAATTCGTTGATGCGCTGGCGACGACGCAGCTTGCGTTTCCGATCCTTCTGAAATCTGGCGCGATCGCCGTTTCGTTCAGACATCTGTGCCCCCGATTCGTGTGCGTCTCGCTTTCGGAACGCTCAATCGCGCCGGTCGACCGCGTGAAGGATTTCTGCCACGGTCGGCGGTGGCGCGCCGCGCCACCCTCGTTCGTGGTTGACGAGTTGAGATCCGGCACGTCGATCGACGTCGGGGCGACCGTCGCGACAGATCCTGAACTTCGAGTGTCAGGCGCGTCATACGCGCTCGACAAGGGCCAAAGTTGGGCCGGTCGGCGCGCACCCTTCATTGATCATTGATCAGGGAGGGGCACTACTCGAACGCTGGCGGGCTCAGTTCTGGATGACAGGATCCACTATACACCATCGGCCACGCGCACGCGTGACCGATGAAAGCCTTGTCCAATTGCGAGGTATACTAGCGCTCTCGCTTTCCCGAGACCTGCGGCCGCGCTGGCCACACCTTCACCAAAGCCCATCTCCCAGGGTTCATGTGGCCCGCAACGAATCGATCGCTGAATCTCCGGTCGACACAGGCGACCGCTCCGCCGCGGCGATCGTGTACGCCCTCTTGCGCCGATGAACAGACTCCTCAGTCGCTTGTGGCACGCCAAGGCGCGGTCGCCGGACAAACCGTTTCGCGACGAGCTGCTCAGCATCGAGCGATTAGAAGAACGTGCGTTGGCGCTCGCCGCGAGCTTCACGGTGGACCCGAGCCCGCGACGCCGTGCACGCAACATCTTTCTCCGGTTTGACGAGAACGCCCGCGTGCTGCATGAAGCCTATCGAACCCTGGCTGACGATGTGCGAACCGGGCAGTTTGTCACGTCCGCAGCGGAATGGCTGCTCGATAACTTCCACCTGGTGACGTCAGAAATCAGAGATATCCACCAGCATCTTCCCGGCACGTACTACCGAGAACTCCCCACGCTCGCATCGCGTGAGCAAGCAGGTCACGCGCGTATCTACGCGATGGCCGTCGAGCTGGTGCGTCACAGCGACAGTCGGATTGACCGTCAGCAGCTCACCGTGTTCGTCAACAGTTACCAACGCGTTGCCCCGTTGACGATTGGTGAGCTCTGGGCCTGGCCCAGCATGCTGAAGCTGGCGCTCATCGAAAACCTGAGACGTCTGGCTGA
>JACOUA010000132.1 GCA_016178075.1 Acidobacteriota bacterium
CCGGCCCTCCGAGTTCAACACGCCGCAAGCTTGCAGGAGCCGCCGCTCCGCTTCAACGACGCCGCTGCCTACGGTCGGCACGGGTTTGCCGTTCACGTCCACGGTTTGCTGCGGCGCATCGAGCATCGCTTGGAGCCCTGCGAGAGGCGCCTGCAACGGTGCGTTGCCGCCGGCGACGTAGGCCGGCTCCGGACTGGCGACCCAGCTTTGCCGATAGGCGTCATAGAGTTGTCCCTTGACCCGGCTTGCCAGGATGTCTTCGAGGGCGGGCCGTTGATTGGTCGCCAGCGAACCCTCGGGCACGAAGATCAGTCCGAGAAGGCGCTCTCGCAGCTTGTCGCTGACCATGGCGCGCAGCGCCAGCGGGTTGTATCTTGAGCGGCCATAGGGATCGGTGGCTGGATAGATCATGACCGCGGCCATCCCGCCAATGGGTGCGCTCTGGCTGAACTCGCCAGCCTTCATGCCGGCCATGAGCATCATCAGCGCGTTGTACCGCTGGTACGCAATCATGGTCGGCGAGGCCATGCCGATCGACTGTGGATCCGGATAGAGGCCCTGGGGGTCATCCTTCCACATCTCAATCAGGCTGCCCAAGTAATCCCAGCGCCCGACGTTCGTTCCAAGAAGCCTGCGCCGCAAGGCCCAGGCGATGGCGGGAAGAAACCGCCCGGCCGTTCCCTCCTCGTAGAGCACTTTGATCTTGAAGGTGCCGGGCCGGACACCAATCAAGCCCTCGAGCCGTGCCAGGAGCTTCTCGATAACGACCGCTTCCTGAGGGGTCTGAAGCTTTGGAATGTAGTAGTAGACGCCCGTGCCGGCGCGCGCCAGAGGCGTGTAGTTGTTGAGTGCCCAGAGAACGGCAACCGCGATCACGCCCGGAACCGGTTCACCGGCAACGGTGATGTGATCGAACTGCACATGAATCCCCGGGGGGCGAACGAACCGGGTCGGCCAGTGCGCGGGAGGTCTGCTGATCCGGTACGATCGCGGTTGACCTTTCTTGACGACCTCATAGGGACGATCCATCCACGTCCCCTCGAAAATATCTTTGGCGTTCTGCAGGGCGGCAAAAACCCCGACCGGCTCCTTCTTGAGCGTTCCGTCAGGCTGAAAATGCGCCGGCGAGGCATCTTCGAAATCGGGCATGTTCATGGGCGCCGCGCTATTCAACGCATTGAACGCCATGTCGAGCGGATGCCATGGCCCGGTCAGCTCGAGACCGGGATTCCGTAAGGGGTGTGCATCCGCCGGGATCGGGATCTCATCGTTGAGGCGCCAGCGCCAGGCGCTGTCCCGGCCGAGGAAGTTATCAATCAACCCCTGGACGATCTGGCGGAAAGTCCAGAACTGCCCCGTTACGGGATCCTCGAATGTGTCGTCCCATTTCGGCCAGGCATATTTTTCGCGAACGGGCGCGTGAGATTGGAGGAGCACCCGTCGTGCCGTGAGGGCGGCCGTGATGTCGGGACGCAACTCCCGGGTGAGCGTGGAAATTGCCTCTTCGACATTGATCTGTCGGCTGTTGATCGTCTTGGTCCCGAACAGATCGGGGAAGCTCTGGAGAACGTCCTCGCGAATCACCTCGCGGTCCCTCGTGTCAGTCATCTCCGCGATCGCCCGGACACCGGCCTCGCCAGCTCACTTCGCTTTCTCGAGAATCTTCCGCGCGAGTGTGGTGAAATGGTTGAGCGGCTGAATTCTAGCGCAACTTCGGGAAGCCCAGGGGGCTTTCGGCCTTAGTGGGCGCGGGTCCTGCAACGCAGGCCGGAGGGGCGATTCGTGCGCCGACAGGCGGGGCGTGAAGATTCTCGCCCTTCTTCGCCGCGCGCGGGTCGCGACGGCCTGGTCGGCATCAGCGTGTTCGTCGAACGGTGTAAGGTAGTGAGTGTGACATTCGCGAGGAGGCATGTCATGGCAGACACGATTCGCCAGGTCGACTACTTTTACGTGCACGTGCCGCACAGAGCCGGTGAAGCCGCGAAAGCGCTGCGCGCGCTGAAAGACGCGGGCGTGAATCTGCTCGCGTTCTCGGGATTCCCGGAAGGCCGGCGCGCGCAAATGGATTTCGTGCCGGCCGACCCGGCAGCGTTCAAGAGCGTGGCCAAAGCCAACAAATGGAAGCTGGTCGGTCCGAAGCGGGGGTTTTTGATCCAGGGCGACGATCGCGTCGGCGCGATCGCGGATATCGTCGGCACACTGGGTGACGCCAAGATCAACGTCACTGCCATCGATGCCATTTGCGCGGACGGCCGCTACGGGGCGCTCTGTTGGGTCGCGGCACGCGACGTCAAGAAGGCCGCACAAGTCTTGGGCGCGCACTAGAAGGCGCCCCTCGGCCGAGACGTGAAGCTGGATCCGAGCGCATCGCTTTGCGCCTGCCACAGCTTGGGATGGAGCTTGGCCGTGCCACGCTGTTTTTCCGACTCGGAGACGCGGCTCGACGGCCTTCCGGCCGCATCTGTGCATGGTCCGACCCTGGACTGAGTTGCGCGATCTGGCGATTGCCGCCGTCAGGCCAGCGGTTGCAGATGAGCACTTTTAGTGTTTATACAAATGCTAATGGTGCCCAAGAGGCCTCCCAGCCCGTTTCGGCGGTCTTGCCCCAAGACCCGCGTCCTGATGGCTCTCCAACTCCTGCAGGACAGCTATCCTCAGGGGTGGCCGCAGCGCTCGCTGCGCCGCCTTCCGGCGCGGAAGACCCTCCGGAGTCTCGAGCTTGATGGCCTCGTGACGGGCCGCAGGCTTGGACGAACGCGACTTTACGAAATCAACCCACGATACTACGCCCGGACAGAAGTGCTGGCGTACGCCGGGAAGCTCGCGGACGCCGACCAGGAGCTACAAGAGCGCCTCACACGCCTGCGACGCCGGCCACGGCGACTTGTCTCGCGGCTTGACGCCCCGTCGTTCGGGGCTTAGCCTGTCCGACATCCTGGACCATTCGATGTCGCCCGCCTGGAGAATCTTGTCGCATGTAGCTACGAGCCTGTGGGCCATCGCGCCCTACGTGCCGCCCGCCCAGGATTCCGCCGCGCGACCGGTGCGCGGCCCCTGTGATACGCCGGCCAACAAGATCGTCGCCGAGAACTGCAAGGCCGGGAGCCCTTCCACCGAATGGGACGTGAACGGCTCGGGCGATCCGAAGATCCAGGGGTTCGCCACCGACATCAGCGTGAACCTCGGCGAAGCGATCGCCTTCAAGGTCAAGACCGACTCGTCTGCCTATCGCATCGACATCTATCGACTTGGGTACTACACCGGCATGGGCGCGCGCCGTATCGCAACCATCAGGCCATCCGTCCCACTACCGCAGACACAGCCCGAGTGCTTGACGGACGAGGAGACCTACCTCTTCGACTGCGGCACTTGGCAGGTGTCGGCATCGTGGTCGGTCCCCCGTGATGCCGTGTCAGGAATCTACGTTGCCCGCCTCGTACGGGAAGACTCGGAGCCGGGTACATGGCGCGCCGACAACAGCCGACTCGGACCCGCCGAACGACCGCAGGCCGGCCCGCATGCCTACGGGGCGCTGGGGCTCGGCCGGCTCAGAAATGCGTTGAAAGAGCCCCGCGCCAGCCACATCTATTTCATCGTCCGCGACGACGCCAGTCGATCGGCCTTGCTGTTTCAGACCTCCGACACAACATGGCAGGCGTACAACCGCTGGGGCCTGACGAGCACGTACGGCACGTTTGATCCAGCGAGGCCGGTGCGCCGGGCCTTTAAAGTGAGTCTCAACCGACCGTTCGAGACGCGCGACTACCGCGCGGTCAACCTCGTGTTCAACGCCGAGTATCCGATGGTCCGTTGGCTCGAGGCGAATGGGTACGACGTCACCTACTTCACGGGCCTCGACGCCGACCGGCGAGGGCAGCTCATCCGGAACCACAGGGTCTTCCTTTCGGTCGGCCATGATGAGTACTGGTCGGCGGGCCAGCGGCGGCACGTCGAAGCGGCCCGCGATGCCGGCGTCCATCTGGCGTTCTTCAGCGGCAACAACGTCTTCTGGAAGATTCGGTGGGAGCCGAGCACCGACCCGTCGCGCACGTCGTACCGCACGCTCGTCACGTACAAGGAAACCCACGACAACAAGAAGATCGATCCACTCCCCGACGTCTGGACAGGCACGTGGCGCGATGCGCGGCCGTTCAACCCCGAAGGGCCGCAGCCTGAAAACGCCCTTCTCGGCAACATCTTCACGGTCAACGCGTGGCGGAACGATCCACTCGTCGTGCCGGCTGCGTACGCGAAGCTCCGTTTCTGGCGGAACACCGAGGTGGCCCGACTGAAGCCGGGTGAGAAGGCGGTGCTCGGCGACGGGATCCTCGGACACGAGTGGAACGAGGATCTCGACAACGGGTTCCGTCCGGCTGGGATCATCCGGCTCTCCGAGACCACGGTCGACAACGTGCAGTACATCCAGGACTACGGTACTGTCTACGACTCGGGCACGGCCACGCACCACCTGACGCTTTACCGCGCGAGGAGCGGCGCGCTGGTCTTTTGCGCCGGTACGGTCCAGTGGGCGTGGGGTCTCGATCCGCATCACGACACCGAAACAGGGGTTCCGCCCGAGCGCACGAACGCGAACTCCATACGGGTGGGCCTCGATTTGAAGGGACCGGTGCGCGCGATTCAGCAGGCGACGGTGAATGTGCTCGCCGAGATGAGCGCGCAGCCCGCGACGCTGCAGCCGGGCCTGGTGTCGGCGGCGATGACGCAAGACCAGTCGGCGCCCGTGTCGCGGATCGGTGCGCCGGCTGACGGCACACGCGTTCCGGCCGGTACTCTGAGAATTGTCGGCACGGCGTCCGACACTGGTGGGGGCGTTGTGGGTGGCGTGGAGATCTCTCTCGACGAGGGACGGCAATGGCACCCCGCGACTGGCAGAGAACAGTGGACATACGAGGCGAACGTCCCGCCGGAGGCAACAACGATCCACATCCGCGTTCGGGCCGTTGACGACAGC
>JACOUA010000133.1 GCA_016178075.1 Acidobacteriota bacterium
AATCGCTTGCGCCGCTCCATGCTGGTGTCGTACGGTCGGACGTCGTCTTCGCGCTTGAGGCCTTTCGCTTTGAGGGCTTTCTCTTCGGCCCATTCGATCGCGATGCGGTGGTTGCGCGCAAACGCCTCGACCCACTGCTGGTACGCCTGCGTGCGTTTGGCCAACGCGTCTTTGGTGATCGGGTAGACGTGGTGTACGTCGCGGAAGAAATGGACGATGTGCTCGGGTCGCGTCAGCAACGGCAGATATCCTTGGACGACAATCCGGTCAAAACAGTGGTATACAAACAGAAGCAGGTTGCCAAACAGCTTGCCAAAGGTTTCCATCGGTCGTCTCCGTTGAGTCTTGCGTCAGCAACAAGATCATGCGTCAGACGACTGGTGGAAACCACCTCCTTCGATCATCGGCCTCCCGACTCAGACGCGAACGTTCGGACCACCCCCAGTTTCATAACCAAGAGCTCTGCCCTTGAAATCCGGGCACCGATGTTCAGGTACCAATCAGGCTCTCTTCGGGATTTCAAGGGCAGAGCCCTTGGTTATACCTAGACGACTGACAAATGACTGACAATCGGTAGCGGCTCGGGGTAGGTTGGGGTTGTCTCGGGTGTGCAAAAACCGTAATAAAAACGGGAGCAGCAGTCCCTCGCTGCCCCCGGCTGGCTCCTTTCCGCGGCCTCCGGAGCCGTAGGCCACAGGTTCGAATCCTGTCGGGCGCGCCAGCTGTGTCACCAGCCGACTGAACAATGAGCGGAGAACACGGATCTATTTCTTGGCAACTTCCGCCTTGAACCCTGAGTTGGCCGTTACCGCTTTGGCGATAGCCTCGGGCGACGTCTTCGCGGCGTCGTAGGTGACATCCGCGGTGCCCATCTTGTAGGAGACCGTCACCGACCTCACCCCATCGACGCGCTTGGCTGCGAGCTTCACAGCGCCTTCACAGCCGCCGCACGTCATCCCGGTCACCTTCAGCTTGCAAACGGCCTGCTGTCCTTCCTTCGTCTGCGCGATCGAGTGGCCGGTCATCGTAAACGCCAATATCACCGCGACGATGATCCAGTACCGCATCAGCGTGTCCTCCTCTCCAATCCCCATTCTCATTCGTTTTCACTCCCGAGGTGGTCGACCACCGGACAGGAGATCGTTTCCCCACGCCTCAAGGCACGATCGCACTGCTTCACCGCCGCCTGCAGCGTCTGTCGGAAGGCCTCGAGCTCTCGCATGCGCGCCTCGACGTCCGACAAGTGCTTCGCCAGCACGCCGCGCACTCGCTGGCACTGGTCACGCCGGCGGCCATTCGCCGGCCCGAGCAGATCGCGAATCTCCTTCAGCGCGAGGCCGAGCTTCTGGGCCTGTTTGATGAATCGAAGGCGGGTGACGGTGTCGGGCGGATATAGGCGGAAGCCCCCGTCGGTTCGAGCTGGCTTGCACACGAGGCCGAGGCGCTCGTAGTACCGAATCGTATCCCGTGTCAGGCCGGTCGCGGTCGCGATCGGTCCGATTCGCTGTGACAAGGCTGTCTCCTCCTACGAGCATTGTGCAATCTGGAGTCGACTCCAGAGTCAACCCCTTTTTCGAATCAATGTTCGGGAGAGTCGAAGGAGCGGCGCCGCTACGATCAGGCAGCGTGTGTACTGCGCCGGCCGGTCTTGGCTCCCTGGCATCACCCCGCTTCAGCGGCTACAAGACGGTCCGGAGGCGAGCGGGATCGATGATGCGGATGTTTCGCCGCCCCGCATCCACGAGGCCGCGCTGCCGGAGATCCTGGAGCACGATGTTCACGGTCTCGCGCGCCAGGCCGACGAGATTGCCGAGATCCGCCTGATTGAGACGCAGCGGAATCAGAATGCCCTGCTCGTCCGGAATCCCGTAGTCGCCCGCCAGGTCCAGGAGTGTGTGCGCGATTCGCGAGTGAGCGCTCTTGCACAGGAGCTCCTCGACCCGTGTCCGAAACCGCCGAATCCGGAGGCCCATGATTTTCGTGATCTGGTAACCAAGCGCGGGCGTTTCCTGAGCCACCTTCAACAGGAGATCCCGGCTCAGCGTACACAGCACCACGTTCTCGTGCGCGGTCGCGAGATGGTCGCGCGGCGCATCGTCGACGATCGCCAGCTCGCCGAAGATGTCGCCGGGGTATAGAAACGCCAGAATCGTTTCCTGTTGGTCGGACCCGATGGTGGAAACCCTCACGACTCCAACCTTCAGCAGAAAGATCTGATCGCTCGGATCGCCCGGCATGTAGATGCGCTGCCCACGTTTGACCTCGAGCATGCGCGTCATCTTCTCGACCACGCGCTTCTGCGGGTCGGTCATGGCGTCCAGCAGCCGGAACTGCTGCAGATACCAGAGCTTGGAATGCGCGGCCACGAACCCGAGTATACGCCGGGTCGTGTGCGGGAACGCTCAGGTCGGCACGTGCCCGCTCGCGTCGATCCGCGCCGCCAGCGCGTCGGCTCGTGGCACGCCGTACATCACCTTCCAACGGTCAATGACGAGGGCCGGTGTGGCGATGAGGTGATAGCTCTTCGCCAACTGCGCGTCATCATCGACGTTGTGCTCCATGAGAACGATGTCAGGCCGCTCGGCGACAAATCGTTGGACGAGTGCTCGCGCCTCCGGACAGCCCGGGCAATGCTGGCTGTAGAACAACTCAACCAAGTGAGACATGCTTCAAGATACAGCGGGATTTACGAGCAGTACTGCCGCGAGACGTCGATGCTGATTCCGCTGCCAAAGGGGAAAGCGGCGCCGACTCAAAGGTCTCTAAACACCGCGTGTCCTGTCGAAGCGTCACTGTGACCGGTTCAGCCGCTCAGTGATGTTCGGGGTGACGCTGAGCGTCCACGACAGCGGCACAGCGACAGGGTTGAAGCAGATCTTGTCGTCGCAGGCCTGGTACTCGAGTGTCCCGCCGATCGTGAGCCCCTTCCTGGATCGAAACGCCGCTTCGGCCTGTGGGGTTACCTCGAGGACCAGCTCCTGGAGCAACGTGAACGGCTTCTGATACACGGGCACACGCTCGTTGAGCGGCTTGAAGAAATAAATCTCTGACCGCGGAAACTGGATCGGCAGCACCCGCACCAACGGCTCGGGCACCATCGTCAGCGTGACCGACCGGTACCCGGACGCGTCCGGCGCGTACACATGGATCCGTGGCCGAGGCCTCACCTCAATCACAAGAGCCGTCCGTTCGCCGGGCGCGACTGTGGCGTCGCCGGCGTAGGTCGTGATCTCGAGGTGGTCCGTGGAAATCTTGGTGGCCGCCACGGTGTCGACGCGGCCGCCAAGCCGGAGCATGATGTTCGCGACCGTGCTGCGCTCCCGGTAGAACTCCTCGAAGTGTCGCGATGTGACCCGCCCCGCCCGGTCCACGACAAAAGTGCCGGGAAACGGCGTCCCGTTCGTGATGACCGCCGTGTTCCGAGACGCCGTGACCGAGACGTACTTTTTGACGTCAGCCGCCACCACCGGCTCATCTCGATCGACACCGATCGCTTCGCCCGCCACCGTGTTGAGGATGCCATATGCCTTGATCGTCGCAGAGCCCGCATCTGACAGCAGCGGGAACGTGATCCCACGCCGCTGACTGAACGCGACGAGAATCTCGGGAGGGTCGTAACTGATCGCCGCCAATCCCAGGCCTGCTTTTCGGAGGTCTTCGACGCGACCCTGCAGCTCCACGAGCTGCGTTTTACAGTACGGTCACCAATCCGCGGAACGATAAAACACGAGCATGGCCCCTTTGGGACCCATGACGGACTGGAGTGTCCAGGTCTTGCCATTCTGATCCGTCAATGTGAAATCAGGGACGCGCTCGCCAACTTGCGGCCCCAGCTTGGACAAGTCGATCGGGGTCCGCGGCAACTGTGCCACCATCGGGGCCTGACTCACCAGAGTCGCCAACAGCACGGACAAGGGCCCAACCGCAGCGGGCATACCCATCGCCACCTCCTTAGGGCGCGCGGGGCCCCCACCCCCGCGCGCTCACGCGCTTCGCGCGACGCCCTTCTGAACCGCCGTAGCCTTGGCGAAGGCGGTCGGGCTTGCCACGCCGCGTCGAGGCGCAGACTGCT
>JACOUA010000134.1 GCA_016178075.1 Acidobacteriota bacterium
GCCCTGGCCGCGCGGCCGGTCTCTGTTCGGCAGGCTTCTGCGCCGCCGGAGCAGGAGTGGCCTTCGTGCTTCCCGAATCGTCCGCGATCAGAATCGTCTGGCCGACCGTGACCTTGTCGCCGGCCTTGACCTTCACTTCCTGAACCACGCCGGCCACCGAAGACGGAACTCCGATCGTCGCCTTGTCGGTCTCGAGCTCGAGCACCGGCTGGTCGCGCTTCACCTGATCGCCGGGCGCGACCAGCACGCGGAGCACGTCGCCGGCCGTGACGTTCTCGCCGAGCTCGGGGAGTTTGAATTCCATAGGAAGCTATCAGCTCTCAGCTATCAGCTCTCAGCCGACCGTGCGTCGCTTCGCGCCGAACCGCCCGAAGAAAGCATCGCCTAGCATTCAGCTGATAGCTGACAGCTGAAAGCTGAGCGCTACGAAGTTGCCGGATTCGCCTTCTCCGGATTGATCCCCAGTTCTTTGATGGTCTTCTGCACCACGTCCTTCGGGAGCTGGCCCTCGCGCGCGAGCGACGACAGCGCCGCCACGGTGACGAAGCGCGCGTCGACCTCGAAGAAGTCGCGCAGACCTTTACGGCTGTCGCTGCGACCGAAACCGTCGGTGCCGAGCGTGACGAGCCGGCCCGGAACCCACGTGGCGATCGACGCCGGAAGCGCCTTCAGATAGTCGCTCGCCGCCACGAAGGCCCCGGTCGCTCCCTCCAGGCAGCGCGCCACATACGGCACACGCGGCTTTTCCCCAGGATGTAGGAGGTTCCAGCGCTCCACCGCCTGCGCCTCGCGAGAGAGCTCGCTGTAGCTCGGGACGCTCCAGACGTCGGCTGCTACGCCGTATTTCTCGAGCAGCTCCTGTGCCTTGAGTACCTGTGGCAGGATCGCGCCGCTCCCGAAAAGCTGCGCGCGAAGCCGCGACCCCGTGTCGGGGCTGGGCTTGAACTTGTACAGCCCCTTCAGAATGCCCTCACGAGCGCCCGCCGGCATATGCGGCATCGGGTACTGCTCGTTCATGACCGTCAGGTAATAGAAGATGCTCTCCTGATCGACGTACATCCGCCGGATGCCGTCCTGGATGACGACCGCCAGTTCGTACGCAAAGGCGGGATCCTACGCCTTCAGATTTGGCACGGGATACGCCAGCACGTGCGAGTTCCCGTCCTGGTGCTGCAACCCTTCCCCGGCGAGCGTCGTGCGGCCTGAGGTGCCTCCGATCAGGAACCCGCGCGTCCGCGCATCGGCGGCCGCCCAGATCAGGTCGCCGATCCGCTGAAAGCCGAACATCGAGTAGAAGATGAAGAAGGGGATCGTGTTGATCCCGTGCAGCGCGTAAGCGGTGCCGGCCGCGATGAACGAGCTCATCGAACCGGCTTCCGTCATCCCTTCTTCCAGAATCTGCCCGTCCGAGGCCTCCTTGTAATACAGGAGGGTGGACATGTCGACCGGCTCGTAGAGCTGCCCGACATGCGAGTAGATTCCCACCTGGCGGAAGAGCGCCTCCATCCCGAACGTCCGCGCCTCGTCTGGCACGATCGGGACGATCAGGTCGCCGATTTCCTTGTCGCGCAGGAGCTTGGACAACATCCGGACGAAGACCATCGTGGTCGAGGCGCTGCGACCGTCGGTGCCCTCGTAGAACTCCTCGAAGAGTGACTCGAGGCCACCGACCTTGATCGGGCCCACGGTGACCGATCGCTGCGGCAGATACCCGCCCAGGGCCCTGCGCCGCTCGCGCAGGTACTGGATCTCCGGGCTGTCGTCGGCCGGCTTGTAGAACGGGGCCTGCGCAATATCGGCGTCGGCGACCGGAATCCCAAAACGCGAGCGGAACCGACGCAGCTCGTCTTCGTTCATCTTCTTCTGCTGGTGCGTGATGTTCTTGCCTTCGCCGCTCTCGCCCAGCCCGTACCCTTTGATCGTCCGGGCCAGGATGACGGTCGGCGCGCCCTTGTGCTGGATCGCAGCGCGGTAGGCGTTGTAGACCTTCTGCGGATCGTGGCCGCCGAGCGACAGTTTCTTGAGCTGATCGTCGGAGAGGTGCTTGACCATCTCGATCAGCCGCGGATCGACGCCCCAGAAATGCTCGCGAACGTACGCGCCGGTTTCCACGGCGTACTTCTGATACTGCCCGTCGACGACTTCGCCCATGCGCTTGACGAGCAGGCCGTCGCGATCGTTGGCCAGCAGCGGGTCCCATTCGCGTCCCCAGATCGTCTTGATGACGTTCCAGCCGGCGCCGCGGAACGCCGCCTCGAGCTCCTGGATGATTTGTCCATTCCCCCTGACAGGCCCATCGAGCCGTTGGAGGTTGCAATTGATGACGAAGATCAGGTTGTCGAGCTTCTCACGCGAGGCCAGCGTGATGGCGCCGAGCGCCTCGGGTTCATCGGTTTCTCCGTCGCCGAGAAATGCCCAGACCTTCGCATCCGATTTCTTCTTGAGGCCGCGATCTTCCAGATAGCGGGTGAACCGCGCCTGGTAGATCGCCATGAGCGGGCTGAGTCCCATCGAGACCGTCGGGAATTCCCAGAAGTCCGGCATCAGCCAGGGATGCGGATACGAGGACAGGCCGCCGCCCGGCATGAGCTCGCGCCTGAAGTTCGCGAGCTGGTCCGCGCTGAGGCGCCCTTCGAGGAACGCCCGCGCGTAAATTCCAGGCGAGGCGTGCCCCTGGAAATAGATGACGTCGCCGTCGTGGTCCTCGTTGCGCGCGCGGAAGAAGTGGTTGAAGCCGACCTCGTAGAGCGCCGCCGCCGAGGCGTAGGTCGAGATGTGCCCGCCGATCCCTTCCTCGACCCGGTTGGCCCGGACGACCATGGCCAGCGCGTTCCACCGCACGAGGCTCTTGATGCGGCGCTGAATCTCGACGCTCCCGGGCAGCGGCACCTCGTCTTCGGGCGCGATCGTATTGATGTACGGCGTGTTCGCCGTAAAGGGCAGTTGAACCCCTTTCTGACGCGCGTGGCTGCTCAGCTCCTTCAACAAACGACCGACGCGCGCCGGCCCGCTCGCGTGGAGCACGTAATCGAGCGACTCCAGCCATTCGCGCGTTTCGAGGGCTTCGAGCTCGGAGGATTCTCTCGGTGCGAGGTTACGCATGATGGTCGAAGTAGCGCTGGTCACACAATTCTACCGAATCTCCCCGTTCAGCACACGCTTGAGGGTCGACGCGTCGATGTTCCCTCCGCTCATGATGCACACAACCTTCTGGCCCGCAAGCGCGTCACGACGTTTCAGCGCCGCCGCCAGCGGCGCCGCGCCCGCGCCCTCCGCGAGGTTGTGCGTCGTCCGCAGCGCCAGGCGGACGCCGTCGGCAATCTCGCTTTCGTCAAGCACGACGATATCGTCCAGCTCCCGCTGAAGGAGACCGAACGTCAGATCGAACGTGACGCGCGTCGCCATGCCTTCGGCAAATGTATCGGCGTGTTCGCCGACGATCCGTTCGGGGCCCCGCCAGGACCGCGCGAATGCGTCGGCGCGCGCCGCCTGCACGCCGATGATCCTGGCTTTCAGCCCGAGGCCGCTCCGCACCGTCGCGAGCCCGCACGCCCCGCTTCCGCCGCCGATCGGGACGAACACGACGTCCGCGTCGGGAAGCTCCTCGAACACTTCGAGCGCGTAGGTCGCCACCCCCGCGATGAGCAGCGGCTCGTTCGCCGAGTGGACGTAGCGCAGCCCGCGCTCGACCGACAGGTGCTCGACCAGCGCGCGCGCCTCGTCGAAGTCGCGGCCGTGCTCGACGAGCGTCGCGCCGTAGGCGCGCATGGCGGCGTTCTTCTCGGGATTGTTGCCGAGCGGGACGACGATCGTGCAGGCGACTCCCTCGCGCGCGCACGCCAGGGCCACCGACTGCCCGTGGTTCCCCGTGGTCGCCGTGATCACACCGCGCCGGCGGTCGTCGTCGCCGAGCGATCCGATCAGGTTCAGGCCGCCTCGCACCTTGAAGGCGCCCGTCGGGTTGTGATTCTCGTGCTTGACGTAGATATCAAGGCCCGTTGCCTCCGCGAGCAGCGGGTGCCGCACGAGCGGCGTTGAACGCAGAACCCGTGAGATGCGCCGTCGCGCCTCGTAGACATCGCGAATCGTCGGGGGCTGCGGTTCGGTCATTATTTGCTTTGCGGCGGCGTGGCCGCTCCGCCCAGCCCGGGTGATGCGACTGGGCTCCGCGGCGGCTCATTGCTTGATCCGGGGACCCCTGGATCCCCGTTGGCCCCGCCGCCTGCCACCCCTCGCTCGCGCTCGCTGCGCTGGTTCGTCACACCGATCCGCTTAGGCCCCGGAAAGGAATAAAGGTGGCATCATGGGCGTCGAGGCGCCCGCCCGGCAAGGCGCGAAGAGCGCGCATACCGGGTGTATGTAAGCGATGAGCAACGCAGCCCGGCGGGATGCATCGGCGTCCAGGATGCCACCTTACCCATCCACGCCCCATCCGAGGAGTCGGTGCATGTCCTCGGGCCGATCGATCGTCCAGGTCTGCACGAACAGGTCGCGGCGATGCGCGATCCGGATGAACCGCTCCGACACGACCCGCGTCTTGCCGAAGCATTCCGGTACCTGGAACCCGGCATACGCGGGCGCGGCCGCCGGCCAGGCGACCCACGAGCGGTACAGCGCCCACCGCACTTCCTCTTTCGCGGCGCTCGTCGCGATCTCCGGTCCGTGCCTTCTCGCCTCGGCCACGACCCGCAGACCGAATCCGCCCAGGCAGACACGCTCGGACGCGTTCGCCTGCCGCACCTCATTGACGGTCGCGCGGGCCAGCTCGGGTTCGTTGTCCTTCATCTCGACAATCATCCAGCAGTCGCGGTAGCGCCGCAGGGCCTCGGCCAGCGTCGGCACGCCGGCGGTGAGGCCCCGTCCGGGATGGCCGCCCGCGCTCCCGAACCGGCCCGCGGCATCCACGCGGGCCAGCTCGCCGGCGGTCCAATCACTTACCGGTCCCGACGCGTTCGTCGTTCGTTCGAGCCGGGCGTCGTGGTGGACCACGACGATGCCGTCGCGCGAGAGGCGGACGTCCAGCTCGAGGCCGTCGACGCCGAGCGCGATCGCCTGATCGAAGGCTGGAATCGTGTTCTCGGGTCCGACGGCGCTCCCGCCGCGGTGCGCGAAGACCAGCGGACGGCCGCCGGCCCGAAACGGATGCAGTCGTGGGCAGCTCACCGGAAAGTTTTCAGTTCTCAGTCATCAGTTTTCAGTTATCCGTGGTCAGTTCTCGGTTCTGCGGTGACTCAACTGACCACCAAAAACTGAGACCTGATAACTGATACCTGATAACTATCTTATCTAGTTTACAATCGAGGGCATGGTGACATCAGGGCTCCCCCGGACCGCTGGTGAATTGCGACGCCACGGCTCGGGCGCACGCCACAGCGTGAAGGACGAAGTTCGACGCAACCTGATCGGCAAGCTTCGCGCCGGCGAGGCCCTTTTCCCGGGCATCATCGGCTACGACGACACCGTCGTGCCGCAGCTCGTGAATGCGATTCTCTCGCGGCACAACTTCATCCTTCTCGGGTTGCGCGGGCAGGCCAAGAGCCGCATCCTTCGCGCCCTGGTCGACCTGCTGGACCCGCAGGTCCCGGTCGTGCCGGGATGCGAGATCAACGATCATCCGCTGCACCCCATCTGCGGCGCCTGCCGCGCGCGGCTGGCGCGCGAGGGCGACGCGCTGCCGGTGGCCTGGCTGCCGCGCGCCGCGCGGTACGTCGAGAAGCTCGCCACGCCCGACGTCACCATCGCGGACATCATCGGCGACATCGATCCGATCAAGGCCGCCCGCGGCGGGCTGCAGCTCTCCGACGAGCTGACGGTGCACTACGGACTGCTGCCGAGGGCGAATCGCGGCGTCTTCGCCATCAACGAGCTGCCGGACCTGGCCGGCAAGATCCAGGTCGGCCTCTTCAACATCCTTCAGGAAGGCGACGTCCAGATCAAAGGCTATCCGGTCCGGCTGCCGCTCGACGTCATGATGGTCTTCACCGCCAACCCCGAGGACTACACGGCCCGCGGCAAGATCATCACGCCGCTCAAGGATCGCATCGGATCCGAGATTCGCACCCACTATCCGACGGCACGCCAGCACGGCCTCGCCATCACGAAGCAGGAAGCGTGGCTCGAGCGGGCCGGCGAGCACGAGCTCGAGATCCCGGTGTACGTGCGGGAGGTCGTCGAGGAGGTGGCGTTTCAGGCCCGTCAGGAAAAGAAGATCGACAAACGATCCGGCGTCAGCCAGCGCCTGCCGATCACGTGTCTCGAGAACGCGGTCTCGAACGCCGAGCGGCGGGCGATTCTCTCCGGCGAGAGCCTCGCCGTTCCGCGCATCACCGACATCTATGCGGCGCTGCCGTCGATCACCGGCAAGTTCGAGCTCGAATACGAAGGCGAGCTGCGCGGCGCGGACAACGTCGCGCGCGAGCTGATCCGAAGCGCCGTCGCCAACGTCTTCTCCGGCACCCTCGAAGGCGTCGACGCGCGACAGGTGATCGACTGGTTCGACATCGGCGGCACGCTGCAGGTGAGCGACACGTCGCCGGCGGCCGACGTCATCACCCGCGCGCGCCAGGTGCAGGGGCTCGTCGAGCTGGCCGGGCGGCTGCTGAAGAAACCGAAGCCCAGCCCCCCGCTCCTCGCCTCGGCGATCGACTTCGTGTTGGAAGGGCTCTACGCGATGAAGAAGATCAGCCGCAGCGAGGATCGCGGCTACCACGGGGCCGAGCCACCGCGCCGCAGCCCGCGCCCCGAAGCGGCCGTGGTCATGGACGAGAGCGTGCCGATCCAGGGGCCGGGGGCGAAGAAGAAGTATTACAACTAGGGATCGGGGCTCGGGATTCGGGGTTCGGGATTCGCGGGCAATCGGTTGGTGACTTTCGAATCCCAAATCCCGACCCCCGAGTCCCGGCTCAGACAAGATGCGATATCGATATTCCAAATACACCGGCGAAGATCTCGAAGGCCTCGACCTCGAGGACCTCGTGTCGCGACTCTCGGATCTGCTGCTCTTCAGCGGGTTCAACGATCCCTACGGCTACAACTCCGGCGAGGAGCGATCGATTCAGGCGCTCCACGACGCCATCCTGGACGCGCTCCTGCGCGGCGACGTCCTGTCGCAGGACGTCATCGACCAGTTCCTCGAGGAGCGGCGGCGCGAGCTGAGGGGACAAGGCGGCGATGGCAATCAGGATGATGGGCCCGTAAAGTTCGAGGTCACCGAAAAGGGCCTCGATTTCCTCGGCTACCGCGCGCTCCGTGATCTGCTGGGGTCGATCGGCAAGAGCAGCTTCGGCCGGCACGACACCCGCGATCTGGCCACCGGCATCGAGGCGACCTCCGCCCCGAAGCCGTACGAGTTCGGCGACACGCTGAACCTCGACCCGAGCAGCACGATTCTGAACGCCGTACGCCGAATCTCGGGCACCGGGTCAGGCCACGACACTGCCCGCCTGACGGCTGACGATGGAACGATCGACGTTCAGTATGAGGACCTGATGGTCGCGCAGGGCGAGTACCAGAGCTCGTGCGCGACCGTTCTGATGCTCGACTGCAGCCACAGCATGATCCTCTACGGCGAGGATCGCTTCACACCGGCCAAGCGTGTGGCGCTTGCGCTCGCGAACCTGATTCGCCATCAGTATCCCGGCGACGCGCTCAGCCTCGTCCTCTTTCACGACGCGGCCGAAGAAGTCCCCTTGCGCGACCTCGCGCGCGTGCGCGTGGGGCCGTACTACACGAACACGCGTGAAGGGCTCCGGCTGGCGCGGCGCATCCTCGATCGCCAGCGCAAGGACATGCGGCAGATCATCATGATCACAGACGGCAAGCCCTCCGCGCTCACGAGGCCGGACGGTCGCATCTACAAGAACGCCTTCGGCCTCGACCCCTTCATCGTCAGCGAGACGCTGGCGGAGGTTGCCGCATGCCGGAAGAGCGGCATCATGGTCAACACGTTCATGTTGGCCCGCGACTACGATCTCGTCGCCTTTGTCCGCAAGGTCGCGGAGATCTGCCACGGCAAGGCGTATTTCACGACGCCGTTCACGCTCGGCCAGTACGTGCTGATGGATTACATGGACAAAAAGACACGGACGGTACACTAGGGATCAGGGGGCGGGGGTCAGGGACCAGAAGTCGAATCCTTGGTCCCTGATCCCTGACCCCTGGCCCCGGGCCTCGGGGTTCGTGGCAGCGCGCCGACCGACGACTAATGACGACGACTAACGACTGTCGACTATCGACTAGAGACTGACAGCGATGCTTCCTCCCATAATCCCGGTCTTTCCACTCCCCAACGTGGTCTTGTTCCCCAACGTGTTTCTGCCCCTCCACATCTTCGAGCCGCGCTATCGCGAGATGGTCGCCGACGCGCTCGCGGGCGACCGCCTGATCGGGATCGCGCTGCTGCGACCGGGGTGGGAGGGCGATTACGAAGGGCGCCCGCCCGTGTACCCGATCGGATGCGCCGGGCTCATCACCCATGCCGACCGGCAGGACGATGGGCGGTTCAACATCATCCTGAGGGGGCTGGAGAAGTTCCGGATCACCGGGGAGGAAGTCGACCGCTCGTATCGGCGGGCCCACATCCAGCCCTTGCTGGAAACCTACCCGGACATCGAGCGTGAGGCCGTGCGATCCGAACGGCACCGGCTCGAAGCGCTTCTCGCGCCCATCATCGAGCGCGGCGGCGCGGAGCAGCTCCTGCCGACGAGCATGCCGGACGAGGATCTGGTGAACGCGCTGGCGCAGTATCTGCAGCTCGAGCCGCTCGAAAAGCAGGCGCTCCTCGAGCGCAACGGTTTGCTCGAGCGCTGCCGCTCGCTCGTCGAGCTGCTCGAAATGAAGGTGATGGCCGCCCACCAGGTGTGGAAGACGGCCAGTTGAGAATTGACGATTGCGGATTGAGGATTGCGGATTGATTGTCGATTGTGAATTGCTCGATTGACAGGATTCATTGAAGATTGCAGCTTGCTGATTGAACGTACAAGGCGATTCGGCAATCGCAGCGATCGTCAATGAATCAACCAATCCCGAATCTGCAGTCAGCAATCAATCCGCAATCTCCAATCCGCAATCGTCAATTCTTCAGCCGCTCTTTAATGAGCGCCATCACCTTTTCGCCGTGGAACCTTCCGTTCTCGATGAAGATGGGTGTCGTCTCGCGGCCTGAGATCACGCCACCCGCCAGAAAGAGATTGGGCACGTCGCTTTCCAGCGTCTCCGGATCGTGGCGAGGGACACACGTCACGGGATCCATGCCGACGCCGCACCGTTCGAGCATCTCGCGATCCGGGTGATACCCGGTCAGCAGGTAGACCGCGTCGGCCGGGAGCGCCTCCCGTCCTCGCGGGCCTTCCACCAGCACCATCGTCGGATGGATCTCGAGCACGCGCGTC
>JACOUA010000135.1 GCA_016178075.1 Acidobacteriota bacterium
GCCGACAATCCGCATCAAGAGCGGACGCGGATCCTTGTGCCGCTCGTGACCGTCGATCTCCGAATCACCGAGCAATTCGGCATCCAGGCCGCGGCGAGCATTCCCGACGTCACCCGCACGGCGGTCATCCCACGTTCGACGGGAACGTTCAACTTCAAAGAAACGTTCAGCGGGCTTGGAGACACATCCGTCGTCGGGTGGTACCGCCTTCGCCCTATCCGGCGGTGGTATGTGATCGCCGATTTCGGTGGATCGCTGCCCACCGGCAAGACAGAGCCGCCGAAGTTCCGACCGGAGCTGGACGACGGCAGCCTGGTGCCGACCTCACGGCTCCAGCGAGGAACGGGCACCTTCGATCCGGTATTCGGCGCGAGCGTCACCCGCGCGTTCTCGCCAGTAACTGTCTTTGGCAGCCTCGCGGCGCGAACGCCGCTCTACGAAAACCGGGACGGTCTTCGAACCGGCGCGTCGTCGGAAGTCAACGGCGGAGTGGCGCGCGAGATTGGCACGCATCGCGTGACCGGCTTTGCGCGGCTCGGCTGGTTGCACCGCCAACAAGACGTCTTCGAGGGCACGCCGGTCTTGGTCGGTGGCGGCAACTGGCTGTATCTGACGCCAGGCGCCGCGGTGCAGGTCGGCAAAGGCGTCAACGTGCAGGCGGAAGTCAAGCTGCCAATCTACCGATCGCTAGCGAACACGCAACTCGACTCGTCCGCGATCTTTCAGTTCGGGATCAGCCGCGCGTTTTGACGCGATGAAAGGACGATGATGATGCGCAAGCTACTTGCCGTCGTGGGCGTGCTCGGGATGTTCGGGACCGGCGCCGCGGCGAATCAGATGACCGACAAGCCGGAGGCCGGACGGACCTGCGTGCTGCGAGTGTCGGGGATGGTCTGTGGCGCGTGCGCCGCGACCGTTGAAAAGACGGTGAGAAAGATCGATGGCGTCAAGCGGGCCAAAGTCAGTCAGCCGAAGGGGACGGCCGACATCACCTACGACCCGGCGAAGACGACGCCTGAAGCCATCGCGAGGATCATCAACGAGAAAACGAATTTCAAGGCTGACGCGCCCCAGCGATGATGGCCCGTCCTGGTCGCGCGTCGGTCGCCTTCAGAAGCCAATCTGCAGATTCACACGGGCGGAACGCGGTGTGATCGGATGGGTGTGAAGGTCGAACACGCCGCTGGCCGGCTCTCCAGGCAGGCGTGAGCGATAGTAGTAATCGATATCACTCGCGCGACTGTTCATCAGGTTGCAGGTTCTCGAAGCCTTTCAGCTCGGGCCCGATGTGATGGTCGCGGTAGTCGGCCCACCCGTTGTTGACGCCGCCGCCCTCGAAGATCGTCACGTCCGGATGGTAGAACAACGCGAGCCTGTCGAGATCCTTCGCCACGAACGCGCGATCGAAGGACTGCAGCCACGCCGCGATCCCACTCTCGTCGCCAGCCGCCTGCATTGACGCAGAGCTCTCGGGGGCTCCCGCCGCTGCCGCCGTCAGTCTGGTCACAGCTGCGGGCTGACGCGTCCCAACGGCGCCGATCCATTCGCTGCTGGTTCCGTCGGCGTAGCGTTGATGCGCCTTCCAGACGATCTCGGTGGCGTCCGTCGGGTTCTTCGCGACAAACGCGAGCTCGCGATTTTGGCCAGGGTCGATCGTCACCGTCCACGTAATCGAGCTAAATCGGCCGCCTTCGCGCTTCACCTCGAACCTGACGCCCTCGGCCGGTTCGACCGAGTTGACCATCACACCTTGCGGAATTTCGACTTCGACCGACGTGGTCGCGACCTTGCCCTCGGTGGGAACGCGGACGGTGTACTTTTCAGTTGCGCCGGCCTTCGATTCCCGCGGCCGGACACTGACGTGCGCCTCGGCAGCGGCCGAAGCCACCAAGAACGCCGATACTGCGCAGGCAATCACACGAGTCATTCGACTGCCTCCTTGCACCGGGAGGAGATGCGTCCCAGTGCCAAACGGGCCAGCTCAATCACGCCCCAGTCGTCGGGAGCCGTTCGGCATCCTTCCGTCAGAGGTGAGCCCGACGTAAGCGCAGAGCATTGGCGATCACCGACACGGAGCTGAACGTCATGGCTGCGCTCGCCCAGATGGGGCTGATCAACGTACCGGTCACCGGATAGAGCACACCGGCCGCCACGGGGACCCCAACCGCGTTGTACACAAATGCCAGAAACAGATTCTGCCTGATGTTGCGCATCGTCGCGCGGCTGAGTCTCCGCGCACGCACGATCGCCCGCAGGTCGCCTTTCACGAGCGTCACCGCCGCGCTCTCAATCGCGATATCCGTGCCGGTGCCCATCGCGATCCCAACCGCTGCTTCAGCGAGAGCCGGGGCGTCGTTCACGCCGTCACCCGCCATGGCAACGACGCGACCCTTGCGCTGCAACTCCTGAACGATTTCCCGCTTCCGGGCCGGCAGGACCTCGGCACGGACCTGGTCGAGGTTGAGGCGTGTGGCGACCGCCTCCGCCGTGGTGCGGTTGTCGCCGGTCACCATCACGATTTGCAAGCCCTCCTGATGAAGCGCTGCGATCGCCTCAGGAGTGGTTGTCTTGATTGGATCGGCAACCCCGAGTAGCGCGACCACACGATCGTTGACGGCGAGATACATGACGGTCTGGCCTTCGCGCCGGAGCTCGTCGGCTCTGCCGGTGGCCTCATCCGCGGGGATGCCCGCATCGCGCATCATCGCCACGTTGCCCAACGCGGCTCGCGCCCCGTTGACCGTCCCCTGGATGCCTTTGCCAGGCTCGGCGTGAAAATCTGTGGTGCGCGGTGGCTCGAGCCCGCGATCGCGTGCCGCCGCAAGGATGGCCGCGGCAAGTGGATGCTCGCTGCCTTGCTCCAGCGCCGCCGCAAGGCGCAGCGCGTTGTTCTCCGAGCCGCCGTCGAGCGCGACGATCGCCGCCAGTTTTGGTTTGCCCTCAGTCAGAGTTCCGGTCTTATCGACGACGAGGGTATCGACGCGCTCGAGACGCTCCAGCGCCTCGGCGTTCTTGACGAGGACCCCCGCCGTCGCGCCGCGCCCTGTTTCACCACGACGGCCGGCACGAAGTAGGCGGCAATACGATCGGCCAGCCGCTGAATCGGCGCCCGGCTTCGCTGCGCTTCGCCGACCATGCGGACGATCTGCGCGAGCAGCGTGTCGCTGCCGACCCGCTCCGCGCGGAAGAGCAACGTGCCACTGGTATTGATGGTGCCGCCGGTGACGCTCGAGCCCGGCTCCTTTTCAGACGGAATCGGCTCTCCCGTCACCATGGATTCGTCGATCGCGCTTCTCCCCTCAGTCACGATTCCGTCGACCGGAACTCTCTCGCCCGGACGCACGCGGCAGATGTCGCCGATCTTGACCTCGCTCAGCGGGACGTCACGTTCCCGGCCGTCGCGTACGACGCGGGCCGTGTTGGGGGCAAGTCCCAGGAGTTGTTTGATCGCGTCGCTCGTCTGGCTGCGGGCGCGCAGCTCGAGCACCTGGCCGAGCAGGACGAGGACCGTGATGACGACGGCCGTGTCGAAATACGTCTGGACGACACCATGCATGCGGAAGCCATCCGGGAAAGCCGCCGGAGCGACGGTGCCGAGCGCGCTGTACACAAACGCCGAACCGACCCCAAGGGCGATCAGCGTGAACATGTTGGGACTGCGATTCACAAGAGACGCCCAACCCCGCTCGAAGAATGGCCAGCCGGCCCAAAAGACAACGGGTGTGGCCAGCGCGAGGCCAAGCCAGTTGATGAGGGCGCCACGGGTCATGGTGAACCGACCGCCGGCCGCCATGTCGGCCATCGTGACGAGAAACACCGGCGCTGCGAGCATCGCGCCTATCCGGAATCGCCGGCCCATATCGACCAGCTCGGGATTCGGAGCATCCGTCAGCGCGACCGTACGCGGTTCGAGCGCCATCCCGCAGATCGGGCAGGAGCCTGGCGCATCGCGAATGATCTCGGGGTGCATCGGGCACGTGTACTCAACACGTGTGAGCGCGGCCGGATCGGAGAGGTCCGGCTCGAGGGCCATGCCACATTTCGGGCACGCGCCTGGCGCCGACTGACGGACCTCGGGGTCCATGGGACAAATGTACGTTCCTGAAGCCGGGGCCTCGGCGGCCGGCGGCGGCCCCAGGGGTGTGTCTTTGATGAACTGTGTGGGATTCTGCTTGAAGCGTTCGAGGCACCTCGGGTTGCAGAAGTAGTACATCACCCCGTGATAGTCGTACGAAGCAGCCGCGGTCTTGTCGTCGACGACCATTCCGCAGACGGGATCGGTGTGAGTCATACCATGAAAGAATACAGCGATCGCCGCCCCATGTTCTCCTGCGTCCGGAATTGTGAGATGTAAAATCGCCATTCGTGACCGCAACACTGACGGCCGACACGTTCCGCCGCATCGCCCTGAGGTTGGAACCCCGATTGCCACTGGGGAATGGTCAAGCTCACCCCGGAACAGCAGCAGGCGTTGGTCCGCGCGGATCCCGCGACATTCGTCCCCGAAAACGGCGCATGGGGACGGCAGGGGTGCACCGCCGTGCGGCTCGATTCGGTCGACGAAGGCACGCTTCAGGAGGCGATGACCCTCGCTTGGCAGGGCACCGCCAAGAAGCGCGGTGCCGGTCGGTCGAAGACCAGGCGAGCAACCGGCCGGAAGTGGGTCCCACGCAAGCGCTGATTCGGCGCGCCACGCCCGCAGGCCGCGACAGGTAACCGAGGCGGGGTCTTGAGCGGCGACGCCCGGTAGTATCGTAAAATGACCCACGACGTCACGGGAGAGGTGTCGTGCAAAAGTCGAGACCCACTCAACACAAGCGGGCGCGCGAGCGCGCGCGCCAGGAAAAACAGCAGCAGAAGGCGGCGCGGCGACTCGAGAAGAGCCGGCGAACCGACAAGCCGCCGGCGACCGGTGGCGAAGATCCCGACATCGCCGGTATCGTGCCAGGTCCGCAACCGTCGCCGTGGGGCGATGAGGAGGCGTAGCCCCCTTCGGATTCGCCGCTTCAGCCTCCAGGTACCTGGAAGTCCGCGAATCCGTGTATAGTTCTCCCGTCACTCCTCCGAGACTGCTCGTTCCCGCCGTGCGAACACCGGCTCGAGCCATCAGCTTCGAGGACATTTGCATGAGGTGTCCGTGAGCTCGCGTGTACACCTAATCAATCCCAGTAACGTCTCGTTCGGCGTGGCGGTGATCACGCCGCGCTGGTTGTATGTCCTGGCGGCGGCCACCGGCACGCGCTGGGGTGACCCGCACCTTGTCGACGAAACGCTGGACCGGACCGATCCCGCGACGATCCACGCGGGCGACGTAGTCGGCATCGGGATTCACACGGGCAACGCGCTGCGAGGGTACGAGGTCGGCCGGCTGGCGCGCGAGCGCGGGGCCTGGGTTGTGTTCGGCGGCATACACGCGACGCTCTTCCCGGACGAGGCGCACGAGCACGGCGCTGCGCACGCGGTGGTGAAGGGAGACGGCGACCTGATCTGGCAGAAGGTCGTCGAGGACTGTTTCGACGGACGGCCGTCGCGCATGTACGAGGGCGGCCGCATCTCCGGCGATCAGTTTTTGCCCGCGCGGTGGGACCTGCTGCCGTCGGGCCGCTACATGTGGGCATCGGTCCAGACGGTCCGCGGCTGTCCGAAGCACTGCTCGTTCTGCTCGGTGTGGCGAACCGACGGCCAGGAGCCGCGGCAGCGTCAAGTCGATCGCGTCGTCCGCGAGGTGGTGGAGCTGCGCCGTCTCGGCTATCGCTTCATCGCGCTGGCCGACGACAACTTCTACCCGGTGCCCTTCGCCGACCTGGCCGCGGCGCGCCGACGATCGGATCTGTCGCGTCTTCATGAGCTGGAAGCCTTACGGCAGGAGCGGTTTACGTTGATGGCGCAGCTCTCCGAGCTGCCGGACGACGTCGTGTTCTACACCCAGATCACCATGGAGGCGGCTGAAGATCCGGCGTTCCTGGACGCGATGCGGCGCGCGCACATCCGCGGCGCGCTCGTCGGCGTCGAGTCGGTGACGACGGAAGGATTGAAGGATGTGTATAAGGGTTTCAATCTGGCCGGCGAAGCGCTCGTCGCGCGGTTGCGCACGTTCCGCCAGTACGGGGTCCACGTGCTCGGGTCGTTCATCTTCGGGCTGCCGAGCGACCGAAAAGACACCTTCGATGCGACCGTTCGATTGGCGGAGCAGGCCGATCTGACCTTCGCGCAGTTCGTGCTGCTCACGCCGTTTCCTGGAACGATCGACTTCGACAAGTGGGCGGCGGACGAAGGACGCAGCAGCACGATGGTCGACGGGGTCCCGATCACCCACCACTGGCTGATCCCGGAATCGCGGCGTCCGAAGCTGTTCACGTCGCACCCGACGCTCTCGCTCGAAGAAATCCGCGTCCGCACACAGGGCGCATGGGATCAGTTCTACGACTGGCGTCATGTCTGGGCGCGATCGCGCGTGGTCGAGTCGCTTCGTGCGCGGGTCGCCTTTGTCCTGATCTCCAAGCTCTACCGCCAGATGTACGCGAACACCGGCATCGCGACCGACAGCGCGCGCGTCGCGCGATCCGCGCGGTGGGCGCGGTGGATGGGTCGGGCGTGCCGGGGGTTGTTCCTCGGAAAGCCGATGCCCGA
>JACOUA010000136.1 GCA_016178075.1 Acidobacteriota bacterium
ATGGTGTCGACGTCGGCCAGGTCCTGCGTGTGCCCGCGCTCGATCTTGGCGAGCGCCTGCGCCAAGAGCTCGAAATGATAGAACGAGACCCGGCCTTCACGGGCCACGAAGGGGCTGCGATCCGGCCATCCCTCGCGTACCGGGATGAAGTCGTCGGGCGATGCAAGCTCGACGTTGATCTGCAGCGTCTCTTTGAGGCGGGGAATGGCCCGCAGCAAGGGATCGCGGTCGGGTACGATCTTGAGATCGATGTCGATCGTGGAGTCGCGCCAGCCCTCGAGCACGGCCGTCGCCCCGCCCGTCAGGTACACCTTCGTCTCGGCGTCCGCTTCGGCCGCCAGCCGCTGCATGAACATCCGGAGGCGCTCGCGGTCGGCTAGCGCGCGCATGCGAGAGCGCGTTCGAAGCTGACCAGCCGTCGGATGAGGGCGTTGTAGCGCGAATGGGCGGCGTCCGGGTTGTTCCGGGCCAGCAGGCAGTACAACCGGTGCTCGGCCGAGACGAACGGCGCTGGCACGTCGAGGCCGAGGCGACCGAGACGTGGTGCGCCGATCGACACGAGCAGCGACGCCACGGATTCGACCCGGCGCTCGAGATCGGCGACGCCCGCCTCGATGAGATCGTGGCCGGGCAGCGCCACGTCCAACATGGAGCGATTATAGCGGCGTGCGCCGGGCCACGCGACGGAAGTGCCGGACCCATGAGCGCCTGTGAGCGTTCCCGCGCCGGCGTCGACCTGCCGGCCGGCAGGGCTATAATCCAGCACGGACGGGACACCGCACGGCCCGTGCCGCGCCCACGCAGTCAACAGAGGTCGATCATGCTACTCGCAGTGTTCCTTTCGCTGTCGCTCATCCAGGCCGCCGTGACCGGGGTGGTCAAAGACGCGACAGGCGGCGCCATTTCAGGCGCGACGGTCGTGATACGAGACGCATCCGGGGCCGAGCGGCAGACAATCACGGCGCCCGACGGTCGTTTCAGCTTCGACACTGTGCCCGAGAAGGGCATCATCATCGTGCGCGCTGGCGGCTTCGCGATCAAAGAGCAGCCGATCTCGGCGCCAGGCCCCCTCGAGATCGTGTTGTCGCCGGCGACGGTCCTCGAAATGGTCACGGTGACGCCGACCCGGAGCGAGCAGCGGCTCGGCGACGTCCCGGCGAGCAGCAGCGTCCTGCAGGCCGAAGAGATTCGGCGGTCGCCCGCGGTGGTGGCCGACGATGTCCTCCGACAGATTCCGACCTTCAGCCTGTTCCGCCGCACGAGCAGTCTCTCTTCTCATCCCACCGCGCAGGGCGTATCGCTTCGCGGGATTGGCCCGAGTGGCGTCAGCCGCACGCTGGTTCTCATCGACGACGTGCCGTTCAACGATCCGTTCGGCGGGTGGGTGTACTGGACGCGGGTGCCGCTGAACAGCCTCGATCGGATCGAGGTCGTCGACGGATCCAGTTCGAGCCTGTACGGGAACTACGCCATGGGCGGCGTCATCAACCTCGTCAGCAGCCGGCCTTCGCCGCGCACGGCCGAGGTCAAAGCTCAGTACGGCAACCGGAACAGCCCGAAGATCGACTTCTTCGGCAGCGATGTCTGGGGCAAGTGGGGCGCCGCGTTCGAGGGCAGCGTCTTCAGCACCGACGGCTACCCAATCGTGCGCGCGAACGAGCGGGGGGCGGTCGACACCAAGGCGGGCGTCGAGTTTCGCAATGTCGCGCTCAAGCTCGAGTACGGTCCGACCGCCCGCGTGCGTGCGTTCTTCCGGGGCGGCTACTTCCGCGAGGAGCGGAACAACGGCAAGGTCAGCACATTTACCGGCGACCCGGAGGCCAACGATACGACCTGGAAGTCGGCAAGCGGCGGCGTGCGCGTCTTGCTGCCCGACGAAAGCGATCTCCAGGCCCGGCTCTTCACCGACTTCGAGACGTTCCACAGCAATTTCCTGGCGGTGCCGAATCTCGTGACGAGAGCCATCGGGCGCATGACGCTGAATCAGCGCGTGCCGACCAGGAGCGTCGGGGGCATGGTGCAGTGGTCGAAGGGATTCGCCGGCCGGCACTACGTGTCGGCCGGAACGGACTGGCGCTGGGTGGACGGCGACAGCAACGAGGACGGGCTCGACGCCGTGACCGGCACCCAGGTGACGCTCAAGCGCGTCTCGGGCGGCACGCAGCGGAGTCTGGGCGCGTTCGTGCAGGACATCTTCGCCCCTGTCGACCGGGTCACGGTGACGCTCAGCGCTCGCGTGGATCACTGGCGGAACTACGACGCGCACAACTTCGAGACAACCGTCGCGACGGGACTGCCCACCGCGAACAATCGCGTCCTGCCGGACCGCGACGACACCGTGGTCAGCCCGCGTGTGGCTGCGCTCTACCGCCTCACCGATCGCATCAGCGCGTGGGGAGGCGCAAGCTGGGGCTTCCGCGCCCCCACGCTGAACGAGCTGTACCGGCAGTTCCGCGTCGGGGCGATCTTGACCCTCGCCAACGATCAGCTGGGCCCGGAGCGCCTCGTGGGCGGGGAAGCCGGAATCAACATCTCGCCGGCGAGGCATGTCACCGTCCGTACGACCTGGTTCGACAATCGCGTGAAGGACCCGGTCTCGAACGTCACGCGGACAGATCTCGTGAATACCCTCCAGCGGCAGAACCTGGGCCGGACGCGGATTCGGGGCGTTCAAACCGACCTGCACTATCGTGTCGGCGCGTCCTGGACGTTCTCGGGCGGCTACTTCTTCAATCGGGCGAAGGTCAGGGAGTACGCCGTGAATCCGGCACTTGTCGGAAACTCCCTGCCTCAAGTGCCGAGGCACCGTGGGTCGCTGCAGGTGACATACTCGGATCCCAGGTACGCGACCGTGGCGTTCGCCGCGCAGTTCATCGGCCGGCAGTTCGATGATGACCTGAACAGCCGTGTCGTGCCCGGAGAAACGGCCCCCGGGCTCCCGGGGTATGGGCTGCTCGATGTCCTCGCGTCGCGCGCGATTGGCACGAAGCTCGAGGTGTTCTTTGGAGTGCAGAACGTGCTGGACCAGGAATATGTCGTCGGGACGCTGCCGACGACCATCGGGTCGCCTCGATTGATGAATGCGGGTGTACGGGTCCGCTTCGCGAGATGAGCGAGATTCGCCTTCCTGCCCGGACACGCGTGCTGATGTTCGGCACATGATCACGAGCCGGGGCCCGGACGATCTGCCGATGTTTTGCGAGAGCCGTCGGTCGACCGGCAGACCATCGAGGAAATCCCTGGTGGGCCGCGCGCGATCGCCGCATCCTGCAATCACGCCTGGTGACCCGCTGGCGGCTGTCTCCGAGCTCGGCGGATCAATAGTACGTAGCCCTACTCCGATTTTGGCTCGTTGGCGAGGCGGGGAAACATCTGTTTCAGCGCGTCCTCGTGGGTGGCAAGAAAGAGCTGATCTTTGGGCCGGCCGACCGCCGCCTTCGATCGCACGATGTGGTCGAGCCTCGCCACTGGAACATCGACGCCTTCGACATGGAAGGTTCGCCTCTCGGCAGGCCTTCGGCGGCTCCTGCGACGATGCCTGGCAGACCCACTCTCCTTCGCGCTGTCCCCCGACGGCCGCTTCCTTCTGAACATGAGCGTCGAGGACGCCGCCACGTCGCCTATCACGCTCATCCTCAACTGGAAGCCGCCGACCCGCTGAGGCAGTGCGCGTCACGGGGCGCTGACGCTCGTGTCGAGTTGCGCGTGACTTAGTGCTGCCTTCCATAATTACGGTGGCATTCGGCCGCCGATGCATCCCGTCCCGCTGCGTTGCTCGTCGGTCACAAACGCCCGGTATTCTCGCTCCTCGCGCCTTGCGGGACGGGCGCCTCGGCGCCCTCGGTGCGTCACCGTAATTATGGAAGGCAGCACTTAGGGCGGGCCAGCACGTGTAGAGCTCGGGCCTGCGCCCAGGAAGTCGATCCAACTGATCGCGTCGAGCCCGAATCGCAGAGCGGTCGCCTCGTCGCCCGGCCGGGTGATCACGAGCGGGCGAAAGGCCGGATGTCGCCTGGAGAACTCCATCAACCCCCCCAGGTCGCGGCTCTCGAATCGCCCGCTCTTGACTTCAACGGCCCAGGAGCCCCAACTGCCTTCGATCACGGCGTCGACCTCGAGCGGTTCCTCTCGCCAGTACGTCACGCGCTGCCCCTGATTGATGGCTGACGCGAGGCAGGCATTCTCGATCCAGGCACCCAGTCGGTCCGCCTGACCGGCCACATCTGGCGGTCCATCTGGATGCATCGCGGACAGGAGCGCATTGTTCAGGGTCACCAGCTTCGGCGGGGCTGCCCGGCGCCGGACTGCGCCCTTCGAGAACTTCTCGACGCCGGCGACGAGATAAGCCTCCTGCAGCAGTCCGAGATAGTGGGCGACGGTCTCGAGCGCGCCTCGATCCGCCAACCGGCCCTGCAGCTTTTGAAGAGAGACGATGTGGGCTGGTGAACCGGCCGCCACGGCGAAGACCTGCCGCAACAAGGCGGGGCGACGCACTTGCCCGAGCGCCAGCACGTCACGCCCGATGGCTGGCTCGATGATCGCGTCCCGAATGTATGCGCGCCAGCGCGCGCGGTCGTCTCTCAGCGTCCAGGCGCCGGGGTAGGTTCCAAACAGCACGCTGTGTCGCGCGGCGTCGGCGACCGACATCTCGAATGTCTTGGCCAGCGCGCTGGCCGACCAGTGAGCAAACACGATCCGTTCGAACCGGCCCGCGAGGCTCTCGCGCGAGCCCTGCGTCACACGCAGGGCCGACGAGCCGGTCGCGACGATGTGAATCGGCAGTCGACGGCGGCGGAACCGATCCCAGTACGCTTTCAGGGATGCGGCCCAGTCAGGAAGCAGATGAATCTCGTCCAGCAACACGAGGGTCTGACGGCTCGCGGCCTTGGCCTCGGCTGAGGCCCACAAGCGATCCCAGTAGCCCGGCAGACCCGCTTCAGGCGCGTCGGCGGCCGCATACAACGCGGCCTCCGGATCCTGCGCGGCCAGCTCCAGTAAGAGCGTCGTCTTTCCCACCTGGCGGGGGCCGGTCACGAGCTGGATCCGCCCCGGCGCCGGCTCGGCGAGACGCTGCCGAAGCCAGCCCCGGATCTGGGCCGGATCCGTGCCGGCTGAGCTATCGATCATAATAGAATAATTATTCGACTATGACCAATAGCTTGTCAAGCTCCCCTTGGTCCCTCACCACGACGGGAAGCGGGCTGGCGCTAAGCGATGCCTTGCATAATTACGGTGGCATTCGGCCGCCGATACATCCCGCCGTAATTATGGAACGCAGCACTGAGTTGCGCGTGACAGGTTGCGAGTCGCGCAACCTGAAACTCGTTACTCGCAACGGGCTAGTCCGACACCGCCAGCTCGCCGGGGACGATGGGACGCGTGCGCGGCAGGCGTCCGAGCCTGGCGAGGTTGCCCATAGACGCGAGGATCGACAGGAAGACGACGAGCTTCACGGCGTCCGCGACGCGATTCTGCGGCAGCGCGGCCCACAGCAGCCACAACCCCGGCTGCGCCACGCACACTGCCCAGACCGATCCATAGAAGTACCGGCGCTCGTGCCCTTCGCCCGCGGTCGATCGCTTGACACGCGGCAGCAGCCCCAGCGCGCCGAGCATCCAGATCAGGCCTGCAATCGGAAAGTACGCCGCTCGGTACATCTCCTTCAGGTACCAATGCCCCGTCGCGATGGCGACGACCAGGCCCGCGATGTTCAGAACCGCGAAGGTCACGACCGCGCTCCAGGCAAACGTGTAACACACGCGGCGATAGAGGGGGTTTGGCTTGTCTTCCGTGAAGCGAATGATGTACGGCCGCGGCTCGACTCCCGGGAGGCGACCGCGTAGACCCGCCATGCCGGTCGTCACCAGGACGATCACCAGCCACACCGCCATCCGCCAGTCGAAGCCGCTCGCGAACAAGTCGACCGTCAACGGACCCGGGGTGATGAAGAACGTCCAAATCCAAATCGGCCAGTGGACTAGGCGATACGTGACTTTGTTCCGCTCACGGATCCTACGGTCCGAAGCCCGCTCGACCAGCGTCGCGTGGCCGAGCTGCTGCGCGTAGGCCGGCGGAAGGAGCCGCGAGAGGGGGTCAAAAGTCACAACGCAGCTCTCAGCTCTTGATGAACTCCAAGTGCCCGCATTTCGTGCACTGCCACGCGGCCTCGTACTGCGGCAGCGTCGCGAACGGCTCGCGCCGCGCGTTCGGCGTGAAGAGCATCGTCGGATGACCGCAGGCGGCACAGGCGTGTGGTCCTTCGTCCTGCCTCACTCCGGCAACGGTCCGCAGCTCTCCTGTCGCGGTTTTGTCGCGAAGTTTCGACATCGTTCACCATTGTACGTCGCTTCGAGACCTGGGCTGGCGGAGGCGTCACTTCCCACTTCTTACTTCTGGATCTCAGAATCCGCGCGGCTGGCGTTCGCGGACCTGCTTGATCGCTTCGTCGATCCCATTCGACAGATCCTCGACACGCGGCCCGACTGGAAGCGTGATGACAGCCTGCAGGGCTTCGACATACCACTGCTTCCACGCGTTGAACACCTCGCGTTCCGTCGCAACGGTCGTGGTCGGTGGTGACGCCTTCAAGAGCTCCCCGCCCTGATGATCCTCGAGATCCAGGCGCGCGGCGGCGGCGGCCTCCAACAACCGTCCGACCGCTTTCGCGTCGGCCACGCGTGCGTTGCCGAGGAGCCACGCCGTCGTCCCGATCGAGATCCCAACATTGGCCATCTCCGCCGGGCTGGTCTTGTCGGGACGATCGAGATTGCTGTGGTAGTAGCGATCGGTGAAGTGCCAGTCGAGGATCGCCGGGATTCTGGCCTGGGTGAAGGCGGTGTGATCGCTTCCGCCTTCATAGGGATTCGTCCGCACCACCCATCCGTTGTCGCGCGAGCGGCGCTGGCAGACGGCCAGGTGCAGGTCGGTCAGCAGCGTCCCCTTGAGCGCGTCGCGCTTCACGTCTCCACGGCCCCATTCCGTATGCGGGTCCGACGGGCGTGGCCAGACGGCGGCCGGATCGGGCGCCCGCTCGATCAGAAACGTTCCGCCGGTCTTCGTCGTGTCCTCGCCGGTCATGTCGACCGAGAACATGTACTTCACGCCGGCCGCCTCACCGGCGTGATCCTGCAGCCATTGACGGCTGCCGCGGACCTCGTCCACCCACATGAACGTCAGCGTTCTGGCGGGAGGCGGCAGCGCACCGGACTTGACGAGCGTCAGAATGGATCGAGCCAACTCCATCAGGGTCCCGCAGCCGCTTCCATCGTCGTTGGCGCCCGGCTCCTGGACGTGGGCGACGAACATGATCCGCTCGCCCGGCGCGACCCGGCCGGGAATCTCGGCGATGAGGGAGCGATTCGGCGCGGACGAGAATGTCGAGGCGATCTCCACCCTCACCCTCGCCGGCGCCTTCTTGAGCCGTTCCCGCAGCCGCGAGGCCGCGCGCGGCGTCGCTTTGAAACCGAACGACCGGCGTGCCTCGTCGTACGGGATGCTGCCCCACTGCAGGATCTCCCACTGGCTGCGGGGCGTCGGCGTGGCGCCCGGCGCGTCCGGTGACAGATACGCCGGAAGATCGGTCGAGACGACGCCTCTGGCGGCGCGCTGTTGGACCGCGTCGCGCCAGAGCCGGCCGATGGGCGCGTCGCCGACGACGAGCGCGCCCGCCACGGATTTGCCCGCGTAGTCCTGGTCACTCAGCCCCGACCCCACGTCGACGACCGGCAGGATCACCCCGCCCGGCTCCGTCGAAAAAGAGTTGATGCAGAGCGCGACTCGGTGCTGTTCGCGCGAGAGCAACATCTCATCCGCGACCCCGCCTTCCCCGAGCAGCGTGAGGGTGCCGATGCTGTGGTCCCAGCCGCGTCCGGCGTTCGGAAACTCCTCGTACCAGACGCGCGCTTTGTCACCGCCCGCGTCTGAACGCGTGGAGGACTCGTACCCCGCGGCTTCGAGCCTCTGTCGGATGTTCTGCTGCGACGCGAGAAAGCCCTCGTTTCCCGCGAGACGCCAGAATCGATCCATGAAGACCACGACCTCCATCGCGCGCGCCGGGTCGTACGTCTTTGCCAGGGCGCGGTAGACCGGTTCGATGCTCTCGGGCAGGTATCGATCGAGCGTCGCTGGGAACGGGTCGGCTTGACGATCCTGGGCGCGGGCGGCCATCGAGGATCCACCCGTCCGAAAACACACAACGACCACAACGATCACGAGGATCAAAAAGCCCGAACCTCCTGTGTGATCGTGGCGTTCTTTGTGTTTCATCAAGACTCAGTCGGGCAGGCCCCGAGGCCTACGCATTGAAGTCATGGCACCGAATCCTCGGCGGGGGAATCAGTATAATCCGATGGTGCGTCGTCATCGGGTGGTCCCGGCCAGTGAAAGTGATCGGCTCCGGGCTTTAGGCTGTGGGCTTTGGGCCTCGGAGCTTTTGAGAAACCCGAAGTTGTTTCAGGCCGAAAGCCTAAAGCCCAAAGCCTGAAGCCGAACTGGAGAAGCGCGTTGTTTACACAGAAAGTCCGTATGCCCACGAAGAGCGAGGCTCTGCCGGGTCGCTCGGGGAAGATGCCCGTCCCGAACAAGCATTTCGTGCTCGATGCGCCGCTCGAGCCGCCGTTCCGTGCAGGCCTCGAGCGCGCGATGTTCGGCATGGGCTGCTTCTGGGGCGCGGAGCGGAAGTTCTGGCCGCTTCCAGGCGTCTTCACGACGGCAGTTGGTTACGCCGGCGGCTTCACACAGAACGCGACCTACCGAGAGGTCTGCACCGGTCTCACCGGGCATGCCGAGGTGGCCCTCGTGGTGTTCGATCCGAAGATCATCACCTACGAGGATCTCCTGAAGGTGTTCTGGGAAGACCACGACCCGACGCAGGGGATGAGGCAGGGTCACGACGTGGGCACGCAGTACCGATCGGGCATTTACTATTTCAGTGACGATCAGCGGCGTGCGGCGGAAACCTCACGCGACGCGTACCAGCGATCACTGGCCGACGCCGGCCTGGGCCGCATCACGACGGAACTGCAGCCCGCTCCGGAGTTCTACTACGCCGAGGACTACCACCAGCAGTACCTGGCAAAGAATCCCGGCGGCTACTGCGGGCTCGGCGGCACCGGTGTCGTGTGTGCCGTCGGCGTGGTGAAAGCGTGACAAACGTGGTTGCGATGAACCACGTCGCCGGATTCCTCATCGCAACCTCTGTTCTGACCTTTGCCGCCGGGCAGGCGCCGCCTAAAGGGAAGGTGCATCGGCTCGAAGCCACGCCCGACACGGTCGCGTACGGCTACTACGACGCCGGCGCCAAGCCGGTCCTGCGTGTGGCGTCGGGCGACATCATCGACGTCGACACGCTCCTCACGTCGGTGCCGGATCGGCTCGAGAAGGCAGGCGTGCCCGCGGCCGAAGTCCAGCAGTCTCTGCGCGACATCGTCGCCAGAGTGACCAATCGCGGTCCCGGTGGGCACATCCTGACCGGCCCGGTCTTTGTCGAAGGCGCCGAGCCGGGCGACGCGCTCGAGGTGCGCGTCGTATCGATCGATCTGGCGATTCCGTACGGATACAACGGCTGCCGTGGCTTTCTGCCCGAGAACTGCGGGCCTGGCAACACGACGCGCATCATCAGGCTCGACGCCCAGCGGATGATCGGAATGTTTTCGCCAGGGATCGAGGTCCCGCTGCGGCCGTTTTTCGGCAGCATGGGCGTGGCGCCGCCGCCCGAGGCCGGCCGCATCAGCAGCAACCCGCCAGGCATCCACGCGGGCAACCTCGATAACAAGGAGCTGGTCGCCGGCACGCAGCTCTTCGTCCCTATCCACGTGGCGGGCGCGCTTTTCCAAGTCGGCGACGGTCACGCCGCGCAGGGAGACGGCGAAGTCGATCAGACCGCCATCGAAACGTCCCTCAGAGGTCACCTGCAGCTGATCGTTCGCAAGGGCATGACGCTCAAGTGGCCTCGGGCCGAGACGCCGACCCACTTCATCAGCATGGGCACCGACGAGGACCTGACGAAGGCCACCAGGGTCGCGATTCAGGAGATGGTCGACTTCATCGCGGCGACGCGCGGCTTGGACAAGCAGACCGCTTACCAGCTCACCAGCGTCGCGTGCGATGCCAGCATCACGCAGCTGGTCGATGGCAAGGTCGGCGTCCACGTCAAGCTGCCGAAGAACATCTTCAACGCACGATGACACCAAGCTGATACGCGTTCCACGAAGACCCAAGTGTTTTCCGAACGCACGATGACAGGCAGCTGACAAATGTCCCACGAAGATGCCAAGGTGACCCCGAGACGGACGTGGCGCTCGGCTTGGGCCGCGCCCGCACGTCGTTTCAGAAGGCGCATGCGTGCACGCATTCTGTTCCTGGCGACGATCCTCCTCACCGTTCCGGCGCTCGTCAGCACCCAGCCGAAGCCGATCAAGGCCCTCGTCGGCGGCACGCTCATCGACGGCTACGGTGGCCGGCCGATCCGCAACGGCGTCGTTCTGATCGAGGGCGACCGCATCTCGGCGGTGGGGCAGGTCGGCACCCTGCAGGTGCCGCCGAACGCCGAGGTCATCTCGACCGAAGCCATGAGCGTGCTGCCCGGGCTCTGGGACATGCACGTCCACCTGATGATCAACGGGCACGCGGACTACGCGCACTGGGACAAGACGTATCCGCCGTTGTTCGAGTCGGTGATTATGCCCGCCTCGGCGAGGCAGCTTCTCCTTGCCGGCGTCACGAGCGCGCGCGATCTCGGCGCACCGCTCGAGGCGAGCCTCTCGGTCCGCGATCGCATCACCGGCGGCAAGATCCCGGGGCCGACGATGTACATATCCGGGCCCTTCATCCAGCACGCGCCGTATCCGGGCACCGAGTACTTCCGGTGGGGCGTCAACGGCACCGACGACGCGCGGGCGAAGGTTCGGAAGCTGGCCGACGCCGGCGTGAACTGCATCAAGCTGATCGATCAGGACGAGATGACGGTCGAGGAGGTACGGGCCGTCGTCGAGGAAGCGCATCGCCGGCGGTTGACCGTGGTGGCGCACGCGCATCGGCCTGACGAAATCCGCCGTGGCCTGGCGGCCGGCGTCGACTTCTTCGAGCACACCGGCCTCGCCAGCGCGCCCGAGTATCCCAACGACATCATCAGCGCGATCCGTGAGCGCACCGCCAAGATGAGCCTCGGGCCGCTCTTCTGGACGCCGACGATCGAGGGACTCTTCAATTACGAGTACCTTCGCGACAATCCGGAGCAGCTCGACGATTCTGCGTGGCACGAGGGCCTGCCCAAGACCATCATCGACGACATCAAGCAGTCGATCGTCCACCCGGACCGGCTGCCCTACTTCCAGCTCACGCCGGCACGGCGTCCGACGCTGGCCCGCAAGTTCAAGCAACTCCAGGAGGCGGGAGTCGTGATGCTCGTCGGAACCGACAGCGGGATCCCGATGAAGTTTCACAGCAGCTCGACATGGCGCGAGCTGGACGCCTGGGTGAATCTCCTAGGCGTCGATTCGATGACCGCGATTCGCGGCGCGACCTACTGGCCGTCGGTCGCGATGAAGGTGGACGGCGAGGTCGGGACCATCAGCCCGGGGAAGTACGCGGACATCATCGCCGTCAAGGGCGATGTCCTGCGGTACATCGCACTGCTTCAGCGTGTGGATCTCGTCATCAAACACGGCGTCAGATACCGATAATCTCCTCGAGGTCTCGACATGCGCGGCATGAAGATCCGATTGGCAAATACGTTCATCCAGGCGCAGAGTCCAACACCTGCTGCCGAAAGGGCTCGGCCCGACTGCCGAAGGCAGTGAGGTACAGGGCTCTCCCCAGTCCCGCGGCGATTCCGACAAGGACGAGCAGCATGTACCAGCCTGGACACGACCGAGGTCGGGCGAAACTATCCCGTGGACGTCGCGCTGGTGGCCAACGTGAAGGCGGCGGCGGCGGCCGTGCTCCGCGAGCGGCATCGGCGATCGCCCCGCTCCACGGTCATCGACGATCGCCGCGCCGCGGTCCTTCGCTATTCGCGCGAGCGGCGTCGCAAGCTGGACGAGGCGGCCAAGCAAGTGTGGAGCACGACGCCCATTTCGGTCGAGCGGCTCGCGGTGGAACTCAATCGCCGTCTCGACCCTGGCAGCATCCTGGCGTGCGAGATCATCAGCGAGGAGCAGGTGGCTGACGCCTACTTCGATCTGTATGAGGGAGCCGCGGGACGCCGCCAGCTCATCACGAGCGGCGGCTGCCTCGGATGGGGCGTGGCCGCGGCGATTGGCGCGAAGATCGCCCAGCCCGATCGGCAGGTCGCCGCGCTCGTCGGCGACGGGAGCTTCCAGTTCGGGGTGCAGGCGCTCTGGACCGCTGCCCGCTACGAAGTCCCAATCCTGGTCGTGATCTTCGACAACAACGCCTACCAGGCCAACCGGAAGTACCTGCAGCAATACGGCGGGCGCGCCGCGAAGACCGGCCGCTACATCGGGAGCTGGCTCGGCTCGCCCGAGATCGATCACGTTTCGATCTCCAAGGCCTACGGCGTGGACGCCGAGCACGTGATCGATCCGAATCAGATTGGATCAGCACTCGATCGCGCCGCGAGGGCCACGTCGGACGGCCGGCCGTACGTGCTGGACGTCAAGATCCGGCCGCGCTTCGACTCCACCTGGCACGACTTCTTCTCCGTCGCGCGCAGGCTGCCACGGCAGACATAGTCAAGTTACTTAGATTGGCGCTGGCGGCGGCGTTGCTGCCGGCGATCGATCGCGAGTGCGATGAAACCGATGAGAGCCATCAGCGCGCCACAGAGCGCCGTCACCATCAACGCTTCCATCGCCAATTCACCTCGAGCGTAATGCCCACGACGAACAATACTGCGAATACTCCCAGCATAGCCGCCACATATCGGAAGGTCAACGGCTTGCCTTGCACGAGAACATCGAGGGGCGCAAACACACCGACGAGCACCGCCATCTCACGGAGCGACTCTCCGACGAGTGCCGCTACGAGTCTCACGGTCGACCGGCGCGCTAACACGATGAAGTCACGAAATGGCGCATACCAGTGGATTTCAGAAGGGTTCGCGCCTATGTGCACCTGATGCCGACTTGCGCCTTCGGCTTTTTTGCGGCTTCCGCGGCTCCTTCGGGTGCGGCAATGTGTAACGTTCGACCGGACGTGACCTCTGATCGCCCCAGATGCCCCGCCGGAACGTCTGCGCTTCTGCTTCCGCGCGCTTCAACTCGCTCAGGCGCGACAGCGCCTCGCGCGCCGAGACGCGGGCCAATCCCTCGCGAACGAGCGTCGCATTGACGCAGCGCCCATTCTCGATCAGCACGTAGGCCAACCGGCGATGGTACGCATCCCGCCCGCGGAGCTCGTACTCGAGCACGACCCACCGGTTGACGACGAGCGCGGCCAGACGGTCGCGCGCTTCGGTGGCGAACGGCGCCGGCGTGTCGAGGCCGAAGCCCAACTCCGGCGCGTTGATGCCGAGCAGGCGAACGCGTCCGAGGCCCTGGACGTCGATCGTGTCGCCATCCACGACTTTGCGCACCAGGACAGGCGCCGAGCGGACCGGTGGCTCGCCATGACTAAAAGCAGCGGCGCCGATTGCGACCGAGGCGACCAAGAAGATCCCGACCATGCCAGGGCCTTGAGGCAGAGGACGTGCCAGCGGAGACTCTGGCGGAATCGGCCCGAATCAGTCGAAGTCGGCGGGCAACGTTCGTTCAGGTGGAAGTTTTTGCGTACGTGGAACACCGCAAGAATCGCGGATTCTGCGCCTGACGTTCCGCCCGCTTAGGACCCGGAAAGAAATAAGGGTGTCATCCTGGGCGTCGAGGCGCCCGCCCGGCAAGGCGCGAGAAGCGCGCATACCGGGTGTATGTAAGCGACGAGCAACGCAGCCCGGCGGGATGCATCGGCGGCCAAGATGACACCCTTATTTCTTTCCGGGTCCTTACCTCGCGGGCGGTGGCGCCGACGGCGCCTGCAGCAGCTCGCGAATCCCGCCGAGCGACGCCATGATACCGCTCGCCTCGAAGGGCAGGAACACCAGCTTCTGCGCCCCGGTCGCGATGCTGGTCAGCGACTCCAGGTACCGCTGCGCAATCAGGTACTGCGCCGGATTACCGGCCGCACCAATCGCGCGCGCCACCATCTCGATCGCCTGCGCCTCGGCCTGCGCGACCCGCAGCCGCGCCTGGGCCTGACCCTCGGCGTTCAGAATCGCCGCCTCCTTGTTGCCCTCGGCGTTGACGATCTGCGCCTGCTTGGCCCCCTCGGCCCGCAGGATCGCCGACGACTTCTCGCCCTCGGCGGTCGTGACCACCGCCCGCCGCGTCCGCTCGGCGGTCATCTGCTTCTCCATCGTCAGGCGGATCTCTTCGGGCGGCGTGATGTTCTTGAGCTCGATCCGCATCACCTTGATGCCCCACTGCTGCGTCGCCGTGTCGAGCGCCGCGCGGAGCTGC
>JACOUA010000137.1 GCA_016178075.1 Acidobacteriota bacterium
CGCATCGCGTCGATGACGAAAAGCTTCACGGCCATGTCGGTCCTCAAGCTCCGAGACGAGGGCAAGCTCTCGCTGGACGATCCGGCGGAGCGTTACGTTCCCGAGCTGAAGGGGCTGACGTATCCGACGGGCGACTCGCCGCGCATCACGATTCGCCATCTGCTCTCGCACGCCGAAGGTTTCCCCGAAGACAATCCGTGGGGCGATCGCCAGCTCGCTCGCAGCGACGACGAGCTGTCGCAGATGCTGCGCGGCGGGATCCCGTTCTCGAATGCGCCCGGCATCGCGTACGAGTATTCGAACTACGGCTTCGCGATTCTCGGGCGCATCGTCTCGAACGTGTCCGGGATGCGGTACGGCGATTACGTCGCCGAGAACATTCTTCGTCCCCTGGGCATGGCGTCCACGACGCTCGAGGCGTCCGCCGTGCCGCCCGAGCGGCTGGCGCACGGATATCGGTGGGAAGACAACCAGTGGAAGGACGAGCCGCTGCTGGCTCACGGTTCCTTCGGATCGATGGGCGGGATGCTGACCTCGATTCGCGACCTGAGCCGCTACGTCGGCGTCTTCCTGTCGGCGTGGCCGCCGCGCGACGGGCCCGAGACCCCGCCGATCCGCCGCGCCTCGCTCCGCGAGATGCAGCAGGTCTGGCGTCCGGCGCCCGCGTCGGTCACGCGCAATGCGGCCGGCGCGGTGCAGCTCAACTCGGGCGGCTACGCGTTCGGCCTGCGCGTCACGCAAAGCTGCAGCTTCCGCCATATCGTCGCGCACGGCGGCGGGCTTCCCGGATTTGGTTCCATCATGCAGTGGCTGCCGGAATACGGCGTCGGGATCATCGCGTTCGGCAACCTGACCTACACCGGCTGGGGCCGCGTGACGGCGACCGCGTTCGACCTGCTGGCGAAGACCGGCGGTCTCGAGCGGCGCATGCCGAAGCCGTCACCGGCGCTCACCGCGGCGCGCGATGCGGTGTCGCGGCTCGTTGTCCGATGGGACGACCGGCTCGCCGACGAGATCGCGGCCGAGAATCTTTTCCTGGATCAATCGAAGGATCGCCGCCGCGCGGAAATCGAAAGCCTGCACACGAAGTACGGCGCGTGCACGCCCGCGGACACGTTCGACCTCGTCGAGAACGCGCTGCGCGGACGATGGACGATGAGCTGCGAGCGCGGGAAGGTGCAGGTCGCGATCACGCTCGCGCCCACAACGCCGCCGCGCGTGCAGTTTCTCAGGGTCGCGCCGGTGCCGGCTGAGGCCCCGCGCACCGAGACGTGTCAGAGCTGATCTTCAAGCGAGCTCGTCGGGCTCGTAAAGCGTGGCGCGTCGGTCGCCTGGCACCGTTCCAGTAACGCCCGACAGGCGCCCGACGACGACCTTCCGCGAGATATGGCTCCAGCGCGTCACCGATTCCGCCTTTGCGAGAACTTCAACCAGACTTAACGTCGCCCACACACCATCCAGGGGTACCTTGTCGCTATGCACGAATGGTCTGAGGTTCTCCACCGGAACCGGACGCCCATCGTGCTCTTTACGCTGATGGTCCTCTTTCCAGCACTGTTTCTGACTTTGCTCAGCGTCCGTGCGATCAGGGGAGACGATGCCCAACAGAAATTCCATCAGGCGCAGCGTCAGCGCCAGGTTGCTCAGCTCCTCGAAACCGATCTGAACGAGTGGCTCTTCTCCCGCCGCCCGGGTGCAGGCCTTTCCCAAGCCTTCTTGAAGTTCACCACTGAGGAAAGCCGCCTGGTCTTTCCCGATCTCGACTTTGCTGTTCCTCATGATCGTTACAATGAGCCGGCGCCCATACCACACGCGCTCCTTGAAAAGGAGCGCAGCCTCGGTCTCTCCGATCAACCGGTCACGGATCCTCGATCGATCGAAGAGATCTACTACCCGAGGATTCAGGCTTTTTTGCGAGATCTCCGTGCCGGTCAGAATAGGGGCGCACAGTTTTTTCTCCGTCTAGAGGCCCTGATCGTGCTGATTCCCGGTACGAACGACGGGTACCTGATGAGAGCGACGCGACTGAGCCGGTACGCGAACAGGAAATTGGACGAGTTGACGGCAGCCGAGGATTTTCGCGGCGCTCTCTGGATCGTCGGGATCGACATCAACAGTACCACGTCACGCGCGGGAGAAGCCGTTCCGCTCAGTGGGTATCCTTTTTTCCGGGTGATCTTTACGGGAAGCGAACCCTCTGCCGGCTTCATGAATCTGCGCAGGAACATTCTTCTCTATTCGACTGCTCTGTTTCTGCTCGTGACGGTGCTGGCGGGCATCTTCATGTACCGGGCGGTGTCCCAGGAAATCACCGTGTCCCGGCTCAAGGCCGATTTCGTGTCCGCCGTGTCCCATGAGTTCCGAACGCCGCTCAGCTCGATCCTGGCCCTGTCGGAGCGCCTGGACTCGGAGCGGGTGCTCGACAAAGACATGCTCCGGCAGTACCACGCCACGCTCAGGCGCGATGCCCGGCGGCTCAGCCTCCTGGTCGAGAAGCTCCTGGATTTCGCGCAGCTCGAGGAGGGAAAGAAACAGTTCTCGTTGGACCGCATCAATCTTGCCGACGTGGCCGGCGAAGCGGTCACGACGTTTCAGCCATCGGGCGCTTCTCAACCGGTTCAACTGGTGGAAGCCGACGAGCGTCCTCAGATCGTGGGCGACAGGACGGCCATCGTCCAATGCGTCCAGAATTTGATCGAGAACGCGATCAAATACTCGCCGCCGGGCTCTCCCGTCACGGTGCGATGGGGCCGGGAAGATGGCAGGGTCTTTCTCGAGGTGCGCGACCGCGGGATCGGCATTCCGGCTTCGGACCGGGACAAGATATTCGACAAGTTCTATCGAGCACCGAACGCTCGGGCGTGGCACGCCCAGGGAACAGGTATCGGTCTGGCCCTAGTGCAGCGGATCATCGACATCCACGGCGGGTCCATCGACGTCGAGAGCCGTCCGGGTGAAGGGAGCCGTTTTCGCCTGGTGTTTCCGGAGAGCGCACGCATTTGAAGAAGTCGATCCTGGTCATCGAGGACGACCCCGGAATCGGCATGGCCATCCGGGACGAGCTCGAGTTCGAAGGGTTCGAGGTCGAAGTGACCCAGGACGGGCGAGTGGGTCTGGAATCGGTCCTCCGGTCCGCTCCTCATCTGATCGTGCTGGATCTCATGTTGCCCGGCCAGAACGGCTTCGAGGTCTGCCGGGAAATCCGCAAGCGCGGCATTGCCACGCCGGTCGTCATGCTAACGGCGCGGGGCCACGAAGCGGACAAGATCCGCGGTCTCGAGCTGGGCGCGGACGACTACATCACCAAGCCGTTCAGTCTGGCGGAACTCGTGGCCCGGATACGGGCAGTCTTGCGTCGCTCCGAGAGACCGGCCGGACCCGACGTGATCCGGCACGGGATCATTAGCGTGGACGTGAAGAAGCGCCAGACCCTGAAGGCGGACACCCTCGTCGACCTGACGGAAAAGGAATTCCAGATCCTCACGCTGCTCATGAACCGGCCAGGTGAGGTCGTCACACGCGATGAGTTTCTCAAGGAGCTCTGGGGCGAGGACGTGTATGTGACGCCTCGGACGGTCGACATCCACATCGCGGCGCTCCGCAAGAAGCTGGAAGACAATCCGGAGCACCCTTCCTACATCGTCAGCGTTCGGAACGTCGGGTACAAGTTCAACGTCGAGCGCTGACGCCGAAACTTCACCTCACCTTCACGCCGGCTTGATGCGGTGGACGTCAGAACTCAGATCGGGTAGCGGGCTCGTTGGCGGTCAGCCCTGAGGTGTCACGCTCGGGTGACCGCCATCATCGCCTATTGCGGACGACGGAAGAGGCCCAGGTAGACCGCCTTGCCGATGATGTGGCCGTTCATCGCGGCCATGACGGCCTTGCGCGCCTCCCAGGCATCGGTTTGGGTCGGCACATCCACCTTCGTGTCGAGCGCATAGATCTCGAACGTGTAGTGGTGCATCGGACCCGTCGCCGGCGCACCCGGGCCTCTGTACACCGGACCGCTTGCGCTGATCTGGCGGATGCCGTCCGCAAGCTCCGCGCCCTGCGGCACACCTTCAGGAAGTCCCTTCGCCGTGCCCGGAATATTCCACACGAGCCAGTGCACCTGATCCTCGGTCGTGCGGTTCCGCGCGACCTCGGGATCGTGCATGTGCAGCACGAAGCTCGCGGTGTTGGCCGGCGCGTTGGCCCAGGTGAGCGCGGGCGACACCTGTTCTCCGGCCTGCGTGTACTTCGGCGGAATGACGCCGCCGTCCGGAAATGCGGGCGTCGTCAAGACCATCGGCGGGTTAGCGGCTGCGCCCCCGCGTTGTCCGCCCCGGCCGGCCGGCGTTTGCGCGGCGGCCACGGCGACCGCGGTTGCGAGCATCATCGTCAGAGACAGACACCATGGCAGGAATCGCATGTCGTGTTTCCTCCTGATTCTGAAAGCAGCTGACGCCTTGCGCCTCCCGCGAGCTACTGCGCCGGCTCCGCGAGCGGCTTGCCTTTCTCGACCACATACACCGCGAGGATTCGGGCCGGCGTGGTCCCCGGATTCTTCGCGTCGTGCACTGCCGTCACCTCGTTCTTGAATGCTTCGCCAGCCTTGACGGTGGCGATTGGCTTGCCCTGATGCTCGATGACCACCGAGCCTTCGAGCACGTAGCCGATCTCCATGCCATGGTGATAATGGCGTCCGGAGCTGGCGCCCGGCGCGATTTCCGCGAGGCCCATTACCGCTTCGTGGGTGGCCGACGCGGGAACATCCGCGCGCGTCAGGATCGTCCGCTTGATGCCGCTTTGCTGAGCGAGTGCCACGCGATCGACGCCAACGCCGAGCGCCGCGCCGAGTATCGCGGCTGCGAGCACCAGAAAGCTGCTTCGCCTCACCACCAGTCTCTTCATCATCATCAACTCCTGTTCGTTGTGGTCAGTGCGTCAGCCCGTAGACGATGTAGTTGACGCCGAGCTTGTACGCCTCGTTCGACGCATCGATGGCGAAGAGGCCCGTGTCCGACCACTCCCAGTACTCCGGCACGTCGTTGTTGTAGTCGGCGATCACCATTAGACGCTTCGTTGGATCGTTGGCCTCGTAGAGGCCGTAGTAGGTGGGGAGAATCTGGTACATCGAGAACCAAGCGACCTCCGCGTGTGTCGTCGCGGATCATGATAGGCGTCAAAGGCGTCGACCCTTCGCGTCGTGCGCCGCCGCCATCTCGTCCTTCAATGTCTCGCCGGCTTCACAGTGACGGTGGCCCTCCGGCGACTCCTGTTCGGATGTTGACCCGACTATACTTCCGTTCATGCTTCCCGCGCCGCCATCGGCCGATCGGCAGTTCGACGTCGTCGGGATCGGGGCGACGTCGGTCGATTTCGTCTATCAGCTTCCGGCGTATCCCTCCCCCACGGCCTCGCTCGAGAAGATGCGGATCAGCCGCCATTTCGTCTCGTGCGGCGGCCAGGTCGCGACCGCGCTGGCCACATGCGCGCGCCTCGGACTCCGCGCGAAGTTCGTCGGCGTGACCGGCACCGACGACAACGCCAAGCGCGTGCGCCGCGACCTCGAGGAGCGCGGCGTCGATGTGACCGATGCGGTCATCCGTGACGTGTCGAACCAGTACGCCGTGATTCTCGTGGACCAGCAGAGCGGGGAGCGCATCGTCCTCTGGGATCGCGACGATCGCCTGCGGCTCCGCGATCGTGAGCTGCCGCCGGAGATCGGGGCGAGCGCGCGCGTCGTCCACGTCGACGATGTCGACATCGACGCGGCGATTCGGGCGGCCGGCGCCGCGCGCGCGGCGGGTGCCGTGGTGACGAGCGACATCGATCGCGTCGACAATCGCACGATCGAGCTGGTGAAAAGCGTCACGTTTCCGATGTTCGCCGAGCATGTCCCCTCGACGCTGACAGGCCTCACCGATCCCGCTGCCGCGCTGCGCGCCCTCCGGCCCTTGCACGACGGGGTTCTCTGTGTGACGCTCGGAGCGCGCGGCGCCATGGCGCTCGAGGGTGATCGCTTGTTGCATCTGCCGGCGTTTGCCGTCCACGCCGTTGACACCACCGGCGCGGGCGATGTCTTCCGAGCCAGCTTCATCTACGGCTACCTCCACGGATGGCCGCTCGAGGACACGATTCGCTTTGCGAATGCCGCCGCCGCGGTCAGCTGCACGCGGCTTGGCGCGATGGCCAGCGTCCCATCGCTCGACGAGGCAGAGCGCCTCATGGCCCAGGCCGGTTGCCCCATCAGGCGTTGATACACGCCGGGCAGGAAGAAGATGTCCGTGTGCATCACACGCGCGCGCGGTCCCAGCATGCCGCGCCCGTCGATCCTGTCCGGCGTCCGCCAGTCGGCACGGCATCGACCGTTCAGCAGCACGACGCAGAGCTCCTGATGACCGGCGCGCCCGTGCCAGTCGTCGCCGCGCGCGATCGTCCGAACCGCAAAGTGGACGAACTCCCAACCGGCCCGGGCGGGCGTGACCGTTATGGTCGGTCCGGATCGCCCGGATCGAACCGGCCGCGATCGCAGATGAATCCTGCGCTCGCGTGCCTTCATGCGGGCCCCGCCCCGATCGCGTGCACGTCAACGCACCCGCCCGTGTCGCACGCGCGGGTGGCCGCGACGCCAATGCGCAGCGCCTCGACACCGTCCCGCATCGCGATCGGCGCGGGACGTCCGTGCAGGACGTTCTCGGCAAAGTTTTCGAGCTGCAGCGTATAGGCGCGCTCGAACCGCTCCATGAAGTACGGCACCGTGTCGTGCGCGACGCTGTTCCGCGTCATCACAAGCATCGGCGTCTCGCGCAGGTAGCCGATCCGGATAGTCCCTTCGGTACCGAGCAGCTCCGTGGTGATGTCGTACCCGTAATAGCCGCTTCGACTCAGATCGACGACGCCGAGCCGACCATCGGCAAAGGTCAGGATCGCAATCGCATTGTCGCGATCGCCGACCGTCGCCAGCTCGAGATGCGCCAGCACGCCGCCCACGGCCTGCACGCTCTTGACCTCGCCCATGAACCACCGCGCGAGATCGAAGTCGTGAATCCCCATATCGATGAAGATGCCGCCGCTGCTTTTGGGGTCGGCGTAGGCGAGGCTGGGTGGAAACGGATCTCGCGACGTCGCCTTGAACACGACGGGCCGGCCGATGCGGCCGTCGTCAATCTGCGTCTTGGCGGCCGCGTATCCGGGATCGAAGCGGCGCATGAATCCCATTTGGAGAAACGTGCCGGTCCGCCGCTCGGCCTCCGCCATGGCGGCGGCCTCGGCCAGCAGCAGCGCCGGCGGCTTCTCGCAGAACGTCGGCTTTTTTGCCTCGAGCGCGGCCATGACGAGCGAACGGTGGGTGTGCGTGGGGCTCACGATGACCACCGCGTCGATCGCCGGGTCGTGGAGCAACTCGTCGGGCGCCGCGTATGCACGCGGCACGTCGAACTCGGCGCCAACCTGACGGGCGAGCTCGGCGTTCGTATCGGCGACCGCCGCGAGCCGCGTCTGAGCGATACGCGTGCTGAGGTCGCGCGCGTACACACGCCCCAGGCGTCCAAGACCGATCAACCCTACTGCCAACCGCGCCATCGGCTCGATGTTCCTCCCCGTACCTACCGCGCCGTCAGATTGTCCTTCGTCACGAGCTCGATCCTGACCTTCACCTCGGGCGGGACGGCCTCACCACGGACCGCATGCACGGCGTTCTCGACCGCAATCCGACCCATCTCCTCCGGAAACTGCGCCACCGACGCCGCCATCGAGCCGTCCGCCATCGCTTTCCGGGCATCGTCGATCGCGTCGAATCCGACGACCCGAATAGCTCCGGTTCTTCCGGCCGCGCGGATCGCTTCGACCGCGCCGAGCGCCATGACGTCGTTGCAGGCGAACACGGTGTCGATCTCAGGATGCGCCTGCAACATGTTCTGGAACACGTTGAAGCCCTGGTCCCGCTCCCAGTTCCCCGGCTGCGACGCGACCACGCGGACGCCCGGGGTTGCCGCGATGCCTTCGCGGAATCCCCGGAGCCTCGAGTCGCCGGTCTCGTGGCCCGGAATGCCCTCCAGTACGCCGACGTTCGCCTGCCCCTTGGACTGGTTCACGACGAACTGCGCGGCGAGACGGCCGCCCTCATAGTTGTCCGAACCCGTGAAACTGCCGATCTTCGCGCCCGCTTCGTCCGCCGCCGCACGATCGAGACGCGTGTCGACGATGATGACCGGGATGTTGGCGCGGTTGGCTTTGACCACCGCGGGCACCACTTCTTTGGACCCGCTCGGCGTCAGGCAGATCGCATTGACACCGCTCTGAATGAGGTTCTCGACGATCTGCATCTGGCGCTCGACGTCGATTTCACGCTCGGCGGCCTGCACGACGAGCTCGACGCCCAGGCGCGTGGCCGCCGCCTGCGCGCCGCGCTGCATGTCGTTGAAGAACGGGCTGTTCAGGGTCTTGAGGACCAGAGCAATTCTCGGCGCCGATCCTCCGGCGCCGCCGCGATTGCAGGCCACGAGCGCCGTACACATCACCAGGGCGATCACCCACCTCACCAGCTGCCGTCGTCTCGGCCTCATGGCCTCTTCTCCTTGAAGAGCGCATCGGTGAGCACGGCGCCGATGATCACGACGCCGATGACGAGCTGCTGCAGGAACGACGAGACACCCAGCAGGTTCAGCCCGTTTCGCAGGACTCCCATCGTCAAGGCGCCGACCAGCGTGCCGCCGAGGGAGCCTTCACCACCGCTCAGGCTCGTGCCGCCAATGACCGTCGCCGCAATGGCATCGAGCTCGTAATTGATGCCGGCGATCGGTTGTGCGGTGTTCAGCCGAGCCGTGAGCAGCAGCGCCGCAACGGCGCTCGCCAGGCCCGACACACCGTACACCATCGTCTTGTGGAAGCGCACGGCCACGCCCGACAGCCGCGTAGCTTCCTCGTTGCCGCCGATCCCGTACACGTAGCGGCCGAATCGCGTCCGCGACAGCACGAGATGCGCGCCGGCGTACATCGCCAGCGTGAAGATGATCGGCGAGGGCACCCCCAGCGCCTGACCGGTGGCCAGCGATCGAAACCCGGGGGAGAATCCGGACACCGGACGGCCGTCCGTGACGAGCAGCGCCGCGCCGCGCGCCACGCTCATCATGCCGAGCGTCATGATGAAGGGCGGCAGCCGGCCGAACGCGATGCCGGCGCCATTCGCCACGCCGGTCACGGCCCCCACGAACAACGCCGCCGCGATCGCCAGCGGCGTCCCCCAGCCGGCCTTCAACCCTTCGGCCAGGACGATGCCCGAGAACGCCAGCAGCGACCCGACCGACAAGTCGATCCCGCCCGAGATGATCACATAGGTCATCCCGACGGCCACGATCGCGTTGATGGAGGTCTGCTCCATCACGTTGAGGGCGTTGCCGACGGTCAGAAAATGCGGCGTGAGCGTCCACAGGATCGCGCACAGCACCATCAGTCCGGCGACGGTGCCGAAGCGGCGCCCCGCTCCCCGAAACCACCGGACCCATCCGCTCAAGACGCCAATCCAAGCGCCACCTGGAGCACGCGCTCCTCGGTGGCGCCGCGCGCGTCGAGCTCGGCCTCGATTCGTCCGCCGCGCATCACGTAGATGCGATCGCTCATGCCGAGGACTTCCGGCAGGTCGGACGAAATCATCAGGATGCCGGCTCCTCGGTCGGTGAGTTGGTTCATCAGCTCGTAGATCTCGGCCTTTGCGCCGACGTCAATCCCGCGCGTCGGCTCGTCCATGACGAGCAGCTTCGCCCGCGCGGCGAGCCAGCGCGCCAGCACCACTTTCTGCTGGGTGCCGCCGCTCAGTCGCACGACGCGCTCGGCGACGTGGGGCGTCTTGATGTGAAGCTCGGAGACCCACCGCTCGGCTTCCTCACGCTCCGCGCCGCGCGCGACAATGCCGCCACGGGACCACCGTGTCAGGTTCGGCAGACCGATATTCTCGCCCACCGACAAGGTCAGGACGAGGCCGTCCCGTTTGCGGTCTTCGGGAAGAAAGCCGATGCCGGCCCGAATCGCGTGGCGCGGCGAATTCGGCGGCACCCTCCGGCTCTCGACGAGCACGCGTCCGGTCGACGATCGATCGGCGCCGGCGATGATCCGCGCGAGCTCGGTTCGGCCGGCGCCCATCAGCCCGGCGATGCCGACGATTTCCCCCTGAGAGACGACCAGGCTGACGTCGTCTACGCCCGACGCCCCGCTTGACCGCCGATAAACCGCCGAACCCCCTCGACTTGAAATGGGACCTGGGCCTGTGGACCATCGTCATCTTCCTCCTCCTGCTCTTGATCCTCCGCAAGGTCGCCTGGGGCCCGA
>JACOUA010000138.1 GCA_016178075.1 Acidobacteriota bacterium
AGCGGGATTGCCACAACCGTCAGACCGGCCACGGAGCCCGCCGCAAACGCCGCGAGGATTGCACGCTTCACCGGGGTCCTCATGGTCGAATACCTTCCGCGCTGCCGGTTCAAATACACGCGAATGCCGTGCATGTCAAGGGCACGACCATATCGCGGGAGCGGGCTAGTTCGGGGTGTCCCGAGCGAACCGTGGACCAGCGAGGCTCCTCATCGAAGTTTCCGACCGTCAGTTCGGGAGGGACATCCCGAACTAGCCCGCTCCTCATTTGTTCGCGTTGGTGATGGCCTCCATGTACCTCTGATGACAATGCGAGCACGACTCGTAAATGTCGCCCCCGACCGTGAAGAGCCGATCGGCGTTCTTCGCCTCGGCCGCCCGGATCGCGGCCTGGCTCGTGTCGATGAGCTCCTGCGCCCGCTTCATCCACTCATCACCGTCTTTGGCCCGCGGGACCATCATCAGCAGGTTGCCCGACTCCGCCAGCGTGATGGCGCTGTTCCGGACCGCGGTCCACTCGTCCTCGGTTCGCGGCCGGATTTCCTCCGTGCCCTGCGCGGTGATGATGGTCTTGACCGACTCCCAGATGACGTCCGCGTTCGGATCGATGACCGACTGCATCAGCAGCTTGTTGTCCGCGATCGGCTTGAACGGCACCGGCGCCGCGCCGCAGCCCCAGCAGCAGACGGCGCCGGCCGAAACGAGGGGCATCAGAAAGAGGATCCGGACGGGCGGTGAATCCAGACGCATCGGAGGCTCGCCTTACTGTAGCCCATCGAGCCCCCGGTGGGATCTGCTCATCCTCCTTGACTGCGGCTGTGCCTGGGTAGACCCGTCCTCCGGCACGAGGCCGCAGGTCTCCGCGTGAAAACCTCGTTGCCCGCGGTCTCGTCCTCCCGTACACTCGCCGAGATTCCTCCATGACCCGCCAACTCTCGAGACGGGACGTCCTGAAGCACGCGGGTCTGGCGGCAACCGGCGCGTTGGTCGGGGCGCCCCTCGCTCGCGCGCAGGATCCCACGCTTCGCATCGCGCGACGGCCGGTCGAGATGCGTGTCACACCCGCCAGCCCTGACACGGTCCGGATCAGTGTCGTGTCGCTCGAATCCGGCCGGGCGCTGCCGATCCCCGACGACGGATCCCTCGTGGCGCGAAGCTGGCCGGAACCGACGGCACGATTCCAAACGCTTGCGGGTCCGCAGACGGTCCGCGCCGGCAACCTCACCGTCCGGGTTTCGCCGAATCCGATGACGATCGCCGTCAGCGCACGGGACGGTCGAGCCGTGCAGCAGCTCGGCTTCGACCCCGAAACCGGCGCGCTGACGTTTCAGCTCGGCGACGGTCCGCTGCTCGGGCTCGGCGAAGGCGGGCCGCAATTCGATCGCCGCGGGTCGACCGATCGGATGCGCAGCGGCCAAGGCGGCTATCAGCTCCGCACGCACGGCGGACGCGTGCCGATCGCGTGGCTGGTCGGCACGGACGGCTGGGCGCTGTTCATCCACCATCCGCTCGGCACGTTCGATTTCACCGGATCGGGCGGCCGCATCGGACGGTTCGACGCCGGCGGCGCCGACCGCGTGCTTCCCCTCGACGTCTTCGTCGTCGGCACCCGCGAGCCTGCGGCCATCATGGCGGAATACGCACGTCTGACCGGTTTTCCCGAGATGCCCCCGCTCTGGTCGTTCGGCTACCAGCAATCCCATCGCACGCTCACGAGCCGCGAGGAGATCCTGCAAGAGGCCAAGACGTTCCGCGAGAAGAAGCTGCCCTGCGACACGCTGATCTACCTTGGCACCGGGTTTTGCCCATCGGGCTGGAACACGGACAACGGTGAGTTCGTGTTCAACAGCAAGGCCTTCCCCGATCCCGAAGCGATGATCCGGCAGTTGCATGGCGATCACTTCAAAGTGGTCGTCCACGCCGTGCTCGAAGGCCGCCGGCTGACCGGAACGGTTGATGGTCCGTGCACGGCGCCGCCGCTTCCAAGCGGCAGAACACCGGACGGACGCTGGCCCGACGATCGACAGGCGAGCTGCTACTGGCCTGTTCACAAGCCGATCCTCGACACGGGTGTCGATGGCTGGTGGCCGGATCAGGGCGACGGGCTCGACGCGCCGTCGCGCCTTGTTCGGAACCGGATGTACTGGGACGGCTCGCGCCTGTGGCGACCGAACGAGCGGCCGTACGCGCTGCATCGCAACGGTCACGCCGGCATGCAGCGCTACGCCGCGTTCCTCTGGTCCGGCGACGTCTACTCCACCTGGGAGACGTTGAAGACGCACGTGCCGGTCGCGATCAACACGGCGCTGACCGGAGTTCCCTTCTGGGGCACCGACATCGGCGGATTCGTTCCGACCAAGGAATTCACGGGCGAGCTGTACGTGCGATGGTTTCAGTTCGGGGCGTTCTGCCCGCTGTTCCGCTCGCACGGGCGCACCTGGAAGCTTCGTCTGCCCTGGGGATGGAACACGGGCGAGCTCGGGCCCGACGAGATCGCCACCTCTACCGGCGGCGCCGCCAACCCCGATCCGTCCGAGCTTCGCAACGCGGCCGTCGAGCCGATCTGTCGCAAGTATCTGGAGCTCAGATACCGGCTGATGCCGTATCTCTACAGCGCGGTGCATGAAGCCCACGACACGGGCATGCCGATCCTGCGCGCGTTGTGGTTGCATTACCCCGACGACAGCGTTGCCGTCGCGCGCGGCGACGAGTACCTGTGGGGCCGCGACATCCTCGTCGCGCCCGTGACCGAAAAGGCCGCGACCTCGCGCGCCGTGTATCTGCCTCGCGGGCGCTGGTACGACTTCTGGACAGAAGAGCCTCAGGAAGGCGGTCGAGAGATCACTCGGCCCGTCGATCTCGCCACGATGCCGCTCTTCACGCGTGCCGGGGCAATCCTGCCGCTGGGTCCGGTGAAGCAGTTCACGAGCGAGTCAGTAGACGAGCCGATGACGGTGAAGGTGTATCCAGGTGCCGACGGCCTCGCCACGCTGTACGAAGACGATGGCGTGTCGTTCGGATACCAGAAGGGCGAGTGGATGGGCATCGAGATGCGGTGGGACGACCGGCAGCGGCGCCTCGATCTCCGCTTGGCCGCGGGATCGCGCTTCCGCGCACCCGCGCGGCGCCTCGTCGTTCGTCTGGCCGGCACGCAAGCGACGCGAGAGGTGGTCTTCTCTGGGAGGGCGACGGCGGTCCAGCTCTCGTGAAGCAGCCACCGGGTAGTGGGTCAGTTTGGTGTTTGCCCCGTTCGGCCGCGCGGAAAAACGCGCCTTCGGCATCGCGTTCAGCGACCCGCGCAGGTCAAGTTCTGACCTGCGCGGCAGTCTGGCCTGCGGCGCGTTTTTCGAGAACCGTTCGCGCGCGGGCCTCAACGGGGCTTCACACCAAACTGACCCACTACCAGCCACCGCCCGCACTGGCACACGCTCACGCGTGGTGATAGACATCCCAGCGCAGGTAGGTGTCCAGCGCATCGTCGATGGCATCCGCCACGGCGGCGCGCGTGGCCGCCACGTGATGCTCGAAGCCACGCTGGCAGATCGTTTGCAGCAGCCGCTGAAGGTCCGGCACTTCCACCACGCCGTACCCACCGAACGTCTCGAGCGTGTCGTCGGTGAAGCGGCCCTCACCGACATACGAGGCGATTCTCCCCTCGAGGTCATCGGTCGAGACGCGGCAATAGGTGAACGGACCCGGCGCGACGCGCCCGACGATCGTGCCGAACGTGTTGTCCTTGCCGACCGCGCCGGCGATGATTGCCTGGTAGTCCATCCGCTGCTCGGCGAAAAAGCTCCTGGGCAGGTTCGAGCAGTGGAAGACCACCGCCTTGTTCGGATCGTCGCCGTAGTTGTTGTTCCAGTCGAGGAGCGCCGCCGGCTGCTCCGATGCCGCCTGCAGGACGTACATGCCGAGCAGCCCGGCAAGATCGGTCTCGCATGCGCTCGGGAGGAGCGACTCGGACATCATGCTCATCAGCGTGCACGGCACGACCCCGTAGAACTCCTCGAGCGCCGTCCAGCACTGGATGGCCGTTGCGCTGAGCGCTTTTTCCTGCATCCATCGATCGATGGCGACGCCGAGCTTCGCCATCTTCAACAGGCTCAGGGTCGGAATGCCCTGCACGCCCGTGTACGCGCCGATGGCGGCGAGCTTGGTCTTCACCGCCGGCTCGTGGTCGGGCATCCGCTGGATCCGGCCCAGCACCTCCGAGAGGTCGAGCGTCTCGACCGAGATACCGGCCCGCTCGAACAGCTTCTCGCTGTACCGCACGGTGTTGAAAGCGGCCGGACGGGCGCCGATGGCGCCAATGCGCGCGTGCTTCAGGCTGCGGACCACGCGGCAGGTGGCGGCGAAGCGCTGGAGGTCAGCCCGGAAGCTCGGCGCCGAAGGCGGCACGGTGTGGAGCGTCGTCAGCGAGTAGGGAATCCCGTACTGGCGCAGGTTGTTACAGACTGACATCTTGCCGCAAAAGCTGTCGCGGCGCTGGTCGATCGTCATGCGATCGCACTCATCCGTAAACGCATGCACGAGCACCGGCACACCGAGATCGGCCCATCGCAGCGCGTTCGCCACGGCCCGCTCGTCGCCGAAGTTCGGCAGCGTCACGAGGACGCCGTCGATCTCGTCGCGGCGTGTGCGGAACAGATCGGCGCAGGCGCGCGCCTCCGCCAGGGTCTCGACCGATCCATGCGGCGTCGCGTCGGCCGCGAGCGCGACCGCACCGAGGCCTGCGCGCTCGATCGCGTCGAGCGCCGCAGTACGGCCGGTGGCACACAGATGCGACGGGAA
>JACOUA010000139.1 GCA_016178075.1 Acidobacteriota bacterium
ACGTTGTTGTCGTAGCGAAGCTTGATCTCGAGGCCGATCTGGCGATTCGCGTCACCGACCGCCGCTTTCAAATCGGCGCTTCGTGACGACCCGATCACGTTGACGGCGTTCTGGTTGGACTCGGCCGTCTGCAGATCCAGGCCGCGGAAGCGCGCGCCGCCGCCCTCCTGGACTTCCTCGTTTCGGCCGATCATGTCCATGTTGAGCACCGCGACGATCCGGTCGAGCGGCCACGTCGGTCGTTCGGTGAAGGCCCACGCTCCGAGCAGGCCACGCTCCTCGGAATTCCATGCGGCAAAGATCACGCTTCTGCGTGGCCGCTGGCCCGTGTGCGCCGCGAGCGCATAGGCCTCGGCGATTTCCAGCAGTCCGACAGTTCCGGACCCGTCGTCATCCGCGCCGTTGAAGATCTGATCGCCATCGGCCCCGTTGTGGTCGAAGTGCGCGCACACGATGATCGCTTCGTCCTTCAGCTTGGGGTCGGAGCCCTCGACGGCGGCGACGACGTTCCGATCGGGCACGACGTGCCGGTTGACCGCCGCGGTGATCTCGGTCTCGATGCCGGCGATCGCGACCGGCGTCGTGCCGGTGGAGGTCTCAGAGGAGCGCGCCAGATCCGCCAGCGTCTTGCCCGTGGATTGCAGCAAGGTATCCGCCAGGGCCGGTGAGATTTCCGCAGCCGGAATCCTAACCCGGTCCATCCAGGTCGCGAGCGTGAAGCGCTCGATCCGCGGCGGCTTCGGCGGCCAGTAGGTCGCGGCGCTGGCCTCGAAGTTTGCTGGACCCGGATGGTTGTGCACGTCGTCCACGAAGAGGATTCCGGCGGCGCCCTTGTCCTGGGCGAACAACGCCTTTCGCAGCGGGCTCGAGCTTTCGGCGGTCACGACGCCATCGAAGAGGCTATTAGGGTCGCGCTCACCCGGCTCGTGATTGAGGACGAGGACGATCTTGCCCCGCACGTCTCCGCGGTAGTCGTCGTAGCCACGGTCCGCGGCCGTGATCCCAAAACCCGCGAAGACGATCGTCCCGCCCGCCGAGCCGCTGGCGCTGAATCGATGCGGGTAGTAGTCCTGCCCGGGCTTCAACTTCAATGTCGGCCCGCCCGCCCGCACGACTCGAAGGCCGTTTCCGTCGCCGAGTGTTGCGATCGCCAGGTTGTACTCCTGGAAAAACGATCCGCCCGGTCCGGCTGGCTTCAGCCCCATCCGTTCGAAGCGTGACTTGAGATAGTCGCCCGCGAGCAGGTTCGTCGGGGTACCCGTTAGGCGCCCCTGCAGGGCATCGCCCGCGAGAAAGAACAGATCAGCTCGCAGGTCCGCCGCACGGATCGACTCCGTCTGTGGCGCGCGCTCCTGTGCCACCAGCACGGCGCCGGCGACGACGGTCGACCCAATCAAGCTGATCCAGACTCGACGCACACGAAGCTTGTGGCTCATAAGGTCTCCCATCCGTGCGTGGTGGGCCCACGACCCATCCGTGGGCGATCACTGTACGTCGCTCCACGGGCAGTCACAAGCGCGCTGATGAGGTGTACGGCCACGCGACATTCCTGCCCATCGTTGCACGCCGCCGGGTCCCGCGTGCTAAAACAGGAACGGCGAGAGACCTCGGCGGACCGACACATGCACGAGGAAATGTTGCACGGAGCGCCGCGACAGTTCTATACGGAATTGCCCGATTTTCCGGCCAAAAGGCTCCGTTCTTTGTAGCTCCGATCTACCGCGAATTGTTGCTTCGGCCGAAAAACGAACTGTATGGCTAGACGTGTTGGCATCGAGATCGGACCGTCTCACTGTCGCGTCGTCGAGGTCGAGACGGGCGGCGGCGGATGGCAGCGGCGATCGGTCGTCGCCACCACGTCACGCGTTCGGACGTTCGCGTCCATTCCGTACGGGACGTCGAACCCGGTCGGTCTCGCCGCGGCGGTGCGGCCACTCGTCGCGCGTCGCGCGTTTCCACGACGCGCCGCGGTCGCGGTATGGGGTCTCAGGAGCAGCCATCAGTATCTTCTCCTGCCTCCGGCCGATGCCGCGGATCTGATCGATCTCGGACGACGCGAGGCGCGACGGGCTGCGCCGACCACGGTCGTCGACGCCGATCCGGCGGACGGCGTGCTCGTCGGCACGCTGCGAGAGGTGCCTGGCGCGGGAGGCCAGCGGGAGGTCACCTACGTCACCTCGGCCGCGAACGACGTTCGCACCAAGATTCAGCCGCTCGTCGACGCGGGCGTTCAGCTCGATGCCGTCGTCACGCCCGCGGTCGCCCTCGCCTGTGTCGCGCGCCTGCGTGCGGCGGCGCCCGATGCCGTCGTGGCCTATGTCGCGGTCGAGTCCGATGTGACCTGCCTGAGTGTCGTCCGAAACGGCGTTATCCTGTTCGGGCGCGAGATCGGCTGGGGCTACGCCGGCGAACGCCAGTTCGATCGCGATCAGTTCGCGGCGAAGCTCGCCGCGGAGCTGCGGCGATCGTTTGCGTACGTCAAGCAGAGCTTTCGCGCCGACGTTCGTCATGTCGTCGTGGCCGGCGGGGTTCCGGAGCCGCGCGCCCTGACGGCGCCGCTCATGGAAGCGGTCGGCGTGGACGTGGAAGTCCTGGATTCGCTCGAAGGCCTCGACGTCACGGCGCTCCCGCAGCCAGCCGACGAGTTCCGCAACAAGGTGGCGGAACTGCGGATGGCCTGGGCACTGGCCGCTGAGGAGCCGGCGCTGAACCTCCTGCCGCGAGAGGTCCGGAGCAAGAAAGCGACCCGGCAGGAGCAGATTCGCCTCGCGGCGGGTGCCGCGGCGGGCTTGCTCGCAGCCGCCGTGATTCTGCTTGTCGTGACGCTCCTGGCGGCCGCAGCCGAGCGCAACGCGCAAGCGCAGCGGCAGCAGATCGCAAGGCTCGAGCCGCAAATGCGTCAGCTCGAACAGCAGCGCCAGCAGCAGCTCGTGACCGCCGCGCGGCGCGCCGCCCTCGACGCGTTCGCGTCGCAGGGACCGCGTCTGGCGCGGGTGCTCGAGGTGCTCGATCGCGCCACGCCCGGCGACGTCGTGATCAAGACGCTGCAGGTCAAACCGCAGGGGGCGAGCTGGCGGCTCGTGCTGAGCGGCCAGAGCGTGGCCGACAATCCGGCCCAGGCGCAGGTGTCGTTCAATCAGTTTTTGCGCGCGGCTCAAACCTCGCCGCTTCTGGGGATGCCGATCCAGCCCCCCGTCATCACGGTCAACTCCGGCGAGCCCGGAGTGGAGGCTGTGGAAGCACGCGAGCGCGCCACATCATCCGCATCCGAGGGCACCGACGTGCGCGGCTCCGCGACGGCCGAAGACATTCGCCTTCGCGCGCAGGCGGCGGGCATGCCTGGCCCCGACTATGACGCGGCGTACGAGGCGTACCGCCGGCAGCTTGCTGAGAACCAACTCGCCGGGGACCAGCGGCGCCGGCGGCCGTTTGAAGAGCATTGGAACCTTCATCCGGTGAAGCCCCTCGACTACTACCAGTGGCTCGAGGAAGAGCGCGCTTACAACCGCTCGATTGGACGGCCTGAGACGGCGCCGGCCGGGGTGCCCGGTAAGCCGGCCGAACCGCCAAAACCGCGAGCGGTGCTCGCCTTCTCCGTCGAGTTCGAGGTCCGGAAATGAACGCCCGTCTGAGTGCGTTGGGGGCCACGCTGCGGCGGCTGCTGCCGATCATCGTGGCGCTCGTGGTCGTGGCCGTCGGGTTCATGTTCTTCGTCGAGCCCCGCGTCGCCGAGCTGCTGCGGCGGCAGACTGAATCGCGCGGGCTCGAAAACCGTGTTGCGACCTTGCGGTCGTCGATCGACCGCGCGGGCCGCACGCCTGCCTCCGGGCAGGACGAGGTCATGCGGCAGTTCGAGGCCCGCACACCGGCGGAAGACAAGGTGGCCGACGTGATCGAAATGGTGGCCAAGCGCGCGCTCGACCCGAAGGCTCCCGGTCGTCTTCGCGGGCTGCTGATCGAAGCCGGTCAGCGCGCGTCGTTCGGCGCGCCGGACGTGGCGTCCGTGTCGGGCCCGCGCGTGGCGGGCACTCCGACCCAGCCCGACGCGGTCGATCCCCGCCTCGCACTCTTCGGGGGGCCGTTCGACTACACCCCGATCTCCTTGAGCTTCCTCTCGACCTACGACCGCGTGGGCGACTTCTTCTGGCGCTGCCGCGATCTTCCCACGACGGTCGAGATCCGGACGGTCGAGATCACACGCGGCCTGCCGCTCGTCAAGGTCCGGATGACGATGTTCGTCTTCCAGCGGCCCGCCGTGTCGCCGGGCACTGCGCCACTGCCGACGGCGAAGGTGGCGGACTAATGAAGATCCAGCAGCGTCACCTCAAGATCGTGCTGGGCCTTTTGGCCCTGGCGGCGCTCTACAACGTCTGGTCGTTCTTTGGCCGGCGTACGCCGACGAGTGGTCCACCGCCCGCACCGCTGTTGAGTGGGCCGACGCCTGCCGCGGCCGCGCCCGCGCAACCCACGATCGATCCGACGACGATTCCGGCGCCGCCGGTCGTCGATCTCAAGACGACGCCGAGCTGGGTCCGCGATCCGTTTCTCCTGGCGGGCGAGACGCGCGACGAGAAAATCGCGCAGCTCAGCCTCCCGGCGCCCCCGAACGACCAAGATCCCGTGGTGCACTCGATTCTCTTCTCGCCGCAGCGCAAGCTCGCGGTGATTCAGGGACGGATCTACAAGGTGGGCGACCGCGTGGGCAGGTCCGAGATCGTCGACATCGAACGCGCCGCGGTCGTCATCAAGACCGCGAGCGGCGAGCGCCGGCGGGTGGAGCTTCAGTCGCCGGCTGCCAAGTGGCTCCAGTGAGACGACACGCTTCTGTCTCGCCGCGGACGACCGACACCGCGCGGGTGTCCCGGCTGACGCGTGTCAAGCTGATGATCCTGGTGCCGATGACGATGGCCCTGCTGGTGTGGGCGACCGGGATCTTCACCAAGAACATGACCGAGCGGGTCTACGTGATCCACGGGCCGTTCGGACCTGAGCTCGACGCTGCGCTGGGGCAAATCGGCTTGCAGATCGGGCTCATCGCCCTCATCGCGGCCACGCTCGGCCTCGGCATCGCCGTCGGCGTCACGTCGCCGCTGCGCGAGTTCGCGAACCGGCTCGAGGCCGTGGCGTCGGGCGACCTGCGGGGCGCCATCGAGATGCGGTCGGCCTCAGAGGTCGACTGGCTCGCGGGGGCCTTCAACGACGCGATCAGCGCGATCAACCGGTACGTGTTTCAGAGCATGACCGGCGCCGTGATGACGCTCAGCAACGAGGGCATCATCATCGGGTCGAGCCCCGCGGCGGAGGTCATTCTGGGCTACCGGGAAGACGAAGTCGTCGGCCGGCGCTTCAGCGACGTCTTTGCGCCCGTCGGCAGCGGCCGGGCCGCGCTGGCCGCCATCGAGACCGCGATCGCCAAACGGCAGACGGTCAACATGCAGGACGTCTGGATCGTCGCCAAGGACGCCCGACCCATCAAGATCGGAATCAGCGTGTCGTACCTGCGGCGCGTGGGGCAGAACGGGGAGGCGGGGACCGAGGACGAGGCGATTGGCGTCACGATCGCCTTCAAGGACCTGACCGAGATCCGTCAGCTCCGGGAGCGCCTGCAGCAGGCCGACCAGCTCGTCGCCCTCGGCACACTCACCGCCGGCGTTGCCCACGAGCTACGGAATCCCTTGGCGTCGCTGCAGGGACTGGCCGAGCTGCTGGCCCGCGATTTCAACGACACCGATCCCCGGCGGCGGTATACGGGCGCGATGATGGAATCGATCGAGCGCCTCAACAAGCTCGTCGAGGACCTGCTGCTCCTGTCGTCGTCCGGCGCGCCGGTCTCCGACGAGGTGGACCTGGATCGCGTCGCCGAGGATGTGGTCTCGACGGCCCGGATCGCGCTCGGCGACAAGCGTGTCACCGTCGCGATCGACGAAGGCGCCGCGACCACGCCCGTGGTGCTGGGCAGCCGGCACCGTTTGCATCAGGCGCTGTCGAACATCGTCCGCAACGCCGTGCAGGCGACCCCCGAGAACGGCGCCGTGACGGTCAGGGTCTCGACGTCGAGCTCGCGCGCGATCGTGGCCGTGCACAACAGTGGATCGTTCATCCCGCCCGATCGAATGAAACAGCTTTTCACGCCGTTCTTCACGACGAAGCCGACCGGCACGGGCCTCGGCCTGGCCATCGCGCGGCAGATCGTGACGGCGCACGGCGGGCGGATCGAGGTCGCGAGCGACGCCAGCCAGGGCACGACCTTTACGCTCGACCTGCCGCTCGCCGATGAAACGGCGTCGGTGCTGGAACCCGAGCACGTGCCGGGGTGGAGCGGGCAAGTGGCATGAGAAGTTCTCAGTTATCGGTTTTCAGTTCTCAGTGTGATCGGAGCTGGGAACGACCTTCGAGCTGGTAACTGATGGCGGGCACTGAAGACTGAACTGATCACTGATAACTGACAACTGATAACTGAGGGTAGCGCCGTGAGAATGTTCAACATTCTGGTCGTGGATGACGATGAGCAGATGCAGTTCTTCCTTCGGGAAGCACTGGAGCGACAGGGCTATGCCGTGGTCGTCAAGGGCAGCGCCGAGGACGCGCTCGAGGCGCTCAGGGCCGACAGCTTCGACCTGATGCTGCTCGACGTGCGGCTGCCGGGCATGAGCGGGCTGGTGGCGGTCGAGGAAATCCTCAAGGTCGACGCCAGGATTCCGATCATCGTCATGACGGCGCACGGCACGCGCGACAGCGCCATCGAGGCGATGCGCCGCGGCGCGTACGACTATTTCACGAAGCCGTTCCGCCTCGACGAGATGGAGATCATCATCCGCCGCGCGCTCGAGAAGCGGAAGCTCATGACCGAGATCGAGCGGCTGCGCGACGAGCTGGCCTCTGCGCCCGGCCACGGCCGGATGGTCGGAGCCAGCCGCGCCATGACCGAGGTGTTTCACCTGATCGAGCGGTCGGCCCCCACCGATTCCACGGTGCTGATCATCGGCGAGAGCGGGGTGGGGAAGGAGCTCGTCGCCGAAGCGATTCACCAGCACTCGAGCCGCAAAGAGCGGCCCTTCGTGAAACTGAACTGCGCCGCCATTCCCGAGACGCTGCTCGAATCCGAACTGTTCGGCTACGAGAAGGGTGCCTTCACCGGCGCGATTTCACGAAAGCTGGGCAAGTTCGAGCTCGCCGACGGCGGAACGCTGCTGCTCGACGAGATCGGCGACATGGCGCTCTCGACCCAGGCCAAGATCCTGCGCGTCCTGCAGGAGCGCGAGCTGGAGCGTGTCGGGGGCACCTCGTCGATTCGCGTCGACGTCCGCATCATGGCGTCGACGAACAAGGATTTGATGAGGTCCGTGAAGGACGGGCGGTTCCGCGACGACCTCTACTTCCGGCTGAACGTCATCACGATCAACGTGCCGCCGCTGCGGGAGCGGCGTGAGGAGATTCCGACGCTCGTCGACCACTTCCTGGCCGAGGCCAATTCGCGTCTCGGCCGGACCATCCGCCGCGTCTCGCCCGACGCGATGGCGGCGCTCATGGGATACGACTGGCCCGGCAACATCCGCGAGCTGAAGAACGCGATCGAGCGCTCGGCGGTCGTGACCGACGGCGAAGTCGTGTCGCTCTCGAGCCTGCCGCAGCCGATTCGCCCGGCGGGAGCCGGCGCGACGAACGGGTCCGGGTCCGACCAGCTCAGCGGCGGGATTACCCTGGATGAGAAGATCGCCCAGCTCGAGCGGGCGTTCGTCATCGACGCGCTCGCCAAGGCGGGGGGTGTGCAGGCGGCCGCGGCGCGGCTGCTCGGCGTCACCGAGCGCAGCGTCTGGCACCTGGTCAAGAAGCACCGGATTGAGGTAGAGAAGATCAAGGAAAGGGCGCAGGTGTAAGAAATTCCAAATCACCCGATTTTCAAATGCTGATTTCCTGACGAATATGCTCGGTCAGACCCTCATCGCACTCGGCGCCATCTCGCCGGAGCAGCTCGATCGCGCGCTGCAGGAGCAGCGCTCGCGCGGCGGCCTCATCGGCGAGGTGCTGGTGCAACTCAGGTACATCGACGAAGACACGCTGGCGCGCGGGTTGGCCCGCGAAGCCGGCGTACCGTATATGTCGGTCAACGGGCTGAGCCCGGAGACGTCCGCCGTGGCGATCGTGCCCGAGGCGTTCGCGCGAAAGACGATGATTGCGCCGATTGCGCTCTCGGGCCGTGTCCTGCGAGTTGCCCAGGCCAACCCCTTCGACGTGCTCAGCGTCGACGAACTGCAGCATGCCAGCGGGCATCCGATCGAGCCGCACTGCGCCAGCCGGAGCGACGTCCAGCGTCTGATCGATCGATCCTATTCCGGGACCAACGAGCTGCAGCTCCTGGCACGGGCCGGCGTGCATCGCCTCGGCGCGTCGCTCGACGTCGCGGTCGAGGAAGCGCCGATCGTCCGGATGATCGAGCTGATGCTGAACGACGCCATCGAGCGGGGCGCGACCGATCTGCACATCGAGCCCGAAGAAGACGTCATCCGGCTTCGCCATCGCGTCGACGGCGTGCTGGTGCCGTGGGAGACCCTCCCGAAGCCGCTGCTGCCGGCGATCGTCAGCCGAATCAAAGTCATGGCCGGCCTCGACATCGCCGAGCAGCGACTCCCGCAGGACGGCCGAATCTCCGAGCTCCTCAACACGCGCCGGGTCGACTTGCGCATCTCCACGCTCCCGACGATGTTCGGGGAGAAGGTCGCGATCAGAATCCTCGAAAAGGAAAAGCTGGTCCGAGGCCTCGAGCACCTCGGATTCGGCCGCCGCAATCTGACGCTCGTCCACGATATCCTGATGAAGTCGCGCGGGAT
>JACOUA010000140.1 GCA_016178075.1 Acidobacteriota bacterium
CGCGAGCGAAGGCGAGATCTGCCTCCAGCCGCTGCTGCGCGAGGAAGTCGATTACCACCGGGCGTGCGCCGCCGAGTGGATCAAGCTGTTCGCGAACCGCGGCGGCCGCATCGACGCCTGGAAAAACTAGCAGTTGCTCGGCCTCGTGGTCCGATCGCCGCGGGTCAATTTCTTCTCTCCTCGATCGACTGGGCGCTGGCGGGCGCCGTCCTCTTCGTCCTCCTTCCGTCAGGTTCGGTGTCCGTTCTCGGGTTCCTGGGATCCTCAAAGGTGGCGACTACGGGGAGTCGGCGTTCCTCGTCGCACTGCTCGTGGTGCTGTGGCGGGCGCGTCCGGCGTTCGACCGCAAGGCGGCGCTCTTCGAGACGCGGTTTTCCGCGGGCTGGATCGCGGCCGTCGTGGCCGCGCTCGGCGCCTCCGTCTGGTTGGGGCAGTTTGCATTCAAGCACATCGAGTACTCGGACGAGCTCTGGTGGCAATTCGAACTGCAGGGCGAGGCGTCTCGTTTCCTGAGAGGCTCGGTGGGCGCGGCCGTGGTGCTGCTGCTTGTTGGGATCACGCGGTTGATTCGCCACGCTCCTCATGAAGCGGACCCCCCGAGCGACGATGATCTCGGAGCGGCCGGTCGCGCCGCTGTGGAACCGGCTCGGAGCCTTCCTGTACGAGCACGGTGAGGTGTTCTACAACTTCCAGGGGCTCCGTGCCTTCAAAGAGAAATTCCATCCGGTGTGGGAGCCACGCTACCTCGCGTATCCCGGCGGTCTCCGGCTGCCGCGCATTCTGGCGGACGTGTCCGCCCTGATCGCGGGAAGCTATCGCAAGATGTTTCTAAAATGAGGCGCGTGGCCCCTGGGGTCACTTCTTCGGCTTTCCCTTCGACTCGGAGGTGATGGTGATCGAGCTTGCGACCATCTGGCCGCCAGACTCGGTGTAGCGTACCTTGACGTTCGCGCCGCTGTGGCCGGCCAGATCGGCCGTCGCGAGCTTCTTCGATCCCTGGCGAATCGTCGCCGTGGGCGCCAGCGAGAACTGCTGAGCCCCCTTGCTCGTCGTCACGGTCACCATGTTGCTGGCACTGTCGTACGCGCTGAGCGTGCCGACGGCCGACATCGATTTGGGCGCGACCGGCTTTGCCATTGTCGGTTTGGCAGCCGGCTTGGACGCCTGGGTCGACGTCGCCGGTGTCGACGGCGTGGGTTTCGGAGCCTGCGACGCCAGCGACGCGCTGGCCGCCGACAGCGCTCCCGCCAGCATCAGAGCTGTCATCTTGCTTGTCATGTGTGGGTTCCTCCTCTATGAAAGAGCCGGCCGGAATCCCCTTGTGCCGCGGCGTTAACGCCCTGCGCGGTCCGTCCCGGAACTATCCCGGCACATAACGTGGGTGTCAAAGGTGATTTGACGCTCGGCCCTGACGAGGCGGTGACGGCACCATTCCGCCCCACTGTGTCACGTTGGCGCCCGCGCTCACTGCGGGTCCGCCTGATCCTGCTCGTCGCCTTCATCGTGGCGGGCGTCATCGGGTTCGTCACCTCTCTCGAGACCCGAGTGTTCGAGCGCGGTCTGGAATCCGACCTCCGCGAGACGACCCGCGGGACGGCGCAGGCCATCGCGGACGATCTGGAGCTGAGAGTGCAGCCGATCGATCGCGCGCAGCTCGCGTCCTGGCTCCACGAGTTCACGGAGGCGGTCCCGGCCCTCCGCGCGGTGAGTGTGGTGTTGATAGGACCTGGTGGCCCCGAGCTCGCCGCCAGCACCTCATCGGAGGCGCGACCTGAGACGCTCGCGCTGGCAGAACGGGCGATCGAGCGCCGGGACGAACTGTGGCTTGCGGCCGGCTCACTGCCGAAGATCGCCGTGCCGGTTGTGAAGCGGGGGCAACCGATGGGCGCCGTGGTGGTCACGGTCTCGCTCGCTGCGGTCGATCAGGTGCGGAATCGTGGCCGATCGATTGCGCTCGGCTTCGCGCTGGTCGCGATCATCGGCGTCGTGCTGGCGATCGACCTGCTTACACGCCGCTTCATTCACCGTCCCCTCGGATCCATTCGGGACACCATGGTCCGAGCGGGCCGTGGCGATCTGCAGGCACGCGCGCAGATCGCGAGGCCAGACGAGATCGGGGCCATCGCGCTCGGGCTGAACGAGATGCTCGACCAGATGGGGAAATTCAACAGCGCCCTCGAGGCGCAGGTTCGACGGGCCACCGAAGAACTTCGCGCCCGGAACCGCGAGCTGATGGAGAGCTACGAACGGCTCTTCGAGCTTCGCGGCGCTCTGGGCCACGCCGAGCAGCTCGCGGCGGTGGGGCATATGGCCGCCAACGTCGCTCACCAGCTGGGAACCCCGCTGAATCTGATTTCCGGCTGCGTCCAATTGATCCGCGAACGTCCCGGTCTCGATCCAGCCGTTGCCGGTCGTCTGCAGATCATCGCCGAGCAAATCGACAAGGCGGCCGCGACGGTTCGGACCCTTCTGGATCGCGCCAGGCCGACGTCGCCGCCGTCCGAGACGGATGTGGGCGAGCTGGTCGGTCGCATCTGCGAGATGATCCGCCCCAGGCTCGACGCGGCCGGGATCGATCTGAGCCTCACGGTGGAGCCGCGGCTGCCACCCGTCCGGGCGGACGCGGTGCAGCTCGAGCTGGCGGTGCTGAATGTGGTCGTGAACGCGATCGACGCGATGTCGGGCGGCGGTAGCCTGTCTGTCAGCATCACCTCCGCCGCGCCGGACAAGATCGTGGTTGAAGTTGCCGACACGGGCCGGGGAATCGCTCCCGACGTGTTGCCGAAAATCTTCGAGCCGTGGGTGACGACGAAGCCGAAAGGTCGGGGAACCGGCCTTGGCTTGAGCATCGCGCGCGACGCGATTGTCGCTCAAGGCGGATCGATCACCGCGCACGAGCGTTCGACTGGAGGTGCGCTGTTTCGTATCGAGCTCCCGGCTCGGTCGGGGGAGGTTCTACGACAAGCGTAACAATCAGGATCAAGAGCGTCAGCGACGGCTGCGCGTGGGGGGGCCCCATGCGGATCAAGCGATGAGCCGTATCCTGATCGTCGACGATGACCGCGAGACGTGCCGGTTCATCACCGAGCTATTGGAGGGGGCCGGGCGTGAGATCGAGTCGGCGTCGAAGCCGAGAGAAGCGCTTGCACTGGCGCGCGGTGGAGGGTTCGACCTGATCGTCTCGGATATCAATCTCAACCACCCGGACGTCTCTGGCCTCGACGTGCTCAAAGCGTTCAGAGCCGCCAACCCGATCGGGCAGGTGGTGTTGATCAGCGGGTTTGGCACGCTCGAGACGGCGATCGAAGCCTCGAAGGCGGGCGCCTTCGACTACATCAGCAAGCCGTTCAACATCGGTGAAGTCAAGCGGACGGTGGCGCGCGCACTCGCGCAGGCGGCACGCGCCGAGGCCCACGAGCGGACCGGCGCGGTCGAACCGCCGGGGCTCATCGGTCGCACGGCGGCGATGTTGACGGTCTACAAGCAGATTGCCGTTGCCGCCGGCGCAGCCGCGCCGGTGCTGGTCGTCGGCGAGAGCGGAACCGGGAAGGAACTCGTCGCGCGCGCGATTCACGAGCATGGCCCGCGGGCCGGGCGACCATTCGTGCCCGTCAACTGCGGGGCCATTGCCGAGAGCCTGCTCGAATCGGAGCTTTTTGGTCACACCCGCGGCGCCTTCACTGGAGCGGTCAGCGACACGAAGGGGATCTTCGAGCAGGCGCATGGCGGGGCTGTACTTCTCGACGAGATCTCCGAAACGACCGCGGCACTTCAGGTCAAACTCCTTCGCGTCCTCCAGGAAGGGGAGATCCGGGCCGTCGGCGCGAGCCGATCGGTGCGGGTCGACGTCCGAATCATCGCCGCGACGAATACAGATCTGGAGCGCGCGGTCACGAAGAAACGTTTTCGGGAAGACCTGTTCTACCGTCTCAGCGTCATCGTCATCAAACTGCCGCCGCTGAGAGACCGCCGGCCGGACATCCCGCTGCTGGTGGACCGGTTTCTTCGCAACGCGTGCGCGCGAGCCGGCCGCCAGGTCGAGCTCGCGTCGGCAGCGGTCGATGCACTGGTGGCCTACGCGTGGCCCGGCAACGTGCGGGAACTCGAGAACACGATCGAGCGCCTGGTGCTGTTCGCGGGTGGGTCACGGATCGAAGTCGCGGACCTGCCGGCGCCGTTGACGGAACGACAGACGGACTTTGCCGAGGAGCTGTTTCTCGACTTGCCGACCCTCGACGACCTCGACCGTCGATACCTGCTCCACGTGCTGCGTGTGATGGGAGGGAACCGGACCCGTGCGGCGGAAGCCCTCGGGGTCGATCGCCGCACCCTCTATCGCATGGCCCAGCGCTTCGGACTGGATCTGAAGGAGGACGGGAGCGAGTAGTGGCGTGTCTGGGCCAGTGACTCTCGCGCGTTGACTGGCAGCCGGTCCCCGCATCCGGGTGCGGACTATTTCGCAGCGGCGCGAATATTCCCTGACGGAGATCCGGCAGCAGCGGCCACAAGGCGGGATTGAGCTGGCGGCACTTGGGTTGCACTACCGGCGTGAGAACCGGCGCAGTGCCGGAGAACCGGAGCGACCGGTATGCCATCATCAAGGGCCAATTATTCAATCGGGGTCTTCATCCCGCTGCTCGCCGTGGCGCTGTGGGTCGGGAGCGCGACGACAGCCACGAGTGCGAGCGACACGCAGCGTGCCGCCTCGCCTGCCCCGAGCAAAATCGAGGGGCCGCCCCCGGCCGCCGCACCAACGCTCGCCGTTACGCAGACGGGCGAGCGGGTCGGCGACGACACCTGCCTGACGTGCCACGAGAAAGAGGGCCAGGCGTACGGGAAGACCGCGCACGCGCGCGTCCAGGATCCGCGCTCGCCGGCCGCCGCGCAGGGCTGCGAGACCTGTCACGGCCCCGGCAAGGCACACGTCGACGCGGACGGCGACAAGACCAAGATCAAGGTCTTCACGGCGCTGTCGCCCCAGCAGGTCAGCGACACCTGCGTGACCTGCCACAACCGCCAGGAGCACGCCAATTGGGAGGGCAGCGCCCATAACGGGCGCAACCTCTCCTGCGTGACCTGCCACAGCGTGCACGCACCGAGATCGGAAAAGGCGCAGCTCAAGAAAGTCAGCGTCACCGAGACCTGCGAGACCTGTCATCGGACCGAGGCCAACAAGCTGCACCGCTCGGCGCACATGCCGGTCCGGGAGGGCAAGATGGAATGCTCCTCCTGCCACAACCCGCATGGGTCGAACAACGTGCGCCTGCTCCGCGTGGGCAACACGATCAACGAGACCTGCGTGAGCTGCCATACGGAGAAGCGTGGCCCATTTCTCTGGGACCACGCCCCGGTGCGTGACAACTGCACGAGCTGCCACGATCCGCACGGATCGAACAACGAGCGGCTGCTGGTGGCAAAGGCGCCGATGCTGTGCCAGCGGTGCCACGTCGCGTCGCGTCACCCGGCGACGATCTACGACGCCAACCAGGTGCTCGTGTCGAAGAGCAGCCGAGTGGTGGGGCGGAGCTGCGTGAACTGCCACGCGCAGATTCACGGCTCGAATCACCCGTCCGGCGTCGTGTTCACGCGTTGACTCGAAGGAGGATTGCGATGCGCATCAGATTGACCGTTCTGATTGGAGCGCTGCTGGCCTCCGCGAGCCTCGCCCACGCACAGCAGGACATGCCAACGGCGCCGACCGGCCCCAAAGTCGGGGTGATCGAGCTCGGCGGCCGTATGACGACCATCACCGGCGACGAAGCCAGATTCCAGCGGTTCCGTGACCTGGGTGACGGCGCCTTTCTGCAGAAGTTCGCGTTCGATCGCCAGGACGCGAGCTGGCTGTTCAGCGCCGCGGCGGCCAACATCGGGTACGCCGATCAACGCTACACGGCGAACGTTCAGCAGTTTGGAAAACTGAAGGCGTCGTTTTCCTGGGATCAGACCCCGCTCTTCTACAGCCGGGATACCAAGGCGCTCTTCACCAGCGCCGGCAACGGCCGGCTGACCGTCGCCGACAGCGTCCGCCGGGGGATTCAGAACGGGACGTCGACGCTTGCCACCGCGGTGGGCGGCCTCACGCCGTTTGATCTGAAGAGCCGGCGCGACACCGCGGTGTTCGGCCTGAGCTACACGGCCACGCGCGACCTCGACGTGAAGCTCGACCTCAAGACCTGGCATCGGGAGGGCGCGATGCCTTTTGCGGGGATCATCGGCTCGAGCCCCGGGAACATGACGATGGAGCTCCCGGCGCCAATCGACGATCGGACGACGTCGGTCAAAGCCGCCATGGAGTGGGCGAACAGTCGTGGCCTCATCAGCGTTGCGTACGATGGGTCCAAATACGACAACAGCATCCAGGCGATCACCTGGGACAACCCCGTGCGGTACGCCGATATCGCCGGTGGATCGGCCCAGGGTCGGCTCGCGTGGTGGCCCACCAATACGGCCCACACGTTCAGCACGACCGGTGGCCTCAAGCTGCCGGCGCACAGCCGCGCGACGGCGTTCTTCTCGGTCGGCACCTGGAGCCAGAACAACGCCCTGCTGCCCGCCACGATCAACTCGGCCCTGGCGGCGCCCGTCGTCGAGCGCGCGACGGCCGAAGCCGAGGCGCGGATTCTGTCGGCCAACCTCGGGTTCACGTCGCGGCCGAGCAAGTACGTTTTTCTGAACGCGCGATACCGCTTCTACGACTACGACAACCGCACGCCGCTCTTCAGCATCGCGAACATCGTCCTGGGCGACACGGCGCTGGGCGCGGCGCGCGAGAACGAGCCGATCGGCTTCACGAAACACAATCTCGATGTCGACGCCTCGTTCACACCGCTGACCTACGCGGCCTTCAAGGTCGGCTACGGCCGTGAAACGGCCGACCGTACGTTCCGCATCTTCGAGCAGACGAACGAAGACGTCTTCCGGGCGTCGTTCGATAGCACGGGCAACCAGTACGTGACACTCCGCGGGAAGTGGGAGTACTCGGTTCGCAGGGGCAGCGGGTTCGACGAGCTGCTCCTCGTCGAGGCGGGTGAGCAGCCCGGCATCCGGCACTACGACGTTGCCGACCGGAACCGTAATCGCGCCACCGTGACGGTTCAGGTCACGCCGATCGAGGCGCTCGGCTTCAACGCGTCCGCGGCGACCGGCAAGGACGACTACACGAACAGCCTGTTCGGGCTGCGGAACAACGCGAACCAGGCGTACACGATCGGGTTCGACGTCGTGCCGTCGGAGACCGTCGATTTCAACCTGAGCTACGGGTTCGAGACGTACAGGGCGCTGCAGGCCTCGCGCACCGCGAGCCCGGCACCGAATCCGCAGTTCACCGATCCGACGCGTGACTGGACGGACGATTCGGCGGACAAGGTTCACACCGCGAGCACGTCGCTCGAATTGGACAAGGTCATTCCGAAGACGCAGCTTCGGTTCGGGTACGATCTCACGAGATCCAGAACGACCTACGTGTATGGTCTGACGGCGGACACGACGGTCACGCCGGCGCCGGTGCAGCTCCCGCCCATCCGCAACGAGCTGCGAACCGGAACGGCCGACGTCCGATACTTCGTCCGGCCGGATGTCGCGCTGGGCTTCCTGTATTGGTACAACCACTACACCGTCGATGACTTCGCGCTCAGCCCGTCGACGGTCAACCGTCTGGATCTCACGGGCGCGCTGTTGATGGGGTACCTCTACAGGCCGTACACGGCGAATTCGTTCGCTCTCCGGCTGACGTACCTCTGGTAGCGCGTGTCCTGCCCTCATGGTTCGACCGCGCCCGCCCGTGAGCCGATCCTCACGGTGCGGGCGCGCCCGCTCCGGGTCGCGCTCGTCGGCAATCCCAATGTTGGAAAGAGCGTCGTCTTCGGCCGGCTGACCGGCCGGTACGCGACGGTCTCGAACTACCCAGGCACAACGGTCGCCGTGACCCGCGGGCGAGCACTCGTCGGGGCGGAGGTGTGCGACATCATCGACACACCGGGCGTGAACACGCTCGACGGCCATTTGAGCGAAGACGAGCGAATAGCCCGTCACGTCGTCGAGAACGGCGACGCTGACGTCGTCGTCCAGATTGCCGACGCCCGCAACCTGCGCCGGGCGCTCGTCTTGACCGGCCAGCTCGCGGCCTTTCGGAAGCCGATGATCCTGGTGCTGAATCTGATAGACGAGGCGCGGGCGAGAGGCGTGGACGTCGACGCGGAGCGGCTATCGGCCGAGCTCGGCATTCCGGTCATCGAGACCGTGGCGGTCGAGGGCCGAGGGTTCGACGAGCTGCGGGCGGCGATCTCGGTCGGGGCGGTGCCGAATCTGCCGGCGCGCCAGGCCGAGGCCCTGAGTCGGTGGGCGCACGAGCTGACCGGCCGGGTCCGTCGCATCAGCCACCTGTCGCTTGCGAGGGTTCAAGAGCGGATCGCGCGCGCCGTGCGGGAACCGTTGACGGGTCTCCCGATTCTCGCCGTCGTGCTCTACGCGATGTACCTGTTCGTTGGCGTCTTTGGCGCTCAGACCCTCGTGGCGCTGCTCGAAGAGGATGTGTTCGGGCGCGGGATCAATCCGGCCGCGACGGCTTTCGCGAACCGCTTCATCCCAATCTTCTTCATTCGGGACTTTCTCGTGGGCGAGTACGGTCTCATCACGATGGGGGTGACCTATGCCATCGCGATCGTTCTGCCGGTCGTGACGACGTTCTTCCTCGTGTTCGGCTTCCTCGAGGACTCGGGGTACATCCCCCGGCTGGCGATCTTCAGCGATCGACTGTTTCGCGCCATGGGGCTGAACGGCAAAGCCGTGCTCCCGATGGTCCTGGGTCTCGGCTGCGACACGATGGCGACGATGACGACGAGGATCCTGGCCACGCCAAAGGAGCGGCTCATCGCGATCGTGCTGCTGGCGCTCGGCATCCCGTGCTCGGCGCAGCTGGCGACGATCATGGGCATTCTCGGCGGCATCTCGTTCGCTGCGCTCGTCACGCTCTTCGGCGTCGTGCTGGGGCAGATGTTTCTCGTCGGCTTTCTGGCGGCGCGTGTCCTGCCAGGCGAGCGGTCGCCCTTCATCATGGAGCTGCCGCCCGTTCGGCTGCCGCGGATCCGGAATCTGACCACCAAGACGCTGCTTCGCGTGCGCTGGTATCTGGGGGAAGCGGTGCCGCTCTTTCTGGTTGGCACGGCGCTCCTCTTCGTGCTCGATCGTCTCGGCGCGCTGGTCGTCCTCGCGCGGATTGGCCGCCCAATCGTGACGGGTCTGCTTGGCCTCCCGGCCGAAACGGCGCAGGTGTTCGTGATGGGGTTCCTTCGGCGCGACTACGGAGCGGCGGGTCTCTTCGAGCTGGCACACAGCGGACAGCTCACCGGCGTCCAGTCGGTCGTGGCCCTGACCGTCATGACGCTGTTCGTTCCCTGTGTAGCGAATCTCTTGATGATTGTCCGCGAGCGCGGCTGGAAGGTGAGTCTGGCGATTCTGGGATTCATCACACCGGTCGCCATCCTGACCGGTGGGGCGCTGAATCATGTCCTCCGTGCGTTTGGCATCTCCTTCTAGTCATCCGCGACCCCTGTCGTCGCTGAGCGCAGGGACCAGCGGGGTCGTGGCCCACGTGCTGCCCGACATCGCGGGGCATGCCGAGCGGCTGCACGCGCTCGGCGTGACGCCGGGCGCCCTCGTCCAGGTGCTCCAGACTTTTCCGGGCATCGTGTTCCAGTGCGACCAGACCGAGCTGGCCGTGGAACGCGCCGTCGGACACCTCGTGCTCGTCGCCCCGGAATAGGCTTCGTCTCGATTTAGAGTGCTCATCATCCATGGTTGATCCACCGAAGCCGGGAGCCACCCATCGCGCGTGGCTCGCCGGTGTCGTCCGAGTCAGTTCGTGGTGGGCCTCCCGGGCTTGAGGTTCGCGTTGAAGAAGTCCTCGACGCGGTGCCAGGCGTCGCGCAGCACGTGCTCGCGCGTGAAGTAGTGAAACTCGCCCGGATACGTCATGAACGACACGAGATGTCCCTTGCCCTTCTTCATCAGCTCGTCAATCAGCCGCACCGAATGAAGGTACGGGACGTTGACATCGGAGGTCCCGTGCAGGACGAGCAGCGGACGCTCGAGTCGATCGACGTGCGACAGCGGTGACGCCTTCGCGTACACGTCCGGATGCTGCTCGGGCGTGCCGATCCGGCTCGCCGTCCAGCCGCCGTGATACGGGTCTTCGTAGTACATCGCGTAGTCGACGACGCCCGCGACGTCGACCGCCGCGCGAAACAGTGCCGGCTGATCGGTGACCGCGATCAGCGTAAAGAACCCGCCGTAGCTCAACCCCCAGACGCCGACGCGATCCGTGTCCACGTACGGCAGCGTCTTCAAGTAGGTGGCGGCCATCCAGGCGTCTTTCGCGTCCTTGCCACCGACGTCCATGTAGACGCCTTCGCGCCACGCCCGTCCGTACCCGATGCTGCCGCGATAGTCCGGTGCGATGACGACGTAGCCCTTCTGCAGCAGGTACTGATGGAAGCTGTAGTACACGGCGTAATTGCGCTGGACGTGCCAGCCGTCGTAGCTCTGATTTACCCCGTCGCCGTGAATCCAGACGACGGCCGGATGCTTCCTCGATCGGTCCAGCCCCTTCGGCACGAACAACCAGGCCGGCACCTGCTGGCCGTCTGGCCCCGCGTAGTGAACCATCTCCGGCTCGACGAAGGTCAGGCGATCGATCGCTTTGGGCATCGAATCCGAAAGGCGGACGGGGGTCGCGTTCGGCTTCGCGTCAACGACGAACAGGTCCGCCGAGTTGTGCGGGTCGGTGTGCTGATACACGAGCCGGCTGCCGTCGGGCGACCACTGTGGGGAGATGTTTGTACCGCGTCCACTCGTCACGGCGGCGATCGTCGTCCGCGAGGGGTTCCCCGCGATGGTGGCGACGTAGAGATGACGGTCGCCGTACCGATCGGGCCGATTGGCGTCGAACGCGATCCGCTGGCTGTCAGGTGACCAGACGGGCCGCCACGCCTCGAAGCGTCCCTTCGTGACTTGAACGGCGTCCCCGCCGGAAGCGGGCATGACGTACAGATGGTCCCAGCCATCACGATCGCTCACAAACGCAATCCACTTGCCATCAGGAGACGGCTGCGCGCCGCCGCCCGCGTCGCCGGTCATGCTCCAGAATTTCTCCTCGACCTCTTCGTTCAGCACCTTCGGCTCGCCGCCGCCGATGTCGACGACGAGCGTCGTGCGCCGCTTGAAGTCGGGAGAAGTCCGATCGACGAGGAAGTGACGCGCGTCGAGCCATCGGCGCCCGCCGAAGCCGCCGGCTGCGAGCCGCGTCAGCGGGCCGCCCGTCGCGGGAATCACGGCCGTCTCGCCGGGGACATTCTCGTTGACGGTGTAGATGATCTTCGATCCCGAGTACGACGGTGTTTGCTCGTGCCGGATCGTTCGGGGGGCGTCGGTCAAGACCAGCGATTGACCGTCCGGAGACCATCCGACGCTGCCGGCCATGTAGTCGTCCGACCGCACCACGAGTGTTTCCCGGCCGTCGGCGATCGTCCGGATGATGACCTCGCTGCCGCCCCGACCGGGGGGGGCGACAGGAGGAGCACCCGTGCCGGCGTCGACGAAAGCCCGTACGAACGCGACGCGCGTGCCGTCGGGCGAAGGGGCCATCCCGAACTCCGCCTGTGGCGTCGTCCACACGGCCGACGGTGTGCTGCCGTCAATCGGCACCCGCCAGAGGTCGCCGTTTCTCGACAGCATCAGCGCGCGGCCATCCGCGCTCCAGAACGCGCCGGCGAGCGAGCTACCGGCACCGCGCAGCTCGCGCGGTTCCGCCGCCGGTCCAGGGTTGGCCGCGGCGACGTACACCTTCGATACGCCGGCCCGGTCCCACGCGAAGACGATCGCCCGACCATCGGGCGTCCAGATCGGGCTGGGCGGGTGGCGAATGTCGATCAACTGCTCGATGGTCAGCCGGCGCGCGTCCGTCGCTTGTGACGCGGCCTGAGCGGTACACCCGATCGAGATCAGCGCGAGCAGGCCGGCGACGTGCTTCATGGCGAGTCATCCTTTCGGTGTCGACGAGTGCAGTATACCCACGTCTCATCTCGAGGGCGTCCCATGGTCGCGCAGTCAGGTCCAAGATTCCGGACATCCCCCGGTTTGTTCGCGTCAGTCAAAGAGTTGATGTCCCCATAGGCGCGAGTTCTGATATGGTCGCAGGTGAGTTTTTCTTGTTCAGGATTGTTTCCAAGGAGGGCTTATGAAGGGGATTGTCAGTGTGGCCGCGCTGCTGCTCTCGATGAGCATCGCGGCGCCCGCGTCTGCGCAGGTCCAGACCGGGAGCATTCTGGTGAAGGCTGCGGACCAGCAGAGTGCCGTCATGCCGGGCGTTGCGATCACGATCAGCAGCCCGGTGCTGGTCGCCGGCACGATGACGGCGGTCACCGACGCCGGCGGCGTCTATCGGTTCCCGTCGCTGGTGCCCGGCACCTACGCGATCAAGCTCGAGCTGTCGGGCTTTCAGACCATCACCCGCGAGGACATCCTCGTGCTCGTCGGCCAGACGACGCCCGTCGAGTTCTCGATGAAGGTAGCCAGCCTCGCCGAGAACATCACCGTGACGGGCGCCTCGCCGACGGTCGACACCACGAGCGCCAACGTCAACGTCGACCTGGGTGCGCAGTTGATACAAGGCACGCCGGGCGGCCGCGACATCTGGGCCCTGCTGGAAGCGAAGGTGCCGGGCCTCGTGATGAGCCGGCCTGACGTCGGGGGCACCTCAGGCGGCTTGCAGGGCGTGTTCAGCGCGCGCGGCACGACGAGCGCGCAAAACACTTCGTTTCTGAACGGCGTGAACGTCGGGGATCCGGCGGCAATCGGCGCTGCGGGGTTCTACTACGACTTCGACGCGTTCGACGACATCCAGGTCTCGACCGGCGCGCACGACATCACCGTGCCGACCTCCGGCGTGTTCCTGAACATGATCACGAAGACGGGTGGCGACAGATGGAACGGCAGCTCGACGTTCACGTGGACGGGCGATTCGCTGCAGGGGCGCAACGATCGCAATCCGGATCTGCAGAAGTATGGGTTTCGGCCGAACGGCAACACGGCGGATTTCGTGTCGGACATCAACGTGACGGCCGGCGGGCCGCTGGTCCAGAACAAGCTGCGGTTCTTCGGGTCGTTCCGTGACTGGCGCGTGCACCAGAACGTGCCGGTGCAGAACGCGCAGTCGGTGCTCGATCAGACCAACATCACGTCGGGCCTGGGCAACTTCACGTGGCAGGCGAGTCAGAACAACCGGCTCACCGGGTTCTACTCGCGTCAACGGTACAGCAAGCCGAACCGGCTGCTGAACGCCGCATCCGTCACGGTGCCCGAGTCCACGGTCGACGAAGAAGACATGTTCGACCTCGTGCAGGGCCTGTGGAACTCGGTCATCGGCAGGAATTTCTTCATCGACGCGCGGATGGGCATGAACAAGATTCTGTTCCCGACCTACTTCAACGGCGGGACCAACCAATCGATTGTCGACACGTCGACGAGCATCATCTACGGGAACAACGCGACCGAGGTCATTCGTAACCGCGATCGGTACCAAGCCAACGCGACCGGCCAGTACTATGTGGACGAGGCGCTGGGCGGCCGGCACGAGCTCAAGTTCGGCGTGGACTACTCGCACGCGGTTACCCGGAACGAGACCCACCGCAACGACGACGTCTCGCTCACCTACAGCGGCGCGGGCGGCGCCTTCCGGCCGCTCAACGTGACGCTGTTCGCGACGCCGCAGAAGGACGCGACGGCCGTCAACGTCCTGGCGCTCTTCGCGCAGGACAGCTTCAGCGTGAAGCAGCTCACGGTCGTCGGCGGCGTGCGGTTCGAGCAGCTCGAGGGCTATCTGCCTGCGCAGTCGAGCCCGCCGTCCCCCTTTGCCAGCGCCGGCATCGGTGGCTTCGCGGCCCAGCCGCGCAGCTACGACGAGATTCGCGACGTCGTGAAGTGGAATACCGCAGGGCCGCGCATCAGCGCGATCTTCGACGTCGCGGGCGACGGCCGCACCGCTGCGAAGGCGTCCGCCGGACGGTACTACTACGTCCTATCGACCGGTGGCGGCGGCGTCTCCGCCGTGAACCGCAACGCGAACTACAGCGAGAACTACACCTGGACCGATCGCAACGGTGACCGCAAATTCCAGGTCGGTGAGCAAACGGGCACACCCGTGGTCAGCGCGGTCCTCGTCAACGGCCAGATTCTCACGTCGATCGACCCGAACTTCAAGCGCCCGTACACCGACGAGTACAGCTTCGGACTCGACCGGGAGCTGATGGCCAACTTCAAGCTGAGCGCGGTGTTCACGTACCGCCGCGAGAAGAACCTCCAGGCCTCGATGAATCCGGACAACCCCTATGCCACGACGCTGTCAACCGCCGTGGATCCCGGGCCGGACGGATTCACCGGTACCGCCGACGATTCGACATACGGGTTCTACCAGCGCATCTCCGCGGCGAACCGAACGGTGATCACCAACGATCCCAAGCTCGTTCAGAGCTACAAGGGCCTGGAACTCACGCTGACCAAGCGGCTGTCGAATCGCTGGCAGATGCTGGCTGGGTACACCCGCTCCAAGAACCGGATCGACAACGTCAGCGTCGACACGTCGCCGAACTTCCTGATCAACGCCAACGGCAACGTCACCGTGGCGGCCAACGCCGATCGGCCCAACCAGTTCAAGCTGACCGGGATGTACATCCTGCCGTTGCACGATGTCATCGTGAGCGGCAATCTCCGGTCGCAGCAGGGACCGCCGGTCACCCGGCAGATCAGCCGCGCGCTGGCCATCGGCGGGAGCCAGACGATCAACCTCGAGCCGCTCGGCCATACGCGTCTGGACACGCTGACCACGATCGACCTCAGGGTCGGGAAGCTGTTCAAGTTCGCCGGCGCCCGGACGCTCGAGGCGACCGTCGACTTCGACAACCTGATGAACGCGGACACGGTCTGGCAGGTCCGGACGCAGACGGCGGCGGCCTCGTTCCTGGATCCCACGACGGGCCAGCGTCGGACGCTGACGCAGTTCCTGTCGCCGAGCGGGATCCTGACGCCGCGCACCGTCGTCGTCCGCGCGGCGTTCAAGTTCTAAGAGCGTGTGAAAAAACCCCACGATCACCACAGAGCACACAGAGAGCACGGAGAACCTTAAGGTTCCTGGCTCTGTGGGCTCTGTGATCTCTGTGGTGAAACGTGGTTTCTTCACAAGCTCCGAGCCCTGAGTCTTTCTTCGAGCGGGAGCCGCACCGTCACGGTCGTGCCGCCTCCTTCGGGCGACTCGATCAAGAGCTCGCCGCCGTGAAGCTCGACGGCGCGTTTCGCAATCGGGAGGCCCAGCCCGGTGCCGCGGTGCTTGGTCGTGAAGAACGGCTGGAAGATCCGGTCCCGAATCTCCGCGGCAATCCCCGGTCCATCGTCCTCGATCGTGATCCGGCAGACGCCGTTCTGGCGCGGGTGAATCCGTACCCGCACGCCGCCGCGGTTCTGCGCGGCCTGCGCCGCGTTGAGGAGAAGATTGAGAAACACGGGCCTGAGCAGATCGACGTCGGCCGAGATCACCGGGTCGCCGCCGTCGTCGACGCCGATGGGGGTGTGCTTCAAGCCGGGATCGTTCGCAATGAACTCGACCGCCTCTCGCACGACCATGGCGATCCGCACGGGCGCCATCTTCGGCTGACGCGGCCGGGCGAAGAGCAGCAGATCCTGCACCATCCGGTTCAAGGCGTCGATGCGGGCGACCATCTCACCGACAATCGCGGTGTCCGGGCTGCCGGCCGGGAGTCGCTTGCCAATTACCTGCAACGCGCCCCGAAGGCCGGCCAGCGGATTCTTCACCTCGTGCGCCACCACGGCCGCCATCTGGCCGAGACGCACGAAGGCCGCCTGCTCCCGCAGGCGCTCCTCCGCGGCCTTCCGCTCGGTGATGTCGTAGCGGATGGCGATGTACTGATACGGCTTTCCCCGCGCATCCATGAACGGCACGATCGTCGTGTCGACCCAGTAGATGCTCCCGTCCTTCGCGCGGTTCCGGATCTCGCTGCGCCAGACGCGCCCGCTCGCGATCGTGCGCCACAAATCGCGGATGAATTCCTTGGGGTGATAGGCCGAGTTGATGATCCGGTGATCCTGGCCGAGCAGCTCCTCGCGCGAGTACTTCGAGATCTGACAGAACTTGTCGTTGGCGTAGGTGATGAGACCGTGGACGTCGGTCGTCGCGACGATGGCGGACTGGTCGAGGGCGTACTTCAGATCCGAGAGCTCTTTGAGCGATCGCTCGAGCGCTCGCTCGGTCGCGATGTCCGGCGGACGCGTCTGGTCAGGCACTGACGAGGGTGGGCCTTCCGGCATCCTACCGGCTTTCTGGAGGCCCAACAACTACAGCGTTTTTCACTTCGCTGTAGCGTAGTTCTCAGTTATCAGTCATCAGTTTTCAGTTATTTGCGGGCGAGATCCGAACTGAAAACTGACTACTGAGAACTGAAAACTGCACTAGGCCGGGGCTCTGCCCCGGACCCCGGCTCGGTCGCTTGCGG
>JACOUA010000141.1 GCA_016178075.1 Acidobacteriota bacterium
ACTGAGAACTACGCTACAGCGAAGTGAAAAACGCTCTAACCATTCGTCCTGCCGGCGTTTTCAGCGCGCGCCGCCGGTGGCGCGCCACCCAAGCTTGGCTACTGCTAAGATGCGGGCTATGAGCGCACGCGACGTGATTCTCAATCTGCGGGAGCTGGCAGCGCTGACCTCGTCGCCCGAAGGCGCGCAGCGCGTGGCGTGGGGGCCAGTGTGGCGCCAGGCGCGCGAGTGGTTCGCCGGCAAATTGAAGGCGATCGGCCTTCAGCCGACGACCGATTCCGCCGGCAACAAGTGGGTCACCCTCCCGGGCCAGTCGCCCGATACCATCATCATCGGCGGCCATCTCGATTCGGTGCCGAACGGCGGCTGGCTCGACGGCTGTCTTGGCGTCCTTGCGGCGTTCGACGCGCTGCGCACCTATGCCGGCGCGCGACCGGCCGTCACTCTGAAGCTCGTCGACTGGGCCGACGAGGAAGGCGCGAGGTTCGGGCGCAGCCTGCTCGGGTCCTCGGCGGCAGGCGGCAGCCTGAAGGTCGACGATCTCCGCCGCCTGCGGGACAAGGAAGGGACACGGCTCCTCGATGCCCTTCGAGAAAACGGCGTGGAGCCCGATCGGATGCTCGACGCCCAGCGGGAGCTGAAGCAAGTGCCCGCACGGGCCTATCTCGAGCTGCACATCGAGCAGGGGCCGGTCCTCGAGTCGATGAACAAGCCGACCGGCGTCGTCCTGGGCACGTTCGGGGTCGAGCGCAATGTCCTCTGCTTCACCGGGCAGGCGGCCCACTCCGGCTCGACGCCGATCCCGATGCGACGGGACGCGTTCCTCGCGGCGGCCGAGACCGCGCTGGCCTGCCGCGAGATCGCACGCCGGCGCTCCCGTCCCGGCGCCGGCGTCGTCTGCACGTGCGGCATCGTGAAGGTCGAGCCCGGCATCGTCACGGCCGTGCCGGGCGTGTGCGAGATCTCATTGGATCAACGGGCGCTCGATCCAGCCGTCCTGGCGCAGATGCTGGCCGAGGCCCATGACGCGGCGGAACGATGCGCGCGCGAGAACAACGTCTCGGTCGAATGGCGACCTCTCTGGCGGATCGAGCCGCGTCCGTTCGATCCGCGGCTCATCGAGCTGTGCGCGGAGGCCGTTCGCGAGGTCACGGGCGATGCGCCGCGGCTGCCGTCCGGGCCGCTTCACGACGCCGCCGAGATGGTCCCTCACATGCCGGTGGTGATGATGTTCTGTTTGTCGTCGAACGGGCTGTCGCACTGCAAAGAGGAAGACACGCCGGAGCCCTGTCTGGAGCAGACGATCGAGGCGTTCTTGCGGCTGGTGGACAAAACCGTGACGGCCGTTGGCGCCGGACGGCTCTAGCAGCTTCTGTGCGCGCTCCTGGGGTGCTGGGCGGATACGGCGGGCCGCCCCTACTGCAGCTCCATCCCGCGGCGGCCTTCGAGGATCTCGCGCACGGTCTGGGCGAGCTGAACCGGCGTGAACGGTTTCTGCAGCACGAGGTTCCCGGGCTCCAAGACGCCGTGGATGGCGAACCGATCGTCAGGGCGGACACGAGCTCCGGCCCGCTCATCCCCGGCATGATGACGTCGGTCACCAGGAGATCGATGTGGGTCGACTGATCGTGGCTGATCGCCAGCGCCTCGTTGCCGTCCCTGGCGTTCAGCACGCGATACCCCAGCAGCTCGAGCGACGTCGTCGTCAGGTACCGGATCGCGTCATCGTCTTCGACCACCAGGATCGTTTCGGTCCCTGACACGCGACGGCTCGGGGGCGCGATGGTCGGACGCTCGATGACACCGTCCACACGCGGAAACAGGATGCGGAAGGTCGCGCCACGTCCGGGCTCGCTCTCGACCACGATCTTGCCGCCGCTCTGCTCGACGATGCCGTAGACGGTCGCCAGGCCAAGGCCGGTGCCCTTCCCCACTTCCTTCGTTGTGAAGAACGGCTCGAAAATCCTGGCCTTCGTCGCCGGATCCATGCCGATGCCGCTGTCGCTGACCGCCATCTCGACGAACTGACCGGCAGCCGGTTTCGGGATCGGCGAGTCGTCCGACGCGCCGATGTTCGCGGTCCGAATGGCGAGCAGACCACCGCGCGGCATCGCGTCACGCGCGTTGACGACGAGGTTCAGCAGCACCTGCTCGATCTGGTGCGGATCCGCCTTGATCGGCCAGAGATCGGACGCCAGCTCGAGACGCGTTTCCACGTCTTCGCCAATCAGCCGCGGCCACATCTTTTGCAGGGTTTCGATCGTGTCGTTGAGCGACATGACCTTCGGCTGCAGGAGCTGTCGCCGGCTGAACGCGAGCAGTTGACGGGTCAGCGCCGCCGCGCGGTCCGCGGCGCCCGTGATTTCGCTGAGATCGCGATGGACCCGCTCGGGCTTGTCCCGATGCGATTCGAGCGCCTCGCAGTAGCTGAGGATGACGGTCAAGAGGTTGTTGAAGTCGTGCGCGATCCCGCCCGCCAGCCTGCCCACGGCTTCCATCTTCTGCGACTGGAGTAGCTGTTCCTGGCTGCGGCGAAGCTGAGTCTCCATCCGCTTCCGAGTGGAGAGATCGCTCAGCACGAGCACCAGGCCGTCCATCGCCGGGCTCGACGCGCGAAGCGGCGCCGCGCAGACGCTGACCGGCACCTCGGTGCCATCCCTCTTCAGGCAGCGTCCTTCGAGATCGGAGACGGAGCTCCCCTGCAGCACGTCGCGACAGAGCCGCGCAAAGTCCTCGCGATCATCGGGACACGCGAGCGGGTACGGCTGGCCCACGACGTCGTGCACGTTCCAGCCGAACGTCCGCTCCGCAGCGAGGTTCCACCGCTCGACGATCAATTCCGACGAGAGCGTCGCGATGGCCACGGGTGCCGCATCCAGGATCGCGTTCAGCATCCGGTTGCTGGACACCAGCTCCTGCTCGACCAGCTTGAGCTCGGAGATGTCGCTGACCATCGCCAGCGCTCCCGAGAACTCGCCGCTCTCCGCCCAAATCGGGCTCGTGGCCACGAGCGTCCAGACCGTACGCCCGCCACGTCGCCACAGCCGGAACTCGCGCTGCTGCGCGACATCTTTGCGCAGCCGTTCCATCTGATGCACGGCCGCGGCGCGCTCTTCGGGATGGACGAAATCCAGGAACGACCGCCCCAGCATCTGACTCGGCTTGATGCCGAGGATCGCCGCCATTCGATGGTTGACGTACGTCGTGCGCCCGTCGACGTCCATCGCCCAGATGCCGTCATGCGCCGTCTCGACGATGCGCCTGTAGAGCACCTCGCGCTCGCGGAACGCGGTTTCGGCCGCCGCCCGGTCGACCGCGTGCCGAATGGCGCGTCCGAGGTGCGATTCGAGCAGCCCTTTTTCGACGTAGTCCGCCGCGCCCTCGGCCAGCGCCGCGCGATCGAGATGGTCGTCGCCGAAGCCGGTGAGCATCACGATTGGCCTGCGGCAGCCCTCCCGCCGCGCGCCGCGGATGAGCTCGAGGCCGTCGCCCCCCGGCAGGCGATAGTCGACCAAGTAGACGTCGTGCCGATTGCTCGTGAGCGCGGCGAGCCCCGCGCTGAAGTTGTTCCGAACCTCGAGCGCGTACTCGAGATTGAAATCCGAGAGGGCGGCCTCGATGAGATAAGGGGCCTGAGGGTCGTCGTCGATGAGGCAGAGCTTGATCGGTCGTCGCGCGAGCTGGGGATCCCGCGAGACGGTCATCGTCTGTAGCATTCCGGCGTCCTACCCCGTCGTTATACAAAGATCGGACCTGCCGCAGACTCATCCGCGAATCAGGCCGAAAAGCCACGGGACTCCGACACACCGGCGCCGAGTGCGACATAAAAGTGCATGAAGGTATACAAGGGCGCGCCGATAGGCACAGCCATCAACCGCGCATCGATGGCGAAAGGCGTGAAGGGTGAACGACAGGTCGACGCGTTCCGCGTCAATCGGCCGACTCGGCCTGTTTCGAAATTGTTCGTGAAAAAACGAGAATGTACGTGCGCTGCTGCGAGCACCTTAGCGTGACCCGCGGATCCCGATACCGTTGAGCGCGCGTGCGTCTTCGCGCCAGCCTTCCCTCACCTTGACCCGCAGATCGAGATAGACGCGGGCGCCGAAGAACCGTTCCAGCTCGAGGCGTGCCGCCGTTCCGATCTGCTTGATGCCGTGGCCGCGCCGGCCGACGACGATTGGCTTTTGCGACGAGCGCTCGACCAGAATCGAGCAAAAGATCCGAAGCAGGCCGCGCTCCTCGTCTCCTGACGGTGCTGTCTCCTCGAATTGATCCACCACGACCGCCGTCGTGAACGGCAGCTCGTCGTGGGTATAGGCGAGCACCTGTTCCCGGACCATCTCGGCCGCGAAGAATTGCTCGGGCTGGTCCGTGAGCGTGTCGCTCGGGTACAGAGGCTCACTCTCCGGCAGCCGATCCAGCAGCACGCGCTCCAGGCGATCGACGTTGTCGCCCGTCAAGGCGGACACCGGAACGATGTCGGCGAATTCGTGCAGCCGCCGGTAGGAATCGATGAGCGGCAAGAGGGACGGCTTGGAGATGAGGTCAATCTTGTTCAGGATCAGCACGACCGGCGCCTTCACGCGATCGAGAAGGTCGAGCACGAATCGATCGCCTTTACCCGCGGACGCGTGCGAGTCGGTGACCAGCCCGACCACGTCCGCCTGCGCCATGCTCTCGACAGCCGCATCCACCATCCGGACGTTCATGCGATGCAGCGGACGATGAATTCCGGGCGTATCGATGAAGATCGCCTGGCCCTCCGGGTAGTTGCGCACGCCCAGGATCCTCGTGCGAGTCGTTTGTGGCTTCTCCGAGACGATGGCCAGCTTCGTTCCGACGAGCCGGTTCAGCAGCGTCGACTTTCCGGCGTTCGGACGGCCTATCAGGCTCACAAATCCGGTCTTCACACCTCTTTCGCCTCCGCCGCGGGCTGACGAGCGATCCGCACCCGGGTGATTCGCCGGCGCTCGGCTTCGAGAATCTCGACGCTCAGGCCGTCGAGATCGAACCTCTCGCCGACGGCAGGCACGCGGCCCAGCTTGGCGAGCAGAAACCCGCCGACCGTCTCGAAGCCTTCGCCTTCAATCGTGACGTCCAGCCGCTCGGCGACCTTGTCGACATCGACCTTGCCGCTGACGGAGAGCGAGCCATCCGGCTGCTCCGTGATAGGTTCCGTCTCGACGTCGTACTCGTCGCGAATCTCGCCGACGATTTCCTCCAGGACATCCTCGAGCGTGACCAGTCCGGCTGTTCCGCCGTACTCGTCCACGACAATGGCAATCTGGATCTGCTGCCGCTGGAATTCTTTCAGCAGCTCGGCCACCCGCTTCGTCTCCGGCACGACGTGCGCCGGGCGAATGAGCGGCGCAATCGATCCCCCCGGGCCGCTCGATGCCGCGGGAGGGAGCAGGATCACATCCTTCACGAACACGAAGCCGACGATGTTGTCGAGGCCGTCGCGGTACGCCGGAAAACGGGAGTATTCCTGCTCGGCGACCAGCGCGCGGAGCTGGTCGATCGTGGCGTCGGCCTGGATCGCCACGATGTCCGGCCGGGGCGTCATCACCTCTCTGACCAGCGTGTCGCCGAATTCGACGATGGACCGCAGCAACCGGCGCTCCTCGCGGTCGATGTCCGGCGGCGCGGGCGCGTCCGCCGCCGGCGGCGCGCCGCCGGCCGGCGGCTCGGTATCGTCGGCCGCGGCCAGCACGGCGCGGTCACGCCGCACGCCGGTCAGCAGCTTCAAAAGCGGCAGGATCAAGGGGCGAATCGCTCCGGCGATGACGTTGAAGGAAGGCAGCAGCGCTTCGAAGACCGCCTCCGGATTCCGTCGAATGACGAATGTCGGCAGCAGGTGCTCGCAGACCACGATGAAGGCCACCGTCGCCAGAATGAGCCCCGCCAGGGCGTGGAGCGTGCCGGCGCCGATGAGGCCTGCCATGAGGACCATCGCGCAGGCGGACGCGACGGCAATGAGCAGCCGGACGGGAATGAACAACTCGAGCGGATCGTTCAGATACCGATCCATCCCTTGAATCCGGCCGCTCCGCTCGGCCAGCAGCCGCAGCGAGAGCCGCATCAGCGCGCTGAAGGCCGCCTCGATCGTTCCGAGGTACACCGTCGCGCAGCCGAGCAGGAAGAGCGCCAGCGGCGTCATGTTCGTTCCGTCAACGAGTGGGCGAGCCCGCCGCGCCGGCGCAGCCGACGCTCCACTCGGGCCATCTCACCGGGATCGCGCTCGTGATCGTAGCCCAGAAGGTGCAGCAGCCCGTGAAGCGCGAGGACGCGAAGCTCCGTGCGGACCGAGTGGCCCAGCTCCCGGGCCTGGCGGCGCGCGGTGTCGAGACTGATGGCCACGTCTCCAAGGTGACTGTCTCTCTGCGAGGTGCGGCGCGGCCCCGTAAAGCTCAGTGCGGGGAATGAGAGAACGTCGGTTGAACGATCGAGCCGCCGGTAGCGGCGATTGAGGCTTCGGATCTGCCCATCGGTGATGAGGGCGAGCGTGACCGTTCCTCGCACCTGTGGGGGCGCGACCTGCGCGAGCCAGCGCGACAGCCCAGCCGTGCGCACGCGGACACCCAGCCCGTCCGTCACAGCGACACGGAGCCGTGCCGGCCGATCACGAACCTTCTCCACTGCCGCCGTTCGAGTAGGCCTCGTAGGCCTTGACGATCTGCTGCACGACCCGAGCCCGGACGACGTCGCGCTGGTCGAAATACACGAAGGACACGCCCTCGACCCGCGACACGACCTTCATGGCCTCGACGAGCCCCGAGATCCGGCCCGCCGGCAGATCGATCTGCGTGATGTCGCCCGTCACGACCGCCTTCGATCCGAACCCGAGGCGCGTCAGGAACATCTTCATCTGCTCGGGCGTCGTGTTCTGCGCTTCGTCCAGGATGACGAAGCTGTCGTTGAGCGTCCGGCCGCGCATGAAGGCCAGCGGCGCGATCTCGATCGTGCCGCGATCCAGCAGCCGCTCTACGCGATCGGCTTCCATCATGTCGTAGAGCGCGTCGTAGAGGGGCCGGAGGTACGGATTCACCTTCTCCTGCACGTCGCCGGGCAGGAACCCGAGCTTCTCACCGGCCTCGACGGCCGGCCGAGCCAGGATGATGCGGCTCACCCGCTTGGCCACGAGCCACGCGACCGCCTGGGCCATCGCGAGATACGTTTTCCCCGTTCCTGCAGGACCTATCCCGAACACCACGTCGTGCTGGTCGATCGCATCGAGGTAGCGCCGCTGGTTGATGCTCTTCGGCGCGACCTGCCGGCGTCCGGCCGGCCGCAGGCTGTTCTTCACGAAATAGTCCCGCAGCTCCACCTCCTCGTCCTGCTGCACGAGCTGGGACGCCGTCTTCACGTCACCCTTCGAGAGCTCGTAGCCCTCTTTCATGAGCGTGCCGAGCTGCTCGACGATGCGTTCGACTTTGGAGATGCCGGACGGATCGCCGTCGACCAGCAGATCGTGGCCCTGCGTGCGGATTCGAACATTGAGGAGAGACTCAAGATACTTGAGGTTTTCGTCGTACGACCCGAACAGGGTTTGGGTTCCTTCTTCGGGAACCGAGATGCGGCGCATCGAGTGGTTGGCCTGTATCTCCTTTTATGACAATGAGTTACATCGACACCTTAGCACGAGTGTCCGGCGCCGGTCAAGGCTGGCGATGCGACGGGTCAGCGGTCCGTCAGATGCAGCTCGCGGAGTTGGCGAGGTGACACCTCTGACGGCGCGCCGGCCATGAGGTCGACCGCGGCCGCGGTCTTGGGAAAAGCGATCACCTCGCGAATGGATGTTTCGCCCGCCAGGAGCGCCACCATCCGGTCGAGGCCGAACGCGATGCCGCCGTGCGGCGGCGTCCCGTACTCCAGCGCCTCGAGAAAGAACCCGAACCGAAGTTTGGCTTCCTCGTCGCTAATGTTGAGCAGCCGGAAGATTCGCTTCTGAAGCGAGGCGTCGTGGATCCGGATGCTGCCGCCCGCGATCTCCCAGCCGTTCAACACGAGGTCGTAGATCTTCCCGTGTACTTTCCCGGGCTCACGGTCGAGCCGGTCGAGGTCCTCGTCGAGCGGCGCGGTGAACGGATGTTGAACCGAGTCCCAGCGCTTGTCGTCCTCGTTCCATTCGAACAGCGGAAAATCCACGATCCACTCGATTGCGAAATTGTCGCGCGCCATAAGGCCTTCCTTCTTACCGAGCACCAGGCGGAGCGCGCCGAGCCCCTTTGAGGTCGCGTCGGCTCCGCCCGCGGCCATCAGGAGTAGGTCGCCCGCGCCGGCGCCCACCTTTTCGAGCGCAGCCCTGATCGTCATTTCACCCGCGGTCTTCAGCGCGGAGCTTTGAACCGTGCCGTCAGCGTTCAGCCGTGCAGACACGAGCGCCTGAAGCCCATTCTGCTTCGCCTGCTCGGCAAGCTCGTCCAGTTCGCGTCTCGAGTACCGCGCCCCCCTTGACACGACAAGCCCGCGGACGACCCCGCCGGACGCGGCGGCCGATCGGAACAGCTCGAACGAAGACTCGCGAAACACGCCGGTGACATCCTCGATCGCCATCCCGAAGCGCAGGTCGGGCTTGTCCGACCCGTAACGCGCGATCGCGTCAGCGTACGGCACGCGCTGAAACGGCACGGCCAGATCGACGCCGACCTCCTTGAACACTTCGCGCATCAGCGGCTCCACGATCCCGAAGACCAGCTCGCGCGAGGCGAACGCCATCTCGACGTCAACCTGCGTGAATTCGGGCTGGCGGTCGGCCCTCAGGTCCTCGTCCCTGAAACAGCGGACGATCTGGAAGTAGCGGTCCATGCCCGAGATCATCAGGAGCTGCTTGAAGATCTGCGGTGACTGGGGCAGCGCGTAGAACTCCCCCGGATGCACGCGGCTCGGCACGAGATAGTCGCGCGCCCCTTCGGGGGTCGATTTGGTCAGGACTGGCGTCTCGATCTCCCAGAATCCCTGCGAATCGAAGTGGCGGCGGATCGCCTGCGCGACACGGTGCCGAAGCCGCAGGTTCGCGTGCATCGCCGGACGCCGCAGGTCGAGATAACGGTAGCGAAGCCGGATGTCTTCCGAGACCGCCGTTTCGTCGGTGATGGAAAACGGCGGTGTTTTGGCTTCATTGAGGATCCGGATCTCGGCAGCGACGAGCTCGATATCGCCGGTGGCGAGCTTCGGATTCCGTGTCTCTGCGGACCGGCGCTGCACGACCCCCCGCACACCAACCACGAATTCCGATCGGATTTGCTTCGCCCGCTCGAGCCTCGCCTCATCGTCCCGCACGATGACCTGCGTTATGCCGTCGCGATCGCGCAGGTCGACGAAGACGAGCGACCCCAGATCGCGCACGCGATGCGCCCAGCCCAGGAGGATCGCCTCGGTGCCGACGTCGCTGTCGCGCAGGACGCCGCAGGTGTGGGTTCGCCGCCAGGATCCGAGCGGTTCTGCCATGTGCCGAGCCTACTGCCCTCGCGGCGCGGCCTCGAGCGGCGGTTTCACTCGGGGCATCGCGAGCCGGACGTACTCCCCCACGTCCGCGCGGCCGATCGACGTTTGTTCGCCCGACGCCATGTCCCGCATCGTCACTTCGTTCTTCGTGAGCTCGTTGTCCCCCAAAATCGCGGCGAGCGGCGCCTTGAGCCGATCCGCAGTCTTCATCTGCGACCGAATGGAGCGGCCCTCGTCATCGAGCTGCGCCTTGAACCCCGCCGAGCGCAGCTGCTTGACGAGGCGGACCGCTTCCAGCCGAGCCGCGTCCCCAATCGCCGCCACGAACACGTCCGGACGGGCGATCGCGATCGACGCATCCTCGGGGAGCGCCAGAACGAGGCGCTCAATCCCGGCGGCGAAGCCGATTCCGGTCCGATCGGGCCCGCCAAGCGCCTTCACGAGGCCGTTGTACCGCCCCCCGCCGAGGAGCGCGTTCTGCGCGCCGAGACTCCCGATCAGAATCTCGAACGTGGTCCGCGTGTAGTAATCGAGCCCACGAACCAGGCGATGCGAGATCCGATACGAAATCCCGTACAGCTCCAGATGCCGCTTCACTTGATCGAAATGCGCGGTGCACGCCGCGCACAGGTAGTCGATCGTGTGCGGAAGACGGTCGATGATCGCCTGGTCGGCTGGGACCTTGCAGTCGAAGATCCGGAGCGGGTTCGTCGCCGCGCGGCGCTGACAGTCGCCGCAGAGCCGCTTGACATCCTCACCGAGCGCCGCCACCAGCGCGGCCGTGAAAGCCGGACGACAGACGGGGCAGCCGACGGAATTGAGCAGCAGCTCGGATCCCTGGATCCCCAGTTCGCTGACGAGCGACCAGGCCAGGTCGATGATCTCCGCGTCAATCCACGCGTCGTGGACGCCAAAGACCTCCACGTCGAGCTGATGGAACTGGCGGTAGCGTCCCTTCTGGGGCCGCTCGTACCGAAACATCGGCCCGAGACAATACAGCTTCGGAACCGCCATCTGCTGCTCGAGGCTGTGCTCCACGAAGGCACGCACGAGGCTGGGGGTCGCCTCTGGCCGCAGCGTGATCCGCTCGCCGCCCTTGTCGGTGAAGGTATACATTTCCTTCTGCACGATGTCGGTCGTGTCTCCCGTGCCTTTCGCGAAGAGCTCCTCCCGCTCGATGATCGGCGTACGGACCTCCGCGTAGCCGTAGCGCTCGAACAACCGGCGCGCCACGTCCTCGACGAACTGCCAGCGCTCGATCTCGCCGGGCAGAATGTCGCGGGTTCCTCGGACAGCGGGAATCATTGGCATGAAACCCTGTAGTTTTCAGTTCTCAGTTTTCAGTTCTCAGTTTTCAGTCTTCGTTTCTGGCTTCAATTGACAACTGAAAACTGACAACTGATGACTACGCCTGCATGTCTTCATACTCGCGCGCGTACTCGACGTACCGATCCGCATACGCCTGAATCCCCCGAACCTCGTCATCGGTCAGCTCTCGTCTGACCTTCCCCGGCGTGCCCATGACCAGCGATCGCGGTGGGATCTGGGTCCCTTCGGTGACGAGCGTGCCGGCGGCGACGATCGACTCGGTGCCGATCTCGGCGCCGTTGAGCAGGATGGCGCCCATGCCGATCAGGCAGTGACCGTGAATCGTGCAGCCGTGCAGGATCGCCGCGTGCCCGACGGTCACGTTGTCGCCGATTGCGGTCGGATGCGTGCCTTTCATCACGTGCACGACGGAGCCGTCCTGGATGTTCGTCCGCCGACCGATCCGGATCCAGTTCACGTCGCCGCGAAGGACCACGTTCATCCAGATACTGCTGTCTTCGCCGACCTCGACATCGCCGATGACTTGCGCGCTCTCGTCGATGTACGCGCTCGCGTGAACGCGCGGCATCGTGGAGCGATACGGGCGCAGCATGAGGAACGATTATACCTGCCGGGATTCGGGGTTCGGGACTCGGGATTCGTCGAGTAAGGATCGGGATTCGGATTCAGGATTCGCGCGAGTGAGAACTCCTCCCCCTCCCGAATCCCGACTCCCGATTCCCAAATCCCGACATGGGTTTCTCAGTTCGGCGCGACCTGCGGCGCTGTGAGTCGTTTCGGCGTCGGGCCGCCGCGGAAGGTCAGCAGGTAGTTGCGGATCGCGAGAATCTGCTCCTCGGCGCTGCCGGCAAGCTGCGGGAACGGCGACTTCGGGAAGTCCGGCCAGAACGCGGGCATCCGCGTGCCGGGCTGGATCGCGCCAGGGTTCTTCAGCCACTGCGGAATCCAGTCCGGCTGCAGCCGGTCCGTGGTCATGCGCAGATCCGGCGCGAGGTTCGCCGTCGGCTGGTCCTTCGGAATCTCGCCGAGCACGTGACACTGCTGACACCGCAGGAGCTGGAACAAATCTTTTCCGGCGTTGATTGTGTTCGACGTCAAGACGACGTCGTGGCTCCTGAACGGACCGACCGTGTCGCTGATGCCGCCGAAGTACCGGAGCACCTTGTTCCAGTCGGGATCGGCCAGCCCGAAGGTCGGCATCCTGACGTTGAGCCATGGTCTGATCGTGATGGGTCCCTGTAGAAACGCGTACAACCAGTCAGGCTGCACTTTCGCGCCTTCGGGCGTCAAGAGCGGCGGCGCGAGGGATGGGTCGGCGACGAGCTGCTTGAAATCACCGCCAACCTTCTCGATCTGGTGGCAGGTGACGCAGTTGCGCCGCTGCACGAAGGTCCTGCCGACATAGAGCGCTTCGGTGCGCGCCGTCCGGAGCGGCGACGCCGCAGCCGGCTGGATGTCCCGCTGGAAGCTCAGGATCGCCAGCTCGAGGCGTCCGGCCTCCTCTTGGGCGAGCCCGAAGTCCGGCATCCGGAGCTTCTCGAGCGGCCGCAGCTCTTTGTTGTGATCGAACGTGCGCGGATCGAGCAGCTTCTGGTGGAACCACGACAGCTTTGTGTGCGGGATCTCGACGAACGCGAAATCGAGCCGCGAGACGAGCTTCGATCCCTCCTCCGACAGCTCGGTGCCGATCGCCTGCGTCTTCTCGAAGCCCTTGATCTCGTGACAACTGAAGCAGCCGTACCGGCCGATGACACGCTCGCCGAGCGCGAGGTGCCGGGCGCGCGCGTCGAGCCCCTTCAGTTTTGCCTCCGCCTCGTCGGCCGGCATCACCGCCTTGAAGTAGTCCAGCAGCACCTCGTCGGCGGCCTGCGGGTCGTAGGTCGCTTTCGGCCCTTCGCCCTCCGGCCCCTTCAGCGTCATCAGGTAGGTGGCGACGTCGGCGACCTGCTGATCGTCGAGCCGCAGGTTGGGCATGAAGGTGCCTGGGCTGAAGTGCTTCGGATCCTTCACCCAGTTGTACAGCCACTCGTACGTCGTCTTGTTACCGAGGCTCTGGAGCGGCTGCCCGAACGTCCGCCTCGGCCCGGCCTGTACGCGCGATTCGTCGATGACGTGGCAGCCTAGGCAGCCGATCGATCGCACGACGGCCTCGCCGCGCTTGGCGTCGCCGCGCGGGGGCGAGGACACCGGAAGCCGGTAGTCGTCGGAATGCTCGAAGAGGTACGACACGGTCGCGTCGATCTCGATCTCGTTCCGGACCATGTCGGCGGGGCCGTTGCTGTTCGAGGTGTGCCAGATCTTCGGCATCCAGGTCGACGGTTTGACCGCGCGCGGGTTGCGAATCCAGGTTTTGACCCATTCGGGGGTCAGCTTCGACTTGATTCTGGTGAGGATCGGCCCTGGCTTTCTGAGATCCTCGAAACCGCGCGTCTTGTGACACGCATAGCAGCCGGCGCGCTCGAAGGTGAGATAGGCCGTCTGCAGCTTCGGGGCGTCAGCCACGTAGGTCTCGTTCTTGTGGCACTTGACGCAGGACGCTTCCGTCATCCCGACCGGCAGCATCGGATAGTCCCAGAGGTGCGGCTCCTCCCAGTGGTACTGCTGGCGCCACCTCTCCTCTTCCTCGTGATTCCGAGGCGTGTGGGCGGCGTCGCGGAAGCTCACGGACTGTCCCATGCCATCGTGACAGGCGGTACAGCCGATTTGGAGCAGCGGATGCGGGGACTGCGACCCGAGATAAATCTCGAGATTCGAATGCGTCTGATACGGCTGCGGGTACTTTTCATAGCCGCGGCGGTCGATCGACAAATGGCAGGTCTGACACCGATCCATCTTCGGCACGCGCGTGAAGTTCACGTCGTCGACGATGTTCGGCAGGATCACCTGCTGGATCTTGAGCGTCGGCGCCATGAAATCGAGCAAGGGCGCGTTCAAGACGAGGTCCTTTACAAGACTGGGCTGAATCGCCGTCAGCCGACCCCTCAGCCGATCGGCGTCCCGGTTCAGCTCGGCGATCTGTGTTGCAGCAGCCGCTGCCTGCCCCGTGTACTTGCCGAGCTCCTGGCGAACGCGGTCGCGCTCGGCTTCCGCGCGCTCCCTCACGAGATTCAGCTCGTCGACGCGCCGCGACTGCTCGGCGATTTGCGCCTCCCTCGCGCGGGCGCGCTCGGGATTCTGGTTGCGCAGCACCTCGAAATCGTACCGGGCCGAATCGTAGTTCGCCTTCGCGAACTGGTAGTTCTGCGTGTTGCGATAGAGCTGGTTCTCGGTCTGCTGCAGCTGCCCCTGGAGATCGTTGACGCGGGCCTGGTTGGCTTCCACCTGCTTCCCGGCCGCCGCACGCTCGGCCTCGAGCTTCTGCAGCCTGGTGCGGTCGACCCCGCGCTGGATCCGATCGAGGTTCGCCTGCGTGACTTCGGATTCGAGCTGCACGAACCGCCGCTGCGTGTTCTTCCACTCCCGATCGAAATCGTCCCAGACCATCCAGAGGACCGACATGAAGAGGAACAGGCTGGAGGCCGCGAAGACGACGTTCAGGAAATCGATGTTGTAGGCGTGTCCGACCGCCCGCTTGTCGGCCATTGAAGATTCCTTGAGATTAGACGTTGAAGAAGAACTCCCCGATCGCGACGATGTACTTCAGGTTGAAGATCCACCGCAGCAGCATCTTGACGGGCAGCGAGAGCATCATCAGGAACAGAAACACGGCGACGTAGTACCGCGGCGGTCCCATTTTTTCGTAGTACACCTTCAGCCACGTCCTGGCGAGCAGCCCCGGGAGCACGAACACGTACGCCAGCACCAGGACAATCCCGAAACTTTCGCGCACGAGCCAATTCTTGGGGAGCCCGCTCTGGAAGGCCCGTACCCAGATGTACTCCGAGAGATTCACGTTGGTGAGCGGGACCAGCTTGTGGATGTCCCAGTATTCGAACGGTCCGAAGAAGGTCCAGTTCGGGCCCCGCAGGAAGGTGCCGAGCACGATGAGCGACGACCACAGGACGGCGAACCCGAAGAGGAAGATCGTGATCTCCGCTTTGCGCTCGCTGAACGTGAAGTAGCCGTTGCCCTTCGGATTCGTGTCGATGTACGGAATCGCCATCAGGCCGACGATGATGAGGCTGGGTAGCACGACGCCGGCCAGCCACGGATCGAAGTAGACCAGCATCTCCTGCAGGCCCAGGAAGTACCACGGCGCCTTCGAGGGGTTCGGCGTGAGCGAGCGGTTGGCCGGCTGCTCGAGCGGCGCCTTGAGGAAGATCGACCAGACGATGAGCACGACCGAGCAGAGGATGAGCGAGATGAGCTCGGTGTAGACGAGATCCGGCCACACCCAGACCCGATCCTCCTCGTCCTTTTCCAGCGGCGGCTTGCCCTGGGCGCGCCGCTCGTCGTTCATCACCGCGTGGTGCAGCGCGTACCACGTGAAGAACACGAGCAGGAACATGAGCCCGACGATCGGCACGTTGTCCGGCTTCGTGATGATCAGCCGGAAATTCGCGTCGGTGGCGCCGAAGAGGAAGAACAGCGTCAGAAACCCCATCAGGCCCCAGCCGAAGCGGGTGGTGGCCACCGCGCGGCGCTTCCAAATCAGCAAGCCGAGCGCCGCCACGGCCATGGGGAAGAACAACCGCGGATCGGCGAAAAAGTTGATGAAGGTCTTGATGAACGACATCGTAGTTCTCAGTTTTCAGTTCTCAGTGTTCAGTTTGAGTTTCAGCCGATTAGCGGGCATGCCCCGGAACCTACTGACAACTGAAAACTGACAACTGATAACTTTTTAGAGCGGCCCGCTGATGCCGCCGTCCTTCCGCACGCGCCAGAAGTGCACCGCCATCAGCACCCCGATGACGAGCGGCAGACCGACGCAGTGCAGCACATAGAACCGCAGGAGCGCACCCTCTCCGACGAACGTGCCGCCCAGCAGCGCGAACCGCGCATCGTCCGCGGCATGGATGAGCGGGACATCACCCAGGCGCAAGAGCGCCGCGCCCGGACCCTCGTGTCCCAGGAACGGTGTCGCGCGCGCCATGTTGGATCCCACCGTGATGGCCCAGATGGCGAGCTGATCCCATGGCAGCAGATAGCCGGTGAACGACAAGAGCAGCGTCAGAACCAACATGATGACGCCCACGGTCCAGTTGAACTCCCGGGGCGGCTTGTACGAGCCGGTCATAAAGACGCGGAACATGTGCAGCCACACGGTGATCACCATCGCGTGGGCACCCCACCGGTGCATCTCGCGCATGATGCCGAGCGGCACGTGCTCCCGCAAGCCGACGATGTCCGCGTACGCGTACTCGAGCGTCGGCCGGTAGTAGAACATCAGCAGCAGGCCGGTGAAGGTCAGCACCAGGAACAGAAAGAAGCTGAGCCCACCCATGCACCAGGTGTATCGCAGCCTCACGCCAGACTTTCGCAGCCGCACCGGGTGCAGGTGCAGGAACACGTTCGTGAGCATCACCAGCACGCGGTTGCGATCGTTCGTGGGCCTGCCGTGCCGGAAGATCGACTTCCAGAGCTGCGTCTCGGTGAGCCAGTTCCAGGAACGCTCCGCAAATCCGATTTCGGGTTCGACGGTTTTGGTGTCGGCCATAACAAAGTTTTCAGTTCACAGTTATCAGTTATCAGTTCTGGCTCTCAGTTCGGTCATCGTCGTTCGACTGAAAACTGAGAACTGTAAACTGATAACTTCCGTTTCACGTCTTCAAAAACGACTCCGGATCGATCCACTGTCCAAGCTCGAACTGGAACTTGCGTCCTTTGTCGACCAGGATCTGCCCATCGTCGGCCAGGACGATGCGCGCGCGCTCGAGCGGCCGCGGCGCCGGACCCTCGAAGTTGATCCCGGTCAACCGGAAGCCGCTCCCGTGGCACGGGCACTTGAACTTGTTCTCCGCCGCCAGGTAATTCGGCGTGCAGCCGAGATGCGTGCAGGTGCTCAGGATCGCGAAGAAGCCGGGCGCTCGGTGCACCATGTCGTCGGGGGTCCTGATGACCCACACGCCGAACTTCTCCTTCCAACGCTCGTCGACGCCCATCCCGTAGTCGCCCGGAAACCCGATCTTGAACTGCGACGGCGGCTCATTCAGCACGTTGGGAAACATGAACCGGCCCGTCGCCGCCAGCGCCGCCGCCGATGCGGCGGTGAAGGCGCCCCACGCGATGCCGATCCAGGCGCGCCGGCTGAGGAGCGGCGACGTGTCGTCGGTGTCCTCGGCGGTCGCCTTCTTCTGCGCCGCGACCGACGGCGCGGCGGCGGTGGTCGTCTTGCCCGCAATCGCGGCCGCCGGTACGGCGGGCGCCGCGGGCTTCGGCGCGGGTTTCGGCGCCGCATGGGCCCCAGCAGCGGCGGCCGCGGGTTTTCCCGGCGCCACCGCCGACGCAGCCGCCGGTTTTGCCGGCGGCGTCGACTCGTCCGCCGACTCGTCGCCCGGGTCCGCGCTCGTGATGCTTGGTTCGTCAGCCATCGTTAAGCTCTCAGCTTTCAGCTATCAACTATCAGCGTTCAGTTCTCGGCGGGGTCCCGACGCCACCGCCTGCCATCCGCCTTCGCCAAACCTATCCCATCATCTTCAGCGCTTCGAGCGCCGCCTGTCTCACCCGCATGCTGGGGTCCTGACGACTCAAGGACAGGACCGGCTCTCGAAGCGTCCCTGCCTTCAAGCTCGCGACGGCCCGAAGGCTGCTGATCATCACCTCGCCCGCCCGATCCTCGTCGCTGCTTCCCCCGGCTTTCTGGAGATGCCGCTCGACGTGCGCGCGATCGAGCATGTCGCGAAGGACCGGCAGACCATCGCGTTTGCCGTGCCGGGCGAGGGCCACGGCGGCATTCCACTTCACGTCAGTGGCCGGGTCGCCGAGCGCGGTCTGAAGCGTTCGGACTTGCGGGTCACCCGGCAGCGCGCCGAGCGCGTAGACCGTCATCTTCCGGATGCCCGGATCGTCCGATGCGTACAGCTCCATCAGCGCCGGCGCCGCGATGGCATCTCCGATCGATCCCAGGGCCCAAATCGCGCTGATGCGCGTCTCGCTGTCCGGATCCGTCAGCGCTTCGGTCAGCAGAGGCACCGCATCGGGCGGCAGCGGCGGGTCGAGCCGCCCGAGGGCCAGCGCCAGATAGCGTCGCACCAGCGGATCCGAGCTCTTGGAGTCGTGGAACGCTTTCACGAGCGCGGGACCAAGCCCGGGATTCGCCGCCCGTACCTTCGGATCGCTGATTCGCCGCGACAGCTCGTAGGCGGCGGGCCAGCGCCGGTCGGAGCCCCCGTTCTGAATCTCGTTCAGGTAGTCCTGGACAGTGCGATCGTCGGCGAGCAGCACGCGAAAGCCGGCGTAAATCAGGACCGTGACGACGATGACGCCGAAGGGGATCAAAAAAAACTGAACCGCGAGGGCGGGGGCCGCCGTGACCGGGCCGCGGCCAGCCGGTTCCCGCTCGACGAGCCTATCCATGAGGAACGAGACAGATGATCACGTTCAACCTGCAGGAGGCGTGAAGTTGAGGTCCGTCAAGTTTTTACTACGAATGCGAAAGAAGGGTCAACCCTAAGATTAGATACGTGGCAGCGTGACGTCTTGCTGAGCCTGATATTTGCCCTGCTTATCGCCGTACGACACGGCACACGGCTCATCGCTCTGGAAAAACAGCACCTGCGCGATCCCTTCGTTCGCGTAGATCTTGGCGGGGAGCGGCGTCGTGTTGGAGATTTCCAGCGTCGCCGTGCCCTCCCATTCGGGTTCGAAGGGGGTCACGTTGACGATGATCCCGCACCGGGCGTAGGTCGACTTGCCGAGGCACACCGTCAGCACATCGCGGGGAATCCGGAAGTACTCGACCGTCCTGGCCAGGGCGAACGAGTTCGGCGGGACGATGCAGGTCTCGGCCTTGATGTCGACGAACGACCGCGGATCGAAGCTCTTGGGATCGATAACCGTGTTGTTGATGTTCGTGAAGACCTTGAACTCGTCGGCGACCCGAATGTCGTAGCCGTACGAGGAGAGCCCGTACGACACGACCCCTTTCCGGACCTGCGTTTCCACAAACGGCTCGATCATCCGGTGCTCGAGCGCCATCCGCTTGATCCAACGGTCAGATTTGATGGCCACAACGATCCGCTCTCAGCGGCGTAAGAACATCAGTACCAGTGTGAGGATGATGCTCAGAATGATCGAGCTCACCAACGGAACATAGAACGTCAAGGAGCCGCGCCGAACGACGACGTCGCCGGGCAGTCGGCCGAGCGGCAGGCCCCACATCACGAGCAGCCCCAGCGCCGCGATGGCGAGGCCGACGAAGACGAGCGTCCTTCCCATCGCCGTACTGTCGACCGGCTCACTCGCCGGTCAGTTCCAATCCCCGAAAGAAGTACGCCAGCTCGAAGGCGGCCGTCTCGGGTCCATCCGAGCCGTGTGTCGCGTTCCGCTCAACCGAGGTCGCGAAGGTTCGCCTGATGGTGCCCTCGGCGGCCTGAGCTGGATTGGTCGCCCCCATGAGCTCGCGCCACTTCCGGACCGCGTCGGGCGCTTCGAGGACCAGCACGACTGTAGGCCCTGATGACATGAACGTGGTCAGACTTTGAAAGAACGGACGGTCGCGATGCACGGCGTAGAATCCCTCGGCTTCGCGCTTCGTCATTCGAACCATCCGCATGGCACGGATCTGGAACCCTTCGGCCTCGATGCGTTCCAGGATACGGCCCGTCAGCCGCCGCTCGACGGCATCGGGCTTGATGATGGCGAGTGTGCGATCCATGACCCACCGTTATATCCAGCGAACGCGGAGGGAGACCGGCCGATCTAAGCGACAGCGCATTGAGGATTGGGGGATTGGGGATTGGGGGATTGATTGATGATTGCAGGACTGAGGATTGTCGACTTATTGAAGATTGAATCCGAAAATCGACAGTAATTCGTCAATCTCTCAACTCGTCAATCGACAATCAATCCTCCAATCGCCAATCGTCCAATCTTCAATATGCCGTCACTATTACCGCAGACTCTCCATGACCTCCTCGAGCGCCTCCCTGGGCGGGCGAACCTTCTCGAGCGGCAGCATGGCCAGCGGCTCGTCGACGAGGTTCAGCAGCTCGAGGAAATCATCGCGATCGGGTTCGATGTAAATCACGCCGGTCGCGAACTCGCCGCGCCGCTGGGCTTCTTGCAGCACGCGCAACGCGGCGATCTTGTCGGTCGGGTCGTACGACTCATCCAGCTTTTTCAGATACAGCTTCGAGCCGTCATGCATCACCACCTCCTGCGTGGTGCCCGGCTCGTAGTCCACGTTGATGTCTTCGAAAAACGGGACGAAGCTCACTTCCTCGAGCGGATCGTCGTGATCCTTCGCGTAGGCGTAGCTCTTGGTCGACCCTTCGTGATCGTTGAAGGTCACGCACGGGGAGATCACGTCCAGCATGACGGTGCCGCGGTGGCTCAGCGCGGCTTTCAGGAGCGACAGGAGCTGTTTCTTGTCGCCTGAAAACGACCGGGCCACGAAGGTCGCGCCCAGCTCGATCGCCAGCGCGCAGGTGTCGATCGGCGGCAGGTCGTTGACGACGCCGGTCTTGAGCTTCGAGCCCAGGTCGGCCGTCGGCGAGAACTGGCCCTTGGTGAGGCCGTAGCAGCCGTTGTCCTCGATGATGTAGATGATGGGCAGATTGCGCCGCATCAGGTGGACGAACTGGCCAATCCCGATCGCGCCGGTGTCGCCGTCGCCGCTCACGCCGATTGCGATGAGCTTCCGGTTCGCCAGCAGGGCGCCGGTGCCGACCGACGGCATCCGCCCGTGGACCGCATTGAACCCGTGCGAGCCCCCGAGGAAATACGCCGGGCTCTTGCTCGAGCAGCCGATCCCCGACAGCTTGATGACGTTCGACGGGTGCACGCCCATCTCGTAGAACGCTTCGGTCACGCGCTCGGAGATGGAGTTGTGCCCGCATCCGGCGCACAGCGTCGTCTTGCCGCCTCTGTACTGCTGCTGCTCGAGGCCGATCCTGTTGACTTTCCTTCCCGGCGTCGGTGTCACCGTGCTCATCGTCTTTGCTCGCTCCCCAAATCACCAAATCCCTCAATCCCCAAACCACCAGATTCTTATTCGCCTCCGACTCCAGCCGTCTCGTCGCCGCTCGGGGCCGGACGCCGGCTGCGCGAGACGACCTCGTGACCCTCTTGCGCCAGGATCTCGTCGGAGATCGAGCGGGCGTCAATCGGGAGCCCGTTGTAATGCCGTACTGATCTGAGCTTCGCGATGCGTGCCGGGTCCAGCTCCATCCGGAGCAGCGCGACCACTTGAGCGTCGCGATTCTGATCGACCACGTAGATGCGGTCGTGTTGATCGATGAACGCGGTCAGCTCGTCCGTAAAGGGATAGGCGCGCAACCGGAAGTATGATGTCTTCAAGCCGTTCTCGTCGCGCATCTGGTCCTGGCTCTCCTCGATCGCCCAGTGGCTGGTCCCATAGCCGATGATGCCGATCCCGGCGGCGGGATCGCGTTGCACCTCGGGCTTCGGCACGTACTGGCGCGCCGTTTCGAATTTCCGCGCGAGCCGATCCATGTTGGTGACGTAGTCATCCGCCCGTTCCGTGTACTGCCCCTTCGCGTTGTGGCCCGAGCCACGCGTGAAGTAGGCCGGCATCCCGTCGCCCGGTATCGAGCGATACGGGATCCCGTCGCCGTCGACGTCCAAGTAGCGGCCCCACTGACCGATTCGAGCGAGCGTCTCCGGCGTCAGCAGCTTCCCCCGATTCAGCGGGCGCGTCGGATACTCGAACGGCTGCGACATCCAGGTGTTCATCCCGAGGTCGAGGTCGGTCATCACGAAAACCGGCGTCTGCAACTGCTCGGCCAGGTCGAAGGCGTCCATCGCCATCGTGTAGCACTCCTCGACCGAGGAGGGAATGATCATGATCTGCTTCGTGTCGCCGTGCGAGAGCACGGCGGTCATGAGCATGTCCCCTTGTGCGGTGCGGGTCGGAAGACCCGTCGACGGTCCCACACGCTGCACGTCGAAGATAACGGCCGGCACTTCCGCGTAGTAGCCGAGGCCGGCGAACTCGGACATGAGCGAGATGCCGGGTCCGGCCGTCGAGGTCATCGCGCGCGCGCCGGCCCAGCCGGCACCGATCGCCATCCCCAGCGCCGCGATCTCGTCTTCCGCCTGCACGATGGCAAAGGTGGCCTTCCCGGTGTCCTTGTCGATTCGGTACTTCTTCATGTACGAGATCAGCGTCTCGCACAGTGAAGAAGACGGTGTAATCGGATACCAGGTCACGACCGTGACGCCGGCCATCATGCAGCCCAGCGCCGCAGCCGCGTTGCCTTCGATCAGGATCATCCCGGCGGTCTCGCGCATGCGCTCGACCAGGAACGGATCCTGCTTGGGCAGGTGTTTTTCCGCGAACTCGTACCCGGCGGCGAGCGCGGCCTGGTTCAGGCCGAACGCCCGGCCTTTCTTGCCGAGCTGTCTGTTGAGCGCCTTGTCCATCTCCGTCGTGTCGATGCCGAGGATCTTTGCCAGCACGCCGTCGTAGATCATGTTGCGGACGAGCCGCCGCAGCTTGGCGTCGGGGCAGACCTGGGCGACGAGCTTGTCGAAGGGCACCGGGTAGAACGTCAGGTCGCTGCGCAGTAGGTTCAGCTTCAGCGGCTCGTCGTAGACGACCGCCGCCCCCGGCTCGAGCGTGAGCACGTCCTCCCGCGCCGTCTCCGCGTTCATCGCGACGAGAAAATCGATCTCCTTTTTTCGAGCGAGGTAGCCGTCTTTGCTCGCCCGAATCGTGTACCAGGTCGGCAACCCGGCAATGTTGGACGGGAACAGGTTCTTGCCCGACACCGGAATCCCCATCTGGAACAGCGATCGAATCAGGACGAGATTCGCCGTCTGGCTCCCCGAGCCGTTGACGGTGGCGACCTGGATGCTGAAGTCGTTGACGACGCGATCCTCCGACGGGCGCGCCCGGGACGCGGCGTCTGCCACGGCAAGCTCGGTTGGCGTCATGCGGAACTCTGCACCTCGACAAAAGAAGACGGGAGATAGAACAGGATCTAGTGGCCGCGCCGGAAGGTCCAATTACGGCAGCACTTGGCGGAAGTATAACACTAGGCCCGCAGCACAGCCTTGGCGGTGGCTCCCATCTCGGCGGGGCTTTCCACGATGTGAACGCCGGCCTCGCGGAGGGCGGTCATCTTCTCCCGGGCGGTGCCTTGGCCGCCCGAGATGATGGCCCCCGCGTGGCCCATGCGGCGGCCGGGCGGCGCGGTCTGGCCGGCAATGAATCCCACGACCGGCTTCCGGAATTCACGCTTGATGAAGGTCGCCGCTTCCTCTTCCGCCGCGCCTCCAATCTCACCGATCATCACGACCACCTCGGTTTCGGGATCGTCCGCGAACAGCCGTAACGCGTCGACGAAGGTCGTGCCAATCAAGGGATCGCCGCCAATCCCGATGCACGTCGTCTGCCCCAGGCCGAGGCGCGTGAGCTGATGAATGGCTTCGTAGGTCAGGGTCCCGCTCTTCGACACGATGCCGACGCGGCCCTCCCGGCAAATATGTCCGGGGATGATGCCGGCCTTGCTGCGCCCCGCCGAGATGAGGCCCGGACAATTCGGACCGACCAGACGCGTCGGCAGATGCTCGAGGAACGTCAGGACGCGCAGCATGTCGAGGGTCGGAATCCCCTCGGTGATGCACACGACGAGCGGGATCATGGCCGCGGCCGCCTCCATGATGGCGTCGGACGCGAAGGCGGGCGGCACGAAGATGACCGAGGCATTGGCTCCGGTCTCGCGAACGGCGTCCTCCACCGTGTCGAAAATCGGCCAGCCTTCGTGGTCGGTGCCACCTTTTCCCGGCGTCACCCCGCCCACGACCTCGGTGCCGTAGGCAGCCGCCTGCTTCGCGTGAAACGTGCCTTCGCGACCCGTGAGACCTTGCACGAGCAGACGCGTGGAGCTGTTGATCAGGATGGCCATAAGAATAGGGATCAGGGGTCAGGGGTCAGGGACCTGGGTTAACAGCGAGCGGCCCGCGAGCCGGAATTCGCGAGGCTGACCACTATTTTCGCCGCTTCGTCCATCGAGTCGGCGGTCGCGAAGTTCAGGCCGCTCTCCTTCAGCAGCCGCTTTCCTTCCTCGACGTTGGTGCCTTCCATCCTGATCACGATCGGCACGGGGACGCCGAGCTCCCTGACGGCGGCGATGACGCCCTGCGCCAGCACGTCACAGCGCAAGATGCCGCCGAAGATGTTGATCAGCACGGCTGAGACGTGGCGATCGGACATGAGGATCTTGAACGCGTTCCGAATCTGCTCGGCGCTCGCACCGCCCCCGACGTCGAGAAAATTGGCCGGCTCCCCGCCCGCCAGCTTGATGATGTCCATGGTCGCCATCGCGAGCCCGGCGCCGTTCACCATGCAGCCGATCGTGCCGTCCAGCCGAATGTAGTTCAGGGAGTACTTCGACGCCTCGATCTCGAGCGGATCCTCTTCGCCGAGATCGCGAAGCTCGCGCGTCTCCGCATGTCGATAGAGCGCGTTGTCGTCGAAGGTCATCTTGGCATCGAGCGCGAGCAGGTCGCCGGCGACCGTGACGACGAGCGGGTTGATCTCGACCAGGGACGCGTCGGTCGCGATGCAGGCTTCGTACACCGCCGTCATGAGCCTCGTACCTTTGTTGACCTCGGCACCTTGGAGGCCCAGCGCGAACGAAAGCCGGCGTCCCTGGAACGGCACGAACCCGGTACCAGGATGGACGTATTCCTTGAAGATCTTCTCCGGCGTTTCAGCCGCGACCTTCTCGATCTCGACGCCCCCTTCGGAGCTGACCATCATCACCGGCCGTCTGGTCGAGCGATCGATGACCAGACCCAGATACAGCTCGCGCCGAATCTCCAGGCCCTCCTCGACGAGCACGCGCGAGACGATGCGGCCGGCGGGGCCGGTCTGGTGCGTGACGAGCGTCATGCCGATCATGTCGCGCGCCACGCGCTCGGCGTCCTCCGCGGAGCGCGCGAGTTTCACGCCGCCGCCCTTCCCGCGACCTCCCGCGTGAATCTGCGCCTTGACCACGACCGTGCCGCCGAGCCGGCGCGCGATCTCGGCGGCTTCTGCCGGCGTCAGGGCCACTTCGCCTCGGGGAACCGGAACCTGGTGGCGGCTCAGAATCGCTTTGGCCTGATACTCGTGGATCTTCACGGACACCTCAGACCTTGATGACTCCGACCAGCTCCTTCACCGCCTCGGCCGACTTCTGAAGCGCGGCGCGCTCCTGGTCGGTCAACTGGATCTCGATGATCTGTTCGACGCCGCGCGCCCCCAGCTTCACCGGAACGCCGACAAACAGATCGTGCACGCCGTACTCCCCGCGCAGGAACACCGAGCACGGCAGAATCTTCTTCTTGTCCTTCAGGATCGCTTCGACCATTTCGACAACCGCCGAACCGGGTGCGTAGTAAGCGCTTCCGGTACCGAGAAGCTTCACGATCTCGGCGCCGCCGTTGGCCGTCCGGTCCACAATGCGGTCGATCGTCGCCTTGTCCATGAGCTCCGTGATCGGAATGCCCGCCACCGTGGAGAAGCGCGGGAGCGGCACCATGGTGTCGCCGTGCCCACCCAGCACGAAGGCCTGCGTGTTCTCGACCGAGACCTTCAGTTCCATCGCAATGAAGGCGCGCATCCGGGCCGAATCGAGCACGCCGGCCATCCCGATGACGCGCTCGCGCGGGAACCCGCTCACCCGAAACACCACCTGCGCCATCGCGTCGAGGGGGTTGGTCACCGGGACGATGATGCAGTGCGGTGAATGCCGCACGACCTGCTCGGTGACGCTCTTGATGATCTCGTAGTTCTTCATGAGCAGATCGTCGCGGCTCATGCCGGGCTTCCGTGCAAGGCCCGCGGTGATGACGACGATGTCCGAGCCGGCGGTGTCGGCGTAGTCATTGGTCCCCAGCACGCGCGAATCCGACCCTTCGATCGGGCAGGCCTCGTACATGTCGAGCGCCTTACCCTGCGGGATGCCTTCCAGAATGTCGATCAGGACAACGTCGGCCAGCTCCTTGTCCGCGATGCTCCGCGCAGCGGTCGCCCCGACGTTGCCTGACCCCACGATCGTGACTTTGCGATTCAACGTGCCTCCTTGCGTGTCTCACAACAGTGGCCAGTGGCCAGCCCTACACAACTGACTACAGCGTTTTTCACTTCGCTGTAGCGTAGTTCTCAGTTATCAGTCATCAGTTTTCAGTTATTTGCGGGCGAGATCCGAACTGAAAACTGACTACTGAGAACTGAAAACTGGACTAAAGGCTCAACTGGCAACTGACCACTGGCTACTGGCCACTTAATCTCCGTGACTTGGACCGCTATACGGCGCCTTACGAGAATTTTGTTCTCGTTGCCGTAGAGCGGTCCTAGGCGCGCACAGCGCGCCTGCGAGGGAGCGGCGCGGGGCGTAGGGGCCCCCGCAAGCGACCGAGCCGGGCCCCGGGGCAGAGCCCCGGCCTAGTTCGCTACATGTTCGCGATAATCGCGTCTCCGAACTGGGATGTCTTCAGCTCCGTCGCGCCATCCATCTGCCGCGCCAGATCGTAGGTCACCTTCTTCTGCTGGATGGTCCGCTCCAGCGCCCGTTCGATGAGATCGGCCGGCTCGCGCCAGCCCAGATGACGGAGCATCATGACCCCCGACAGGATCACGGAACTCGGGTTGATCATGTCCTTGCCGGCGTACTTGGGGGCCGTGCCGTGCGTCGCCTCGAAAAACGCGATCTCGTCACCGATATTGGCGCCCGGCGCCATCCCGAGGCCGCCGACCTGCGCCGCGCAGGCGTCCGACAGATAGTCGCCATTGAGGTTCGGGGTCGCAAAGACGTCGTAGTCCGCGGTCCGGGTCAGCACCTGCTGGAAGACGCTGTCGGCGATCCGATCGTTCACGAGCAGCTTCCCGTCACGGGCGGCGCCCGCCGACAACTCGTCCTCGGTCACGACGCGGGCGCGGAATTCCGCCTTCGCGAGCTCGTAGCCCCAATCGCGGAACGCCCCCTCGGTGTACTTCATGATGTTGCCTTTGTGGACGATCGTCACGGTCTTGCGGCCGTTGGCGAGCGCGTACCGAATCGCCATGCGGACCAGCCGCTTGGTCCCGGTTTCAGAGATCGGCTTGATGCCGATTCCCGAGTCGGGACGGACCCGCTTCCCCATCTCGCGTTCCAGAAAGCGGATCACCTTTTCGGCTTGCGGCGTGCCCTTCGCCCATTCGATGCCGGCATAGACGTCTTCGGTGTTCTCACGGAAGATGATGACGTTCATCAGCTCGGGATGACGCACCGGAGCGGGCGTGCCGGCGAAGTACCGGATGGGCCGCACGCACGCGTAGAGATCCAACACCTGCCGCAGCGTGACGTTCAGGCTCCGAATGCCGCCGCCGACCGGGGTCGTCAGCGGCCCCTTGATCGCCACCTTGTACGTCTTCACGGCTTCGAGCGTGTCGCTCGGCAGCCAATCGCCGGTCTGATCCTTGGCCTTGTCGCCGCCCAGCACCTCGAACCAGACGATGCGGCGGCGGCCGCCGTACGCCTTGGTGACCGCCGCGTCGAACACCCGCACGCTGGCGCGCCAGATATCGGGGCCGGTGCCGTCACCTTCGATGAACGGCACGATCGGATCGTCGGGGACGACCAGCTGTCCTTCGCGCCGCGTGATCGCCGTCCCGTCGGTCGGCGGCTTGAGATGCGAGAAGTGCGGCATATGATTAGGTCAGAGCCCCTGCTCTAGTCACGAACGGCGGTGGGGCCAACGGGGATCCAGGGGTCGCCGGATCAATAATGAGCCGCCGCGGAGCCCGGTCGTTGCTCCCGGATGGGCGGAGCGGCCGCCCCACGGCAAACCAAAAAAAGATGTTCACACAAACTGTGGAAAAGTCTGTGGAAAAGAACGTCAGGCGGTGCATGTTTCCAGCAGGTTTGGGAAGGTTTCTACGGTTTGCACCATCGTGGTGCGGTTGGGCATCTGATTATACTTTAGGGACGCACGTGCGCTCTGCTGCTGCGGCCACTCGACCACAACCCGTCGTCGAGCACCCATGAAAGTCGTCATCGCCGACGAACTCCCGCGTCAAGCCGTCGCTGTGCTCGAGGGCGTCGAAGGCTGGCAAGTCGAGTTCCGTCCGCGACACTCGCGACAGGAGCTCACCGCGATGCTCGCCGATGCCGACGCGCTCATCGTCCGCAGCGCGACCCAGGTCGACCGCGAACTGCTCGATGCGGCGCCGCGGCTTCGGGTCGTTGCCCGAGCGGGGACCGGCGTCGACAACGTCGCCGTGGAAGAAGCCACGCGCCGCGGCATCGTCGTGATGAACGCTCCCGGGGCGAACAGCGTGAGCGTCGCCGAGCATGCGTGCGGGATGATGCTTGCGCTCTCGCGATCGATTCCCGCCGCCGACGCGGCGATGAAGCAGCAGCGGTGGGACAAGAAGCGTTTTACCGGTTCGGAGCTGGCGGGCAAAACGCTCGGCCTGGTGGGGCTCGGGCGGGTCGGGCAGGAGGTCGCCCGCCGCGCCAGCGCCTTCGGCATGGAGATCCTGGCGCACGATCCGTATATCTCGGAGCAGCTCGCAGCGGATCTTGGCGTCACCCTGGTGTCGCTGGACGAGGTCTGCACGCGCGCGGACTATCTGAGCCTGCACCTTCCGCTCACGTCCGCCACGCGGCGTCTGTTCGATGCCGAGCGGCTCGCGACATGCCGCCGGGGCGTCCGGATGATCAACACGGCACGGGGAGAGCTCATCGACTCGACGGCGTTGGCCGCCGCGTTGGCCAGCGGGCAGGTCGGCGGCGCGGGGCTCGATGTCTTCGAGCAGGAACCGCCGAAGGATTGGGCCCTGGTGGGCCTGCCGCAGGTGATCGCGACGCCGCACATCGCGGCGTCGACCCGCGAGGCTCAGGAAATGGTCGCCGCCGAAATCACGCAGGCCGTACGGGATTTCCTGCGGGACGGCATCGTCCGAAATGCGGTCAACTTCCCTACCCTGCCACCGGAGCAGTTCCATCGCCTGAAGCCGTACTTGACGCTGGCGGAACGTCTGGGGACATTGGCCATTCAGGTCGAACGCGCTCATGTGACCGGTATCGGCATCCGCTACTACGGTGAACTGGTGACCGGGCCCACCGAGCACGTGACCAGCGCCACGCTGGTGGGCCTGCTCCGGCCGATTCTATCGTCCGGCATTACGCTGGTGAACGCGCGGTCGGTCGCCAGCCAGCGCGGCATGGAAGTCGTCGAGTCGCGCAGCACCCGGTCCCGCGAGTTCACCAGCCTGATTTCGCTGAAGCTGCGCACGAGTGACGGCGAGCGCTGGCTGGAAGGCACCGTCTTCGAGCCTGAGCGGCCGCGGCTCGTGCTCCTCGACGGCGTCAACGTGGAAGCGCCGCTCGAAGGCACGATGATCATCATCTGGAACAACGATCAGCCCGGCGTCATCGGCGATGTCGGCACCATCCTGGGCCACCACGGGATCAACATCTCGAGCTTCGCGCTCGGGCGAAGCGACCGCGGCGCCGTGGGGGTCGTCAACGTCGACGAGCAGCCCGGCGTCGGCGGCGAGGCGTACGATCGCGCGCTCGAGGAGATTCGGAAGGTGGCAGCCGTCCGGCAGGCGGGCTTGGTGCGTCTCTAGCATTTGCTGGTGCGCCCTTTCCGGTCCGCCCTGGACGGGCCGACGGCGTGGGCTCCTACGGTTCGGAAACGTCCCTCCGCGTGCGTCTCTGTCCTTCCTCGAGCAACGCCCGGAATCCTCCTGCATCCCTCGCGGTGACGGCCTCCACGATCCGGTCGATCGCGGCGCGCAGTCGCTCGAGAGCCAACCCCGAATGGGGATTCATGGCCTGGATCTCGTAATAAACGTCCGGGCTTTCGCGGACGACGGCCGCGGCAAGAGTGGCGAGGGCCTGAAACGTGGTGCTGCGCACGGGATGATCCGTTTGCGGCAGCGAGAGCGCGAAGGCGATGGCGGCGGCGTGCGCCAGGCTCAAGAGGTCCGCCATGATTCGGTCGTGGTCGGTGAGCGGCAGGCGCACGATGTGGGCGGTGGTCGGCGTGAAGAGCTTCTCCACTGTCGCGATGGCTACCGCATCGCCGGTGTCGCAGATCACCACGTCGGCATCGCGCAGGAGGACAACGGAGGGACCGAACATCGGGTGGATGGAAGCCACGCGGCCGCCCGCACGCTGAAGACCGCGGATCGGGTCGATGAGCAGCGTTTTGATGCTCGCGATGTCGACGACCACTCCGGCCGGGGGCTTCCCTGACCACTCTGCGTAGAGCGCGGCAGTCGCGCCCGGGGGCGTCGAGCAGACGACAAGGTCCGCCGTGGGCAACGCCTCGCGAGCCCACTGGTTTTCGGTGAGGGTGGCAACCGGGTCGAGCGCCCCGGTGGTGTAGCCCTGGGCTGACAGAAACCGGCCCAGCCACCGGCCCATGCGGCCGGCGCCGCCGACGATGACGGCGTTCTTGCCCGCGCCCACGGCGGCGAGACGCAGGCTGTCCTCGTCTTGCGCCAACACCGAGGCACGGATCAGACCGGCGAAGAGATCCTCGGCGACGCCCGGATCCAGCCCACGCTCTTTCGCGTCGGCGCGGGCGCGCTCGAGTACTTCCCGCTCCTGGGCGTAATCCACTGTCGAGAGCTTGAGCTGTCGCTTGAGCTCTCCTACCTCTCTCGCCAGCTTGACGCGCTCCGCCACCCGCGCCAGCAGTTCCAGATCGAGCTGCCGGATCCGCTCGCGCAGAGTTTCGAGACTCGGCTCCGCCATAACGGCTACAAGGCTAGCACGCAAGCTCGAGTGCCGGCCGCGATCGAGCCCGGCTGTGCTATGATTCGTCGTGCACCCTGCGTGGTCCCCTGGGTCATCCCGACAGTTCATCGAATCGCTGGGTCGCACAGTCGCCCTCATTCCGGCTCGCTTCCAGTCGAGCCGTCTTCCGGGAAAACCGCTCCTCGACATCGACGGCCGCCCGATGATCGAGCATGTCTATCGTCGGGCCGCCGCAGTGCGATCGGTGTCCGCCGTGATCGTCGCGACCGATGACGAGCGCATCGCCTCTGCCGTTCGGGCGTTCGGCGGCGACGCGCGCCTCACACGCGCGGATCACTACAGCGCGACGGATCGGCTGGCCGAAGTGGCCGAGCGGCTGGACTGCGAGCTGGTCGTCAACGTCCAGGGCGACGAGCCGCTCATCGATCCGCAGGCGATTGACGCGGCCATCACGCCGTTCGAGGCCGATCCGGCCCTCGAGATGAGCACGCTCTGCCGCGCCATCGACGATCCGGCCGAGCTGGCGGACCCGCACGTCGTCAAGGTCGTCATGGATCGCCAGGGATTCGCGTTGTATTTCTCGCGCGCCCCGATTCCTTTCGATCGCAGGACGATTTTCCGGGATGGCCCGGCTCAAGCCGGGCACCACGAGGATGGGCGCTCCACCGTTCCGGCGTTCAAGCATCTCGGCCTGTACGTCTACCGGCGCTCGGTTCTGCTCGCGCTGGCTCGACTGCAGCCGACGCCGCTCGAAGTCGCGGAATCGCTCGAGCAACTTCGGGCGCTGGAGCACGGATATCGGATCCGCGTGGTCGAAACGACGGCGGAATCGATCGGCGTGGACACTCCGGAGGATCTCGAACGCGTTCGAAGAATCGTGACTGGTGTGACGCGCGTATGAGTACAACGATCACCAACCAGAACGGACGACCGGTGAAGTACATCTTCGTGACCGGTGGGGTCGTGTCGTCGCTCGGCAAAGGCCTGGCCGCCTCGTCCATCGGGTGCCTGCTCGAGGGACACGGCTACCGGGTGACGCTGCAGAAGTTCGACCCCTACATCAACGTCGACCCGGGAACGATGAGCCCGTACCAGCATGGCGAGGTCTACGTCACCGACGACGGCGCGGAGACCGACCTCGACCTGGGGCACTACGAGCGTTTCACCAACACCACCGTGACGCGCGACCACAACTGGACGACCGGGAAGATCTACTTGTCCGTCATTCAGAAGGAGAGACGCGGCGACTACCTGGGTCGGACGGTCCAGGTGATTCCGCACATCACGAACGAGATCAAGGACAGCATCCGAGCGATCTCAACAGACGTCGACATCGTGCTGGTGGAAATCGGCGGCACGGTCGGCGACATCGAGAGCCAGCCGTTCCTGGAAGCGATTCGTCAGTTCCGTCAGGACGTCGGCCGCGAGAACACGCTGTACGTCCATTTGACGCTCGTGCCCTGGATTGGCACGGCCGGGGAGCTCAAGACCAAACCCACACAGCACAGTGTGCGCGATCTGCGGTCGATTGGGATCCACCCGGACGTCCTGCTCTGCCGCACCGATCGATTCCTGCCGCCGGACATCAAGAAGAAGATCGCGCTCTTCTGTGACGTCGACGAGGAGGCGGTCATCACGGCCAAGGACGTGTCGAGCATCTACGAAGTGCCGCTGATGCTCGCCGGCGAGGGCCTCGATAGAATCGTCCTGAAACTGCTCCGCCTGCCCGAAACGGAACGGCGAATGCACCCGTGGGAGGATCTGCTCGAGCGCATCAAGGATCCCGCCGGCGAGGTCACGATTCACGTCGTTGGCAAGTACGTGGAGTACGAGGACGCGTACAAGAGCCTGAACGAAGCGCTGTTCCACGGAGGGTTCGCCAACCGCGTCAACGTGAACATCCGCTGGGTCGAAGCCGAAGCCCTCGGTGACGATTCCGGCTGGCATCTTCTGCAAGGCGCGGACGGCATCCTGGTGCCGGGCGGGTTCGGCCCCCGGGGCACGCGCGGGATGATGCGGGCCGCGGAGTATTCACGGCAGCACGCCGTGCCGTACTTCGGGATCTGCTATGGATTTCAATGGGCGGCGGTGGAGTACGCGCGGAACGTGTGCGGGCTCACGGACGCCGATTCCACCGAGTGCGACGAAGAGGCGCCGCACAAGGTGATCTACAAGCTGCGCGACTTGCTCGGCGTCGAAGAGCTCGGCGGCACGATGCGGCTCGGCTCCTACGCGTGCGAGCTGTCACCCGGCTCGCTCGCGCAGCGCGTCTATGGCGGCAAGCCGCTGGTCCACGAGCGGCACCGGCACCGGTACGAGTTCAACTGCGTGTACGAGAAGCTGCTCGCCGAAAAGGGCCTTCGCATCTCTGGGCGCTCGCCCGACGGCAAGTTTGTCGAGATCGTCGAGCTCCCGAATCACCCGTGGTACCTCGCGGTCCAGTTCCATCCGGAGTTCAAGTCCAAGCCGCTCCAGCCGCATCCGCTCTTCGCGAGCTTCGTCGAGGCGAGCTATCGTCACAAGCTGGCGCGCGCCGAATCGGCCGCCGCCGAGACGGTGGCCTGATTCTTCTATAATGGCGGCGTGCCCCAGGTCGCTCCCGTTCAGATCCGCCAGATCGGCATAGGCGGCCCCTACCCGCTCGTCCTCATCGCGGGTCCCTGCGTCATCGAGAGCGAGACGCACGCCGTGGATCTCGCGGGATCGATCGCCGCCATCGCGCGCCGGACGGGCGTGCCGTTCATCTTCAAGGCGTCGTACGACAAAGCCAACCGGACGTCGATCCGATCGTTTCGCGGCCCGGGACTCGAGGCCGGGCTGAGGGTGCTCGAAACAGTCGGTCGATCCGTCGGCGTGCCGCTCCTGACCGACATCCACGAGGCCGCGCACGCCGCGCCGGCCGCGGCGGTCGTCGACGTGCTCCAGATTCCGGCGTTCCTCTCCCGTCAGACCGATCTGATCGTCGCCGCGGCGAAGACCGGCCGCGCGGTGAACATCAAGAAGGGACCGTTTCTGTCACCGACCGACGTGCGGTTCGCGATTGAAAAGGTCACGGCGAGCGGAAACGCGCGCGCGCTCGTCACGGAACGGGGCGTCGGCTTCGGCTACAACAATCTGGTCGTCGACATGCGGGCGTTTCCGATGATGCGCGGGCTCGGGTGCCCGGTGATCTTCGACGTCACCCACAGCCTGCAGCTCCCTGGCGGCGGCGACGGCGTCTCGGCGGGGCTCGCCCAGTACATCACGCCCCTGGCGTCGGCGGGCGTGGCCGCCGGCGTCGACGGTGTCTTCCTCGAAGTCCACGAGGAGCCGGCCCGTGCCAAAAGCGACGCGCAGAATGCGCTGGCGCTCGACCTGCTCGAGCCGCTCTTGCAACGCCTCACCCGTATCGACGCCATCGCTCGATCATCCACCGCCGGTGCCGCGGGGCCGGCCTACGAAGAACGATGACGACGACCACGATCGATCTCTCGCTCGCCCGACGCGTGCTGCAGACCGAGGCGCAGGCGATTCTCGCGCTGATGGATCGGCTCGACCACCGGTTCGGCGAGGCCGTGCAGCTGCTGCACGACTGTCGTGGCCGCGCCATCGTGACCGGCATGGGCAAGTCGGGGATCATCTGCCGGAAGATTGCGGCAACGCTCTCCAGCACCGGGACCCCGGCGTTCTTCCTGCACCCCGCGGAAGCCGTACACGGCGATCTCGGGGTGATTCGGAGCGACGACGTCGTCATCGCGCTCTCGTACAGCGGCGAGACCGACGAGCTGTTGCGGCTCCTCGAAACGATCAAGAGGCTCGGCGCCCGGCTCATCGCCATCACCGGGTCGCCCGACTCGACGCTGGGCCAGGCTGCCGACGTTGCGCTCGACTGCCGCGTCAGCGAGGAGGCCTGTCCCCTGAATCTGGTCCCGACGGCAAGCACGACCGCGGCGCTGGCCCTCGGCGACGCGATCGCCATGACGCTCCTGGTCCAGCGGGGATTCCGCCAGGAGGACTTCGTCGACCTGCATCCGGGCGGCAAGCTGGGCAAGCGCCTGCTTCGGGTCGAGCATCTGATGCACAAGGGCTCCGCCACGCCCATCGTCCAGACAACGATGCCGATGAGCGAGGTCGTCTACGAGATGTCCCGCAAGGGACTCGGGATGACGTGCGTGGTCGACGAGGGTCAGCACCTGGCGGGCATCATCACCGACGGCGACCTGCGGCGCCACATGAGCGTGCACCCCGAAATCATGACGATGGCCGCCGGCGACGTCATGACGCGCAACCCCGTGACGATCGGCCGCTCGATGCTGGCGGTCGAAGCCCTTGGCATCATGGAACAGCGCAAGATTACATCGCTCGTCGTCGCGGACCAGAACCGTCTCGTCGAAGGCGTGCTGCATCTGCACGATCTCTGGCGCACGCAGATGTTCTGATCCGAGTGCCCGCTGCTGGCCTCCACGCGTCGTGATCGAGAACTACGAGACGCTGCTCGCCGCGATGATCTGCCTGCTGGTCGGGCTGGCGACGGGAAAAGCCTGGGAACGCTACAAGCTGCGCGACGGCCGGTGGATCGATCGCCGCCGCGCGCGCGAATCCCCCCACTACATCCTCGGCCTCAACTTCCTCGTCTCCAATCAAATCGACCTGGCGATCGAGGAGCTGAGCCGCGCCCGCCTCGACACCGACGCCCTCGAGATTCACATGATCCTCGGCAATCTCTATCGCGAGAAGGGGCAGGTCGGGCGGGCGATTCACGTGCACCAGAGCCTGCTGCAGCGGCCGAAGCTGAACAAGCTGGAGCACGCCTACGTGCTGCTGTGCCTCGGACTGGACTTCAAGCGGGGAGGATTCGTCGATCGCGCGCTCGAGGCCTTCGACCAGGTGCTGCGCCTCGATCCCAAGAACCACTACGCGCTGGTGAATCTCGAGAAACTGTACGAAGAACAGCATCAGTGGCAGCAGGCGTACGAAACCCGCCAGCGCCTCATTGCGCTGGCTGGGCCGGAGAAACAGGCGGCCAACCAGCAGATTCAGGCGTTTCTCGAGAACGAGCTTGGTCTCGATGCCCTGAAGCGCCAGGAATGTCCGGCCGCCGCGCAGCGCTTCAAGGCCGCCATCGACCTGGACCCGAGCACCGTGCCGGCGTATCTGAACCTCGGAGACGTCAGATTCCACGAAGACCACTTGAACGAAGCCATCGCCGTCTGGGAAAAGGTCATCGAGGTCGCGCCCGAACGGGCCCACCTCGCGTTCGACCGACTGGAGTCGGCCTACGCCCGCATGAAATTGCCCGACCGCCTCGCGGATCTGTGCCGGAAGCTCATCGCCGCGAACCCGCAGGAGTGGCGGGCCCGGCTGTCGCTGTCACGTCAGCTCGTCGGCCACGGCGACCTCGCAGGTGCGCTTGATCTCCTCTTCGAGGCGCTCGTCCACAATCCGCACGGCCTCAGCGTTCACCATGCGATCTGGGAGCTCCTGGTCCGGCTGAATCTCGACCCCGTCCTCGTCGACCGCTACATGGAGCTCGCGCGGCGGTCGGTCTTCTATCTCGATCCGCACATCTGCCTCCGGTGCCGGTACCGCAGCACCGAGCTGCTGTGGCAGTGCCCGCATTGTCACGACTGGAACAGCTTCGTCGAAGAGCGGATTGCGCCAGCGAAGAACGGCAGTGAAGGGACGAATTGACGGAGGTGGCTTGTCTCTTGGGGATTCGTCAGGTCGTCATTTCGTCATGCCGTCACTCCGTCACTGCCGCAAGGGTCCGGACGATGTCGTCGACCTGACGATCGGTCTCCTCGTGGGTGCCGGTGGTCCAGACGACGTAATCGGCCCGGCGGACCTTGTCGACAATCGGGAGCTGCGCGGCCAGACGTTGGCGGGCCTCGCTCTCCGGAAGGTGGTCCCGCTTCATCGCGCGGCGCACCTGCTCTTCGGCGTCGCACGCCACGACGATCACCCGATCGAATTCCCGCTCGCGTCTGGATTCGTAGAGCAGCGGGATATCGGCAACGGCCACTCGATGCCGACCTTCGCCGGCGAGGGTCGCGAACCAGGCGTGAATCCGGTCGTACACACGCGGGTGGAGGATCGCCTCGAGATCGCGCCGCGAGACCGGATCGGCAAACACCTTCCGTCCGAGCACGCGGCGGCTGATGGAGCCGTCCTCGTCGAGCACCTCTCGACCGAATCGCGCGACGATCGGATCGATCGCCTCGGATTCCGGCATGAGGAGCTCGTGGACCAGGCGATCGGCGTCGATCGCCGGGAGGCCGCGTTGCTGCAGCCGCTCCGCGACATACGACTTGCCTGTCGCGATCCCGCCGGTCAAGGCGACGCGTAACATAAACTCAGTTCTCAGTTGTCAGTTATCAGTTATCAGTTTTCAGTTCTTACTGACGACTGAAAACTGAGAACTGAAAACTACCTGTCGGCCCTCAGCTCCGCGGCCCGTACCGTGTTCCGCAGCAGCGACGCGATCGTCAGCGGTCCAACTCCGCCGGGGACCGGTGTCAGGGCGCCGGCGACCTCGACGACGTCGGGGTGCACATCGCCCACGAGCAGCGCACCGCGCCGATCGAAGTCGCGAAGGCGTGGATGATCGTCGCCGAACCAGCGCTCGAGGAGCGCGCGATCGGTCACGTTGTTGATGCCGACATCGACGACCGTGGCCCCCGGTCTCACGAAATCAGGTGTCACGAACGCCGGGCGGCCCACCGCGACGACGAGAATCTCGGCCTGGCGCGCGACATCCGGCAAATTCGCGGTCTTGGAATGACAAAGCGTCACCGTCGCGTCGCGCTGGACGAGGAGCAGCGCGACCGGCTTGCCGACGATATCACTGCGGCCAATCACGACAGCTCTCCGGCCAGCTACTGGAATCCCCGAGCGGTCGAGGAGCTCGATGATGCCCGACGGCGTGCACGGCGGCAGTGTCGCGCGGTTCTGAAGGAGCCGGCCGGCGTTGACCGGCGTGAAGCCGTCGACATCCTTGGCCGGATCGATGAGGTCGAAGACCTGCTGCGACGCGCCCGGCCCAAGCCCCGCCGGCAAGGGATCCTGCACGAGGATACCGTCGTGCGCCGGGCTGCCGTTGAGGCGCTCGACCAGGGCCAGGGCGTCCGCGAGCGCCGCTGTGGCCGGCAGGCGCTCGAGATCCGCGCGCAGCCCGACCTCGGATGCCGCGCGGAGCTTGTTCCGAACGTACACCTCGGACGCCGGGTGCTCACCGACCAGCACGACGCCAAGGCCCGGCGGCCGGCCTGTTCGCAGCCGAAACGCCTCGATGCGCGGCCTGAGCTCGTCGCGCATGCGCGCCGCAATTTCTGATCCGTTGAGGATACGGGCAGACACAGAGACTACCGAATTGCGGATTGGGGATTGCGGATTGCGGATTGATTGTCTCTAATCCCCAATCTCCAATCCGCAATCCGCAATTCTTCACCCTGCCGCGGCAACTTCGAGCTCCTTGAGGCTCTCCGGCGGACCGAGCACGACGAGCTGGTCGCCGGCCTTCAGCACCGCGTCGGCCGGCGGGTTGAACTGCATCTTGCCGTCCGCCCGCTGAATCCCGACGACGATCACCCCGAACCGCTGCCGCAGGTTCGCATCCAGGAGGCTGCGACCCGCGAGCTCCGTCCGCTCGGCCAGTTTGATCTGCTCCATCGCCAGCTCGAGGTTGTCCGAACTCGTCGCGAGCTGGACGAAGTCGACGACGGCCGGGCGCAGCGCCGTCTGGGCCATCTGGACCGCGCCGATCTGGTAGGGCGACAGCACCCGATTCGCCCCCGCGCGGCCCAGCTTGCGGACGCCGTCCTCGGTCTCGGCCCGTCCGATGATGTAGAGGTCCGGCCTGAGGCCCCGCGCCGTGAGGATCGTGTAGACATTCTCGGCATCGGTGCCGACGGCGGCGATGAGGCCTCTGGCACGCTCGATCCCGACCCGCGTCAGGACCTCTTCCCGGCTCGCGTCGGCCGCCACCGCGAGCTCGCCGCGTTCGATGAGATCGTGCACCCGCTCTTCGTCACGGTCGATGACGACGTAGCGGATCCCTTCTCTCCGGAACTCGGCCGCGATGATGCTGCCAATCCGGCCATGGCCGCACAGAATGAAGTGATCCTTCAGTTCGTCCAGCATACGGTTGCGGCGCCGCTCATCGAACCGCGCCATCAGGCTGCCGTCGACCACGAGCGAGGCCAGCAGCGTGATCGTGTAGAAGGCGGTTCCGACCCCCGCAACGATCAGCAGCACCGTGAAGAGGCGGCCGGCCGGCGACAGCTCGTGCAGCTCCCGGTAGCCGACCGTCGACACGGTGATGACGGTCATGTAGAACGCGTCGAGCAGGCTCCAGCGCTCGATGAGCATGTAGCCTGCCGTGCCGCCGGCCAGCACCGAAGCGGAAAGGGCGACCGCCAGCCGTGGGCCCGTCGCCCGCAGCCAGGGGTCGCCCTTCGTCCTTGGATGGCGGGGACCCCATGCACCCCGCCAAGCTCCTCGCTCGCGCGGGCCCCTACGCCCCGCTCCGCTCGTCGCGCTCACATGACGCGGCTAACGACCGCTGCGCGCGAGCAACTCACGTTGCACGACGCTGTGCGAGCGGCTGTACCCGAAGTAGATGACGAAGCCGAGCGCCATCCACACGATGAGTCGCAGCCAGGTGTCGAGCGGGAGCCCGTACATCAGATAGAGGCAGAGGACCGCGCCCAGCCCCGGCACGATCGGACTGCCCGGCGTCTTGAACGGACGCGGAATCTCCGGACGCGTCCGCCGCAGCACGATGACGCCGACGCAGACGATGACGAACGCCAGGAGCGTCCCGATGCTGACGAGCTCGCCGAGCAGAGCAATGGGCGCGATGCCCCCGAGGATGGCCACCAGGATCCCCGTCACGATCGTCGTGATGTACGGTGTCCGGAACTTCGGGTGGATCTTGGCTGCGAACGGCGGCAGCAGCCCATCCTTGGCCATCGTGTAGAAGATCCGCGGCTGGCCGAGGAGCATGACGAGGATGACCGAGCTCAGCCCCGCAATCGCGCCGACTTTGACGAGCGGCGACAGCCAGCGGAGGCCAATCCGATCGACCGCGACCGCGATGGGATCCGGCACGTTCAGCTCGCGGTACGGCACGATGCCCGTAATCACGAGCGCCATGACGATGTAGAGGACCGTGCAGATGACGAGCGAGCCCAGGATGCCGATCGGCATGTCCTTCTGAGGATTCTTGGCCTCCTGGGCCGCCGTCGACACGGCATCGAAGCCGATGTACGCGAAAAAGACGACCCCCGCGCCGCGAACGATGCCGCTGAACCCGTACTTCCCGAACGCCCCCTCGTTCTCCGGAATGAACGGCTGCCAGTTGGCCGGGTTCACATACGAGATCCCAACCGCGATGACGATCAGCACCACCGCCACCTTGAGGACCACGATGGCCGAGTTCGCGTTCGCGGATTCCTGGATCCCGATCAC